>DATIYE010000120.1:0-9002 GCA_035517795.1 Gaiellaceae bacterium | reverse complement strand
CGTCTACCTCACGCTCGTCCTCGACCCGACCACGAGCCTCGATCAGGCGCACACCTGCGCCAGCGAGATCGAGGCCCGCATCAGGGCCGAAGCGCCGGAGATCGGCGACGTCGTGGTCCATACGGAGCCGGCCGCGAAGCGGACCAGTGGAGGGGGTCTGGGGGAACCGGGAGGTTCCCCCGGCTGACCTCGCAGCGGCCTGTCCGCGAAGCGGACGAGCGTCAGCTGGAAGAACCGGGAGGTTCCCCAGCCGATCTCGGTCACTCGTAAGCCCCGGCTAGGCTCGCCCCGATGAAGCTCTGCATGTTCACCCCGAAGGAGATGGCGCTCGAGCGCGGCTGGCCCGGGCGCGTCGAGGGCGACCGGATCGTCCAGCTCGCCGCGCAGACGCTTCAGGCGTTCTTCACCGGCGGCGGCGGGGCAAGGGAGCACGCAGAATACGCGCTCGACGACTGCGACCTGCTCGCGCCCGTGCTCTATCCCCCGGCGGTCAGGGTCTTCCGGCCGTTCGAGCACGGTCGGCTCTTCACGTTCCGGAGCCCGTTCCCGGTCCTCGGCCCGGAGGCGGCGCTCGCCTACCCGAGTGGCACCTCCGAGCTCGACTTCGGACTCGCGCTCGCCGCCGTCGTCGGAGCCGAGGGTGAGATCGGAGGCTTCACGCTCGCCAACGACTGGTCGGCGCGGGATCTGGCACGCATCGAGCGCGAGGCAGGGCTCGGCCCCTCGAAGAGCAGCGACTTCGGCCTCTCACTCGGCCCGCTGATGGTCACGCTCGACGAGGTCGGGACTCCGCGGCTCACGGCGCGCGTCAACGGCGAGGAGCGCGTCACGGCGGAACTGAGCGAGCTCATGCCCTCGTGGCCCGGACTCATCGCCGAAGCCGGTCGCAACACCGCCCTTCGGCCCGGGGACGTCCTCGTCGCCCGTGTCCCCCAGGACGAGGGCGCGCCGCTTCAGCCTGAGGACGTCGTCGAGCTCGAGGCCGCAGGGATCGGCGTCCTGCGAAATCGCGTCAGCTCAAGCTGAGCCAGCTGCCGCTGGTCGGAGCCGTCGCCGGAAGCCATCGTAGGCGTTACCGATCCTCGGTTGCCGTGGCCAGACGATCGGTTCCAATCGTCTAGGTTGAAGGGATGAGGCTCGCCCTTGACCGGGACGGCACCTGCACCGTCGAGGAGTTCCGGCGCGGGTCCTCCTCGAACGGCGCGTCGCCCGCCGCCGAGGTCGCGACGATCCGGACCGGTGTGGCCGAAGTGTCCACCCGGACCGCGGAGAACGTCACCTGCAAGCGGCGCTCCCTCCCGCCCGAGCGGCCGCTCGCCCACCTCGGAGACGGCAGCTCCGACCTCTGCGCCGCGGGTGCGGCCGACCGCGTCCTCGCGCGAGGGTGGCTGGCCGCCGA
The DNA here is from genome assembly GCA_035517795.1 of Gaiellaceae bacterium. Classification (GTDB taxonomy): domain Bacteria; phylum Actinomycetota; class Thermoleophilia; order Gaiellales; family Gaiellaceae; genus PALSA-600. The sequence continues at coordinate 7,603 of DATIYE010000120.1, read as the reverse complement.
GTTGCAACGACGGGGCGTGCCGCACGATCGCTTCGAGACGCTCGACGGCGTTGCTGCTGCGCTTTCCTGAGCCCTACGACTTCGGGCTCTCGGCCGAGCGCTTCCGGGTGTTCGGGCCCGACCTGGCCAACCTGTGGCACGAGGAGGCGCTGTACCGGGCGGTCTGCGGTCGCGAAGTGAGGATCGCGTCAGCTCCGGGCGGCGTCGAGGTCGAGCCGCTCGACGAGGTGACTCGACCGACGGTCGAGAAGCTCCTCGGCCGCGAGTTCGAGCTCGACCGGTTCGTGCTCTGGGCGGCGTCTCAGCCGGTGCTCCGGGAGCTCGTGCCCAGGCTGTCGGGCTTCCGCCCTCCGCTCGCACCGGATCCGTTCGAGAGCCTCGTCACCTCGATCACGGCCCAGCAGGTCTCGCTCCGGGCCGCCGCTGCGATCCGCAGCCGCTTCATCGCCCGTCTCGGGGTGCGGTGCGGGCGCGTGTACGCCTTCCCGACCCGGGAGCGTGTCGCGGCAGCGGCCGAGCTGGAGCTCGTAGCGCTCGGCTTCTCGCGCCGGAAGGCCGAGTACGTGATCGGGCTCGCCCGTGCAGAACTCGACCTGGACGAACTCGTCGAGCTCCCGGACGACGAGATCCGTGCCAGGTTGACGGCCGTCCGCGGTCTCGGGCCCTGGACGGCCGAGTGGTTCCTCGCCCGACACCTCGCGAGGCCCCGCGCATGGCCTGCCGGCGACCTCGCCCTGCGAAAGGCGGTCGATCTCTTCTACGGTTCCGACGTGCACGAGCTCGGTCCGCGTCTCGATCCGTTCCAGAACCTTTCGGCCCACTACCTGCTGACCGCGTCGAGGATGCCGTGAACGTGCGGACCGCCACCCGGCGCGACGAGACGGCGATCCGTGCGCTCTGGGAGGAGTTCGTGGCCGAGGTCCCCGAACCGGCCGGGTTCGAGCCCGACTCGTGGGAAGAGGACTGGAAGGCGATGCGAGAGCACATGATCGCCGGGGCCGTGTTTCTCGCCGAGGACGGCGAAGGGGTGATCGGGCTGATCGAGCTCGCCGCGGCGGATCCCCACCGGTGGCATGTCGAGACGGTGCACGTCGTCGCACGAGCGCGTCGCCAGGGCGTCGCGAAGGCGCTCCTCCGTGCAGGCACGGCCGCGGCCCGGAAGGCCGGTGCCACTCATGTCTCGCTCGAGGTCCTGACCTCGAACCAGGTCGGAGAGACGGTCTGGCGGCGGCTCGGGTTCGAGGCGGTCGAGCTCCTGATGATCGAACCGCTCGACGCTCTCGAAGACCGGCTCGGGTCGAACCCGGCCGGGCCCTCCCGAGCCTCGACTCACGTGCAGACCGACGATCGAGCATCGGTGGAGCGGGCTCTCGCCCAGTTCCTCCCGAGGCTCGAGGATCCCGGTGTCCACGATGCCTCCGGCGGTTGGGTCCGGATCACCGACACCCTCCTCGACTCGGACCGCGACGCTCACTCACGCTTCGCAGCCGACCTCTCCGATCGCCTGGGGGCTGTGGTCGTCGCGCTGGCGGTCGAGCTCGGGGCGGTCGTTCGCTTCCGGCTTTTCGAGAGCGGGCGGATGGTCGACGAGTACCTGTCGGTTCCGACCTACTACGAGGACCTGCCGACGAGCGACCGGCTAGCGCTCGAGGCGAATCCCACCCTCGTCGCCCGGCTCACGGGCGCCGACCGCGAGGAGATACACCGGATCGCGCGCACGGCAGCGTCGCCGGCCGACCTGCCGCCTGCCGAGGACATCTACGCCGGACTCGCCCGCGCGATGGGGCTCGAGATCGAACCATGAGGTTGATCGATGCTGCGCGCTGCCCCTTCTGCGCGCGGGTGCGCCTCGTGCTCGCGGAGAAGTCCGTTGTGTACGAGACGGTGGAGATCGACCTCCGAAACCGTCCCCAGTGGCTCTTCGAGCTGAACCCTGCGGGAAAGGTGCCGGTGCTCGACGACGGCTTCGCCCTTCCCGAGTCCGCCGTGATCATGGAGTACCTTGAAGAGCGTTTTCCGGCTCCCGCGCTCCTACCGTCCGGGCACGAGGCGCGCGCAAGGGCGCGGCTCGCGGTGTTCCAGTTCGACGATCTGCTCGGCGACGAGTACTACGCGCTCCGCCGTGGCGAGGAGAACGCGGTTGAACAGCGGCTCGAGACCCTGCCGGTGGGTGAGAGCCTGTTCGTCGACTTCGCCTATCTTCCCTGGATCATGCGGCTACGGGAGCTCTACAACGTGAGCCTGCCCGCTCGGATCGATGGGTGGCTCGAAGGCCTCTGCGAGCGGCAGGGGGTCGCCGCCGAGGTCGAGATCGTGAAGGGACTCGCGTGACGGACATCGAGATCTCCGAGCTCGCGGTCCGGCTTGGCGAGGTGACAGTGGTCGACGTGAGGCGGGCCGAGGAGTACGACGGCGTGCTCGGCGCTCCGTGTGATCCACGCCAGGGCCATATCCCCGGTGCGGTGAACCTCTCGATCGACGAGATGGTCTTCATGTCCGAGGGGGAGCTTCGAGACCGGCTCGCGCTCGCCGACGGCGCCGAGGTCGTCGCCTATTGCCACAGTGGCTCGCGGTCGGCGTCCGCGGTGCAGATTCTCCGGGGACTGGGGTTCGATGCGAGAAACTACTCGGGCTCTTGGCACGAGTGGTCACGTAGCGAGCTACCTCTCGAAACCTCAGATCTCGAAGCCACCGGTCCCGAGTGATGCGAGGGCCGCCGGCCGGGGTCGTGGTCTCGCTCGCTTCCTGCGTCGGCGACGACCCGGCCGACTACAACGCCTGAGCTCCGCTTCCGCTGCGCCGTGATCGCGCGGTGCGCGGTCGTCGGCACGCTGATGCTGCTGCCGGCCCCCGCGGTTGCGCAGCCGGCATGCAACGCGCCGCGGGCAACCGCCGCCTATACCGCCCGCGTCACTGCGGCGCTCGGGTCGAAGCGCGATCTCTGGGGGGAACAGCTGCTCGGCAGGCCGGGGGGGCCGACGCTCGCCGGGGCGAGCGGACGCCTCGCCCCGATCCTGTACGCCCGGACGGCCGGGGGCGGCCCGCTCACCCGCTCCGGGGTGTACTACCTGCCGTTCGCCGAGCCGGCAGGGCCGCTCGGAGCCGGCACGGTTGCGCTCCACGTCGCCGACGGGAGCGAGATCATTTCCCAGCGGGTCGGCGGGCCCGCCCTCGAGGTTTCGGTCGGCGGCTCAGGGTACGGGTCGTGTCTCTCACGTCTCGCTCCCGCGAGGCTTGCAGGCGGGTGGCTGCCGATCCTCGAGACGCGATACGGGTCGTACTCGCAGGAGTCGTTCGCAGCCCGCATCCCGGACTCGGCATCACTCGTGAGCTTCGTCCGCGTCTCCGGCCCCGGGCGGATCGAGTTCCGGCCCACTGTCGCCGGGCTCCGCCGCTCGGGCAACCGGCTTGTCCGAGGCTCGCGCGCCTACCTGGTCTTCTCGGCGGGAGGGCGCTGGAACGGCACCTCGCTCGTGTTCCCCAGGGGCCCTGCCTACGCCGGATGGCTCGATCCGGCGGCACCGGTGCGCCCGTTTGCACTCGACGCGCTCTCGTACGGGAAGACGAGGGCTTCCGTCGGTCACTACTGGACTGCCCGGCTCGCGCAGGGGGCTCACTTCGCGGTGCCGGAGGCGAAGGTCATGGAGGCGGAGCGGGCGCTGCTCGTCCAGAACCTCGAGCTCTCGTGGCGCTACAGCATCGGCAACCCCTACCAGGAGTTCTCCTTTCCCGAGAGCCTCGACGGAGCCCAGGTGATGGCGGAGCTCGGCTTCGCCGCAGTCAGTCGCGCGATCCTGCGGGTCTCGTTCACGCGGCGCCCGACCCCCTATCCCGGGTGGACAGCGGGGGAGGAGCTCCTCGCGGCATCGGACTACGTCCGTCTCACGGGCGACCGCAGCTTTCTCTCGGAGGAGACGCCGAGGCTGGTCGGATACGTCACGACCCTCCGTCGCCGACAGCAGGAGAGCGGGCTGCTCGCGCCGGAGCAGTTCTCGTCCGACATCAAGGACACGGTCCAGGGGCTCCACGCGCAGGCCGTCGCCTGGGAGGGGCTCCACGCGATCGCCGCCGTGTGGCGCGAGGCGGGCCGGCGCGGTCTCTCGGCTCGTGCTGCCTCGATCGCCGCGACGCTCGGCCCGGCTCTGCGGCGGGCGGTCCGAGCGTCGCAGCGCCAGCTGCCGGACGGGTCGCTCTTCCTGCCCATGCGGCTCGGCGGCGACGAGGGGCCCTACGCAACGGTCACCGAGTCGCGTGAGGGGAGCTACTGGAACCTCGTGGCGCCGTACGCCCTCGCTTCCGGCCTCTTCCCGCCCGGGAGTACGCAGGCGAGGGGCGTGCTCGCCTACCTGCTCCGGCACGGGTCGCGGCTGCTCGGACTTGTTCGCGCCGGGGGGTACTCGCTGTACGGCCCGGATGCCTCGCCGGCGCGGTCCGGCACCGATCAGGTCTACGGTGTGAACACGGCTCGCTTCATGGCCGCCGAGGACCAGGCCGGCCAGCTCGTGCTGAGCCTCTACGGGCAGCTCGCGGACGGAATGACCCCGGGCACGTTCGTTGCGGGCGAGGCCGCGAGCGTGGCACCGGTCGACGGCTTGCGGTACCGCGCCGCCTACCTGCCCCCGAACAGCGTCGCCAACGACGCCTTCCTCGAGACCCTGCGGCTGATGCTCGTGCAGGATTCCGCCACCGAGCTTCGCCTCGCCTTCGCCACCCCGCGGGCCTGGCTCCGTCCGGGCCGTCGCATCGCGGCCGAACGGGTCCCGACTGGATTCGGTCCTGTCTCGTACACCCTCGAGGCATCCGACCGCGCAGTTCGGGTCCACGTCGACGTGCCCGCACAGAAGCCCGCTGCGCTCCTGCTGCGTCTGCGGCTGCCGCTCGGCGAGCGGATCAGGTCGGTCTCCCCACGGCGGCCGTTCGACGCTGCGACCGGAACCATCGACCTCACGGGAGCGGCCAGGCCCCTCGACCTGATCGTCCGGACGGCGTAGAGTCGCGGCGTGTCGGGGGGCTTGAAGGTGGGAACGGCGGCCGTCGTCGCGGCCGTTCTGGCGTCTTCGCCGGTGCCGCCGCCGGCCGGTGCCGCTCGCCCCCTCGTGCGCGGGAAGGTGCGGATCTGGACGATCGCCTACCGGGCGCACAACGGCGCCCGGCGGAGTGCCTACGTCGTGCTCCCTCGGTCGTACCGGCCAGGCCACGCGCCGCCGATCCCGCTCGTGATCTCCCCGCACGGGCGCGGGGTGACCGGTCGCGCCAACGTGAGGCTCTGGGGTCAGCTCCCCGCGATCGGGAACTTCGCGGTCGTGAGCCCGGACGGGCAGGGCAGGCTGCTCGGCAACTACTCGTGGGGCTCCGTGGGTCAGATCTCCGACCTCGCCCGGATGCCCGAGATCGTGCGTCTGACACTGCCCTGGGTGCACCTGGACCTGCGCCGGATCTACGCGTACGGAGGGAGCATGGGCGGCCAGGAGACGCTCCTTCTCGCCGCGCGCCACCCGCGCCTGCTGGCCGGGGCCGCCGCGTTCGACCCGGTGGTCGACTTCTCGTTGCAGTACCGGGACTTCGTTCGGCTCGCCTGTTCGAAGAGCTGCAGGCACGTCTGGCACGGTCCGATCGGGAAGTCGCTGCAGGCGCTCGCCCGCGCCGAGCTCGGCGGCGGACCCGTGCACGACCCGTACCCGTACGAGCTCCGAAGCCCGCTGACCTACGCGCGGGCGCTCGCGTACTCGCGCGTACCGCTCCAGATCTGGTGGAGCCCTCGTGACGCGATCGTGATCGACCAGCAGCGACAGGCGGCGCGTCTCGTCAAGACGATCCGGAAGCTCAACCCGAGGGCACCCCTGATCGGCTTCACGGGCGGCTGGCGGCACTCAGCCGAGATGCGCGCGAAGACGAGGCTGCCGCTGGCGCTCGCGGTCTTCGGGCTTCTGCCGCCGGCCTACGAGCGGGTCAACGGCCTGCGCGTGATCCGAGCCCCACCGGCTCGCTAGACAGGGCGGGCCGCTGCGAGAAACGCGAGGCAGAGCGCCCGGCCGAGCCGGTGCCAGCCGTCGATCTTCGCCTCCAGTTCGCGCTCGAGCTCGGCGAGCGGCCGCGGCAGCGACTCCTCGTCCTCCTCGAACCAGGCGAGCACCTGGCCCCGGCGTGCCTCGGGGTGGAATTGCACGGCCCACGCCCGCTCGCCGAGGCGGTAGCCCTGTGGCTGGGCCTGGGACCCTGCCAGCTCAACGGCCGCCGCCGGCAGCTCGAAGCCGTAGGCGTTGCCGACGAGTGCCTCGAAGCGCTCCGGAAGCACGCCCAGCACCCTGTCGGCCTGCCCGTCGGCCGTCAGCCACGCATCGACGAACCCGGCCTGCTGCTGGGGGAGTCGGGAGACCCGAGCCCCGAAGGCGTGTGCGAGCGTTTGCGCCCCCAGGCAGACGGCGAACAGTGGCGTCTCGGCCTCGACCAGCTCACGGAGCAGGTCGTACTCGTCCGCGAGCCAGGGGTGCTCGGCCTCCTCGCCGACGTTCATGTGTCCGCCCAGCACGAGCACGCCGTCGAACGGACCTCCCGGGCGCGACTCCTTCCCCATCTTCCACTCGACGAGCTCGTGCCCCTCTTCGGCGATCACCTCCCCGAAGAGCTCGGAACGGACGAGCTTGCCGTGGGTGACGGACAGGATCCGCATCCTCGGAAAGCTAGAGCACTCGTCAGCCTCAGCCGACCGGCACGTTCTGCTCCTCGAGCAGCTCGCGTAGGAGCTCGGCTCCGGCCGGTGCCTGAGCCACGCCGTCGGTCTGGTTGTTGTTGTTGAAGAACGCATAGGTCTGCTCGGAAGCGCCCGAGAGCTCGCGGAGCGGCTCGACCCATTCGGCCAGCTCCCCGGGCGTGTAGAGGTGGTCGAATCGCGCTGCCGCGCTGCCGCCGCGGACGTTCCAGGTGTCCGCGTTCCGCCCGTGGAAGCGGACGTAGGCGATCGGGCTCGTAGCCGCCACGAGCGTCTCCGGGACATTGGCGCCCTCCCGCCGCGGCGCGTCGACCGTCACATACGACATCCGCCGCTCCTCGAGCCAGCGCAGGACCTCCGCTCTCCGCACCTCGGCGAACCAGTCGCGATGGCGGAACTCGACCAGCATCTCGTCGCCACCGACCTGCTCGCGCGCCCATTCGAGGTAGTCGAGCGACGCCGGCTTCGGCACCACGTACGGCGGCAGTTGGAAGAGGATCCCGCCGAGCTTGCCCGCGCGGCGCAGGGGCTCGAGCGCACCCAGGAACTCGCGGAAGACGACCGCCCGGAGCTCTCGCGGCGGCCGGTCGACCCGACCGCGCGCGTCGAGCGGCATTCGCTCTCGTAGGTCTGGTGGCAGCTGCTCGAGTCGCACCGGATGCCGGGTCATGAGGCCGAAAGCCTTGATGTGCATCACGAAGCCGGGCGGCGTCCGGTCGGCCCAACCCTGCACCATCCCCGCCTCGGGCACGCGGTAGAACGTGGAGTCGACCTCGACGGTCGAGTAGCGCTCCGCGTACCAACCGAGACGATCCTTCGCCGGCAGTCCCTTCGGGTACCAGTGCTTGACGAGCGCGTCGTCGGCGAAGGAGCAGGTACCGATGCGAACAGGAG
>DATIYE010000119.1:0-7423 GCA_035517795.1 Gaiellaceae bacterium | reverse complement strand
ACGCCGTCCAGCACGCGGCCGCCCCGGGCGACGAGCTGAGCGACCGCTATCTGGCCCGGCTCGACCAGCTCGTCGGCGAGTATCTGGACGCGGGCTGGCGCGTGGGCCTCGTCGCCGATCACGGGATGAACGCGAAGACGGGCGGTGACGGGCGGCCGAACGTGCGCTACCTCGCCGAGACCCTCGATCGCGCAGGCGTCGGCAGTGCCCGGGTGGTGCTGCCCATCACCGACCCCTACGTCGCGCACCACGCTGCGCTCGGCTCGGCGTGCTGGGTGCATGTCGACGCGGCCGAGCACGAGCAGGCCCGCGCGGCGCTGGCGGCCGTCACGGGGGTCGAGGAGGTGCTCGCTCGGGACGAAGCTGCGGCGGCACTCTCGCTTCCGGCCGATCGCATCGGTGACCTGGTCGTGCTCGGCGACGAGACGACCGTGTTCGGCAAGCGCCCGCGGGACCATGATCTCTCGGCTCTCCGGGGGCCGCTTCGCTCGCACGGCGGCCGCCACGAGCAGCGGGTGCCGATCCTGCTCTCAACAGCGCCGGCGTTTCCGCCCGCCCGCGGGCTCACGAACGCCGACATCCACTCCCTCTTGCTCGGTGCCGCGTCGTGACGGTGTCGGCGACGACGTTCGAGCCGCCTTGCCTGATCGGCGGGGCCGACGAGCACGGAGAGAACCGGCTGGAGGTCGTCTACCCGTTCACCGGCGAGATCATCGGAACCGCGCCGGTCCTGTCGCGGAGTACGGTGCGGCGCGCGCTCGACCTGGCCGGAGCGGCGATCGTCTCGCTGGACCGGTACGCGAGGAGTCTCGTCCTCGAAGGTGTGGCGGCGATGATCGCGGGTGAAGCAGGGGAGCTCGCCTCCCTGATCACCCGCGAGTCCGGGCTGTGTCTGGCCGACACGACTCACGAGGTCGCCCGAGCGGTCGACGTCTTCCGCTTCGCCGCGCGCGCTGCGCTGCGGGACGACGGCGAGCTCTGGGCCTGCGACATCTCCCCGAACGGGCGGGCGCGGCGTGCGTTCACGACCCGTGAGCCCGTCCGGCTCGTCGCTGCGATCACGCCGTTCAACCACCCGCTCAACCAGGTCGCCCACAAGTTCGCCCCGGCGATCGCCGCGGGAGCGCCGATCGTGCTCAAGCCGTCCGAGAAGACGCCTCTCGCCGCTCTCTGGCTCGCCCGCGCGGTGCTCGAGGCCGGCTACCCGCCCGACGCGCTTGCAGTCGTCACCGGCGACCGCAAGGAGATCCTCAACGAGATGCTCGGCCACGAGGCGGTCGAGGTCGTGATGTTCACCGGCGGGATCGCCGTCGGCGAGCTGATCGCCTCGCGCGCCGGCTACCGCCGGACGGTGCTCGAGCTGGGCGGGAACGACCCCTTGATCGTCTTGGCCGATGCGGAACTCGACGAGGCCGCCGAGCTTGCGGTCGCCGGCGGCACCCGGAACAGCGGCCAGCGCTGCACCGCGGTCAAGCGGATCCTCGCCGAGGCGCCGGTCGCGGAGGAGCTCGCGGCTCGGATCGCGGTCGGTGCCGGGCGACTCGTCGTGGGCGATCCTCTCGATCCGGCGACCGATGTCGGAACGCTGATCGACGAGGAGGCGGCGGGCCGGGTGGAGGTTCGCGTCTCGGGCGCGATCGCCGACGGGGCGAGGCTGCTCGGCGGAGGCGAGCGCTCCGGCGCCCAGATCGTCCCGCCCGTGCTCGAGCAGGTCCGGCCTGTGAGCGAGCTCGTGAGGGAGGAGACGTTCGGCCCTGCGCTTCCGGTGACCTCAGTCGCCGATCTCGACGAGGCGATCGCCGTCGCGAACGGAACCCGCTACGGGCTCTCGGCCGGCGTGGTCTCGAACGACCTCGTCGCGATCACCCGCTGCATCCGCGAGCTGCGGTGCGGCACAGTCAACATCCGCGAGGTTCCCGGTTTCCGCACCGAGGAGACGCCGTTCGGGGGCGTGAAGGCCTCGGGCCTCGGAGCCAAGGAGGGTGTGGTGGAGTCGATCCGGGCGATGACGACGGTGAAGGTCGCCACTCTCCCCTGGCCCTGAGCTGGTCTCTCTAGCAGCGCGACGCGGCGCGGTCGGCGGTCTTGCCGAGCGGCACCCCGTCCCGGTGCCCGAGAGCCGCGAGCAGTGCGCGGTAGCGATCCATGTCGGGGGTCGTCCAGTCGCTGTGCGTCTGGCAGCGCCACGGCGCGTAGAGCTCGTGGTGGTAGGGGGAGGTGAGGCTTTCGGCGTGGCCGATCACGTCGCCGAGCGAGATGTGGAAGCGACCCATCAGCCAGACCGTCAGCGCGAGCGAGGCCTGGAGCTGTCGTGGGTTGTCGAGGATCTGTGCGTCGCTCGTGCCGACGTCCTCGATGCCGATCGCGGTCCAGTTGAGCCCGACCGTATGGCGGCAGCGGATCGTGAGCGGGACGAGCTGGTAGATCGTCCCGTCAGTGTCGATCAGGAAGTGGGCGCAGTCACCCGGCAGCTGGTTCAGCTCGGAATCGGGCGTGTCGGCCGCGAACGTGTTCCAGGTGGCCGCGAAGCTGTCGTTTGCCGTGTAGTGCTCGACGATCACGTGCGGCGTCGTCAGCCGCCAGGTGGAGCTGCCGTAGTGTCGAAGCGAGTAGGTCGCCGTCTCGGCCTTGCGAGCGTCAGGGAAGGGGATCGGCTTCTGAACGATAAGGGGGCGCGGCGGTGCTCCTGCCGCCCTGGAGCACGCGGCCAGCGCGAGGATGGTGGTCGCGACGGCGCGCAGCACCGTACAAGCGTAGAACGCGCCTAGCTCATCGGCACCTGGCGGCGGAGCCGCGGCTCGAGCCGCGTCAGAATCTCGTTCGGCGTCTCGCCCGTCGCGGTGATCCCGTGGTTCCGTAGCCCGACCACGGCGCGCGACGGGTTCGGTGATGCGGCGACGAGGGCGGCGACGCTCTTCGCCAGCTCCTCGGTGCCGCACGGGTAGTTGACGTCTGTTGAGGCAGCTCCGTCGACCCAGGCGTGGATGTGGACGATGGCGCCGACGTCCGGATTCTCGCGGTAGATCATCCAGTGCTCGATCGCGTCGACGGAGACCCGGCGTGGGGTGGCATCGGGCGGGACGCTGAGGACGATACGGGCGCGATGCTCGTCGTAGTCGGAGACGAGGAGGATGTCCCGGCCCGGCTCCCTGAGCTTGCTCTTGTCCACGCCGCTCGCGCTCATCCAGAAGCGGTGCGCGTCCTCGCGCATCGAGAGGTTGCCGTACGAGAGGCCGCCGATGCCGTACAGGCGCTTCACGTGCCTGAGGTCGCGCTCGCCGAGGATCTCCTCGAGTGGGAACGGCGCCGGCAGCAGCCCGAGAGCGTCGAGTCGGCGGCCGCAGCGGGCGATCTCCTCTGTGCACCGGTCTCCCAACCAGAGTTCGGGCTCGAGGTCGGGGCGGAACTCGTTGTCGATCACGAGCCGCGAACGGGCGAGGGGGGCGAGGCGCGCGACGACGTCGGCTGCGAGCCGGTCGGGGTCGAGCCCGGGGACGAAATAGCTACCGCGCTCCATGGTCGTGAACCAGACCCCCCGGCCCTCAACGTGGCAGAGCACGACGTTGGAGAGAGAGCGCACGAGCAGCGGATAGGTCTCGCGCAGCGGGTCGGCGGGGTCTGCGGTGAGGCCGGCGAGCCCCGCGACGAAGGTCCCTCGCGACCTTCTGCGGAAGGGCCGGGGCTCCTCCACATCGATGAGGTTGACAACGAGCGCGGCGTCCTCGGCGCCGCCGCCCGGAGCGAAACCGGCAGTTCCGAGAGCGATCTGGAGCGCCTCGAGGAACTCTGGGTCGACGGCATCGCGCTCCCCTGTCAGGGCATAGCTCGTGAGAGCCTGGGGTGCAACCGACACCGCTGAGTTTCCGACCTCGACCGGCATGTACCCAAGTCTCGATCGGCCTTGCGTCCGTCGCCTCAGCGAAATCCCGCCGTGACATTGCGGAAAACTACGTCGAGCACGAACTACCTCGAATCCGACGGCGCCCGATGGATCGCCGGCAGCCGCGCTGGGTATCCAAGACTGAGGGCAAGGCGAGGGTCGAATGGGAACTGAACGCACCGACACCGAGGACGCCGATCTCGGTGCGCCCGAATTTGCAGGCAGGATCGACATCTCGGAAGGCACGCTCAAGGTCGGCGAGCTGGTGCTCGAGGACGTCGGTGGCTATGAGGGCCAGTCGGCCGTGGTGTTCGTGCGGCGGTTCCGCGAGCCCGCAGAGACTGCGCGCCGGGTCGCCGAGATCCGAATCGTGGTCAGTGAGGCTCCCGACCTCAACGCCGACCTCTCCGTCTCGCGGTTTCGGCGCTGACGACGAAGCTGCGCGGAATACGTGGAAAGTACGATGCAGACACAGTGAAAGCCCGGTCTGAAGACGACCGCGCCGCGGTACGTTGAAGGCGTGACGCATGACGCGATCGTTGTCTTCGCTGTACTCGGCGTCGGCGGGCAGGCCCTGCTCCTCTGCCTTGCCGTGGCCGGTGTGCTCGCGGTCGCCGGCGAGCGGCGCCCCCTCCGGTCGATCCGGCAGGCAGTCTGGGGCTACGAGCTCTGGCTCGCGTTCGCGGTTGCCGCGCTGGCGACCGGAGGCAGCCTGTTCTACTCCGAGATCGCGAACTTCGTTCCGTGCGAGCTCTGCTGGTACCAGCGAATCTGCATGTACCCGCTGTCGATTCTCACGCTGCTGCCGGCGCTCGCGGGTGACTACCGGATCGCGCGCTATCTCCTTCCGCTCCCTCTGGTCGGGGCGGGCATCGCCGTCTACCAGATCCTGATCGAGCAGGGAGTGGTGAAGCAGTCTCAGGCCTGCCTGATCTCGGCACCGGGCGGGTGCGCGACCAAATGGACCGACGAGTTCGGCTACATCACCATCCCCGTCGTCACGCTGACCGCGTTCGGGCTCGCGTTCGCGTTCCTCCTCCTCGCCTGCTTCGAGCTCGCCCCGCCGGCGGCAAGGGGGGCATGAGATGCCGAGCGGCAAGGCAAGCAGGGCGCGCAGAGGCCCTTCCCAGCAGGCCAGAGTCCCGGCGCCGCCTCGCGCTGGGCCGTCCGAGCGGCGCCAGGCCTCGCCGAAGGTGCTGCTCGGAGTCGGCGCCGGGATCCTCGTCGCAGCAGTCGCGGTCGTGCTCGCGATCGTCCTCGGAGGCGGCTCGTCGGGTGTGGGCAATGTGCCCGCGAGGGGCTCGCTGAATGGTGCGCTTCCTGGAGCGGCCGCCGTGCAGCGCCTGTTCCGAGGAGTCCCACAGAACGCCAACATCCTCGGTGGCTCGACGGCACCGGTGACCCTGGTCGAGTACGTCGACCTCCAGTGCCCGTACTGTCGCGAGTTCGAGGCCACCGTGTTCCCGACTCTGGTCGCGCGCTACGTGCGTAGGGGCAAGCTGCGGGTCGACCAGCGGCTCCTCGCGTTCATCGGGCCCGACTCAGCGCGCGGTCGCTCCGCGGCGATCGCAGCCGGCGAGCAGGGAAAGCAGTTCAACTACACCGAGCTTCTCTACTTCAACCAGGGCACGGAGAACACCGGCTGGCTGGACGAGAAGATGGTTGCCGCAGCCGGTGCGAGTATCCCGGGGCTGCACGTTCCCGAGCTGCTGGCGGCGAGCAAGTCGGGCCCGGTCGCCGATCAGGCGACGGTGTTCGACGACGAGGCGAAGGCGGGCGGTATCGACTCGACGCCGACGCTCCTGGTCGGGAGGACGGGTGGGACGCTGCACGCAGTCGCGATGACCTCGCCGACCGATGCCGAGTCTGTCGCCGCTGCGATCGACGCGGCGCTCGCCGGGTCGTCGTGAACACGCGTTCTCCGTAATTCCCCGTAGCGGGATCGGCACCGAACCCGATGCACACACCGCCGCTTCGGGGGACCCTGTCGGCATGAGAGTCGATCAGTTGATGACAAGCGAGGTGGTGACCGTCCCTCCGGAAGCCTCCTTGAAGGAGGTCGCCCGGCTTCTCGTCACGCACCGGATTGCCGGCCTGCCGGTCTGTGACCCGGACGGCCGGGTGGTCGGAGTCGTGAGCGAGGCCGACATCCTCTGGAAGGAGCTCGGTCTCGAGGAGGGTCGAGTGGGTCTTGTCGATCGCATCATCGACAGTGCCTACGGACGCGCCGAGCGCGAGGCGGCGACGAACGCTGCAGGAGCGATGTCCGCGCCTCCGATCACCGTGCCCCCTGGCGCTTCTGTGGCTCAGGCCGCGCAACTCATGATCGAGCACCGGGTCAACCGTCTTCCGGTGGTAGACGGCGGTCGGCTCGTCGGGATCGTGGCGAGGGCTGATCTCGTCCGCGCCTTCAACCGCTCGGACGAGGAGATCGAGCGCGAGATCAGCGACGACGTGCTCTTGCACACGCTCTGGGTCGACCCCGCCGGCGTAACGCTGGTGGTGTTCGAGGGAAAGGTCGCGATCTCCGGTGAGGTGGACAACCGCACCACGGCGGAGCTGATCGAGGCGTACATCCGTCGCGTACCGGGAGTCGTGAGCGTCAGCTCGGAGCTCGGGTGGCGGATCGACGACCGCGCACGGAGGACCGCGGCGTCCGCCGACGAGCTTCCGCGCAGGCTCTAGAGAGCCGCCGGACGGCGGGCGCGGACAAGAGCGTCGAGCGCCGAGCGCTCGCCTTCGGGCGTCTCGACCGGTCGGACAACCGTCTCGGCGCGCTCGATCTCGAGCCCGCTGCCGTCGAGGTCGGCGACGACGTCGTCAGGCGTGTAGAGCACGTCCGGGACCTGCGGGCCCCCGAAGCCCTCCGCGATGTTCCGAAGATCGTGGGCGACGAGTAGGAAGGTTCCTCCCGGGGCCACTCCGTTCCCGGCTCTCCGAACAACCTCGCGTCGTTCCGTCTCGGGCAGCTGCAGGTAGAAGAGGAGCACCAGGTCGGCGGGCTCCAGGCCAGGGTCGAACTCGATCAGGTCGGCGACCGTCCAGGCGACTTTCACGCCGTTTGCCTCGGCCAGTCGCCGCCCCTTCTCGATCGCCGCATCGGAGAAGTCGACCGCGCGGACCTGCCAGCCGAGGCCGGCGAGCCAGACGGCATGACGGCCCTCCCCACAGGCCAGGTCGAGCGCCGTGCCCGGTTGCATCCCCTCGGTCTCGGCGACGAGGAAGCGGTTCGGCCGCGCGGTCCAGACGAGCTCCGTCTGTTCGTAGCGGCGGTTCCAGGCTGCCGAGTCCATGCTGCCGTAGTTTCGCGCAATCCGGCTCGTGGAGTCCCCGATGTCGAGGGCCCCAAACGTGGTGACGCTGTCGGGATCCCAACCGATCCGATTGGGAGCTACCGCATCCTCGGGAGGATCGAGATGAGCAAACGCAGATGGGCATGGGCCGGGCTCGCGCTCGGCGTGGTGGTGTTGGCGCTTGGTGTGGCGGGGGCTGGGGTGGCGGGCAGGGCGGCGTCGCCGTTCAAGGTGGCGTGGATCTATGTGG
>DATIYE010000118.1:0-10426 GCA_035517795.1 Gaiellaceae bacterium | reverse complement strand
GACGGGGAGAGCTCGAGTCGCGGATCCTGATCCTCGTGACGCTCGCGCTCGTTGCCTTCGGCCTCGTCTGCGTGTACTCGGCCACATCGGCCCCGGCAGCCGTCGGCGGCGGCAACCCGAACCGCTACGTCGAGCGCCAGGGGATGTACGCGCTGCTCGGGATCGTGCTGATGGTGCTGGCCCAGCGCTGGGACTACCGCCGCCTGCGCATGCTTGCGCCGGTACTGGTCGTGACCTCGCTCGGCCTGCTCGCGGCTGTACTCGTCCTCGGGCCGGCGATCAACGGGGCGCGGCGGTGGATCGCGGTTGGGCCGGCCGTGTTTCAGCCCTCCGAGTTCGCCAAGCTCGCGTTCGCGATCTGGGTCGCCGCCTACCTCGCGCGCCGGCCCGCGCCTCGAACGTTCCGCCAGCTCGCGCGGCCGGTCGGCCTGCTCGCCGGCGTGTATGCCCTGCTCCTGCTCGCCGAGCCAGACCTGGGGACGGCGATCGCCCTCGTGATCATGCTCGGCGCCGTGCTGCTCGTCGCCGGGACCCCGGCCCGCGTGCTCGCAGTCGCCGTCCTCGTTGCCGGCGCGCTGGGAACCCTCGCGATCTGGATCGAGCCCTACCGCCGCGCGCGCTTCTTCTCGTTCCTGCACCCCTGGCACGACGCGCAGGGAACCGGCTTCCAGATCGTCCAGGCGATGATCGGCATGGGTTCCGGCGGTATCTTCGGCGTCGGCCTCGGGAACGGAATCGCGAAGCTCTTCTATCTGCCCGAGGCGCCGACCGACATGATGTTCGCGAACATCGGCGAGGAGCTCGGCCTGATCGGCGTCACCGGTGTGATCGCCGCGTACGCGGTCTTCGCGTACGCCGGTCTCAGGATCGCGCTCGGATGCCGGGAGCCGTTCGGCAAGCGGTTGGCGGTCGGGTTGACCATGCTCGTGTGCGGCCAGGCAGCCGTGAACATCGCCGCCGTGATGGGGCTCGCTCCCCTCACCGGGATTCCGCTCCCGTTCCTCTCGTATGGAGGCTCCAGCCTCGTGGTTCTGCTCGCGGCCGTCGGCATCCTCCTTAACATCGCGGGACGTGGCCACGTCGAAACAGCTGCGGTGCGTGATCGCGGCCGGGGGAACGGCCGGACACGTGCTGCCGGCGCTCGCGGTGGCGGACGCTCTGACGGAGCGCGGCGTCTACGTGACGATCGCCGGGTCGCCGGATCGGGTCGAGGCACAGCTCGTCCCTGACGCGGGCTACGAGCTCGACACGTTTCGCATCAGCGGTTTTCCGCGGGAGCCTTCCCCGGCCTTCTTCTCGGCCCTGTACCGGGCGGGTCTCGCGCCCAGCGCGTGTCGGGCGATCCTCCGTCGCCGGCGCTGCGACGTCGTCTACGGCGCCGGTGGATACGTCGCCGGGCCGATGGTGCTCGCAGCGTCGACGATGCACATCCCGGCGGCGCTCTCGGAGGCCGACGCGCATCTCGGGCTCGCAAATCGGCTCGCGTCGCCCTTCGCCAGGCGCGTCTTCCTTGCATATCCGCTCGACGGGCGGGACGAGCCCCGCTTCCACGTCGTCGGACGGCCGATCCCGGCGCGCGCCCGTCCGATCCCGAAAGACGAGGCACGCGAGATCTTCGAGCTTCCCGACAACGTCCCCGTGCTGCTCGTCGCCGGCGCGCTGGCCGGTGCCCGCTCGATCAACGAGACCGTGATCGAGGCGTTCGCGGAGGTCGGGCCGGCGATTCTGCACATCGCCGGAGAGCGTGACTTCTGGTCGCTCAAGAGCCGGGTGCGCCGGGACGACTACCGGTTGATCCCGTCGACGGATCGCATCGGAGCCGCCTACTCGGCCGCTGACCTCGTGGTCTCGCGGGCCGGCAGCTCGGTGTGGGAGCTCGCGGCGGCCGGCAAGCCGGCCATCCTTGTCCCCTACCCGTTCGCGACCGCCGATCACCAGGCGCTGAACGCGGAGTACTTCGTTGCCGCGGGCGGCGCCCAGATGATCAGGGACCTCGACGTCGACGACGTCCCCGACCGCGCCCGTTCGCTGCTCGGCGACGCCCCGCGGCTCGCGCGCATGAGCGAGGCCATGTTGCGCGTGGCGAAGCCGGACGCGGCCGAGGAGATCGCCGAGGGGCTGATCGCACTTGCCGCCGCCGCTTGAGGGCAGACGACTCTGGTTCGTCGGGATCGGCGGCGCCGGGCTCTCGGCCTACGCGCAGCTCGCCCGGGCCTGGGGCGCCGAGGTCGGAGGCTGGGATCGCATCGAGACGCCCTACCTGGCCGCGCTCGACGGGGTCGAGATCGAGATCTCGCCCGAGCCCGCGGTTCCGGCGGGATGGGAGGCGGTCGTGTCCTCTGCCTACCGTGAGGTGCCGGGCCGCTCGCGCGCGGAGCTCCTCGCCGAGCTGGCCGGGTTGCGCCGGTCGATCGTGGTCGGGGGAACGCACGGGAAAGGGACGACGGCGGCGATGATCGCCTTCGCCCTCCGCGAGACGGGCGGCGACCCGGCCTGGCTGATCGGCGCGCCCGTTCCGCAGCTCGGGAGCAACGCCGGGGCCGGGGAGGGCTGGCTCGTGGTGGAAGGCGACGAGTCCGATCGCACCGTCTTCGAGCTTCCGGCCGAGATCGCCGTGATCACGAACGTCGAGCTCGATCACCACAGCGAGTTCGCCTCGCTGGCCGAGTTAGAGGCGGAGTTCGAGCGCTGGTCAGCTTCGGCGCCGCATGCGGTGCGCGATGCGCCGCCCTTCGAGGGGACGCTCCTCCTGCCCGGGGAGCACAACCGGCGGAACGCCGGCGCGGCGCTCGCTGCGCTCGAGCTCGCCGGCGTCGGGCGCACTCAGGCCTCCGGGGCGATCGCGCGATTTTCGGGGACCGGTCGCCGCTTCGAGGTGACGGAGGCGGGGGGAGTGACGCTCGTCGACGACTACGCGCACCACCCGGCCGAGATCGTGGCGACGATCGCCGCGGCGCGGGAGGCATTCCCCGGCCGAAGGCTGCGGGTGCTGTACCAGCCGCATCTCCCCTCGCGGACCCGGTATCTGGCCGCCGAGCTCGGAGGTGCCCTCGCAACCGCAGACGACGTCGTCGTCACCGACGTCTACCTCGCCCGTGAGCCGTCCGATCCGCGGGTGAGCGGAAAGCTGATCGTCGACGCGCTCTCGGACCGGGGGCGGCTTGCAGCATGGATTCCCGGAGTGGCCGACGGTGCGGACTATCTCGCGAGCCGGGCACGGCCAGGAGATGTGCTGCTCGTGCTCGGCGCGGGAGACGTCGATGCGGCGCCGGCCGCAATCCGGGGCCGCCTGGCGGTGGGGCGGTGATCGAGCTCGAGGAGGGGGTCGCGCTTGCGACCCTGACCACGATCGGAACGGGCGGCCCCGCTCGATGGTTTGCGAGGCCCCGCACGATCGGCGAGCTGGAGGAGCTCCTGCAGTGGGCCTCGTCCGCCCGGGTCGCGGTCGAGGCGATCGGGCTCGGGTCGAACGTGCTCGCGGCAGACGAAGGTGTCGAGGCGCTCGTGCTGAGGCTCGCCGGTGACCTGGCGACCGTGCAGATCGAGGGCGACATTCTCGTGGCGGGCGGGGGCGCCACGAACGCGCTCTGCCTCCATCGCGCTCGTGACGCCGGCCTCGGCGGCTTCGAGTTCGCAGCGGCGATTCCGGGGACAGCAGGCGGCGGTGTGCGAATGAACGCCGGAGCCTACGGCCGCGACTGGCGAGCGGTGCTGATCGACGCGGTCGTCGTGGGCCCGGACGGAACGTCGACCCTCACGGTCGACGAGCTCGAGCTCTCCTACCGGCATTCCCGGCTCGCGCCGGGCGAGATCGTCGCCCGCGCCAGGTTCCGGCTCTCTCGGAGGTCGCCCGAGACGATCAAGGCCGACATGGCAGAGTTGCTCGCCCGTCGGAAGGCGACCCAGCCGACGACGAAGCGGACGTTCGGCAGTGTCTTCAAGAACCCCGGCGAGGGGCCCGGCGCGGGCAGCCTGATCGAGCAATGCGGGCTCAAGGGCTTCAGAATCGGCGGAGCGGTGATCTCGGACCGCCACGCGAACTTCATCGAGAACGCCGGCGGCGCTCTGAGCCGAGACGCCCTAGCGCTGATGGCCGCGGCCCGAGGTCGGGTCTGGGAGCAGTTCGGCGTCGCGCTCGAGCACGAGGTCAGGTTTCTCGGCCGGCTCGAGCTCCCCCCGCTGTAGGGAAGCGCAGAGCTGCGGCGAACTCGTCCACGTGGCTCGTCACCAGCGAGGGAGGTCACGTGCGCCGGGCCGGCGCCCGGCGACGCCTCCTCTGCGGGCAGCCGCCGTCGGTGCCGCGATCGCGATCCTCGCGATCGGCGGCTACCTCGTCGCCCGCGAGACCTCGATCTTCGCGGTGCGCACCGTCGAGGTCGCCGGGGGCACGCCACGGGTGAGAGCTCAGGTTCTCCGGGTGCTGAAGCCCGAGCTCGGTCGCAGCCTGCTGCGCATCGACGAAGGAGCGCTCTCGAAGCGGGTCGACAGGCTGCCGGACGTCGTCTCGGTGCACTTCAGCCGCTCGTTTCCCCATACCCTCCGGGTGACCGTGCACGCTGAGCGGGCGGTTCTGCTCGTCCGGCAGGGAGCTTCGAGCTGGGTCGTCTCTGCGCGCGGGCGAGTGATGCGCAAGATCGCCAATCCGCGCCGCTCCTCGCTGCCACGCCTGTGGCTCTCCCAGTCGGTCGCCCTCTCGGTCGGGGAGACCCTTCCGGCCTACGAGGGGAAGCTGGCGGCTGCCGCGGTCGCGCCGATTCTCCGGCGCGCCTATCCCGGCGGGATTCGGAGCGTGATGTCGGCGCCCGAGGCGCTCACCCTCGTGCTCGGCGCCGGGACCGAGATCAGGTTGGGCGATCTCGGCGACCTGCGCCTCAAGCTCGCGATCGCCCGGCGGATCCTGGAGATCGCCGCGCGCAAGGGCGAATCCTCACCCGTGTACGTCGACGTCAGCGTGCCCGAACGACCCGTTCTCGGAACCCAGCAATCCTAAAGTCGAAAGTAGAGCTTGACGGTTATGGAGATCGAGAGTCACGTTTTCCACGTTGACAAGCGGTGCGTTCCGCCGTACTCTGCGGGTAGTGGGAAGGTACTCGCAGGTCCCAGCCTGCACTCAACCTTGAGGTCGAGTTTGCTCGAGATGCAAATGAGCTTGCGATGAGAGATCGTTCCGGCAACTACCTCGCAGTGATCAAGGTCGTCGGCGTCGGCGGCGGGGGGACCAATGCCGTCAACCGCATGGTCGACGCGGGACTCACGGGAGTCGAGTTCGTCGCCGTCAACACCGACGCGCAGGCTCTGCTCATGTGTGACGCAGACGTGAAGATCCACATCGGCGCCAAGGCGACCCGTGGACTCGGCGCGGGAGCGGATCCGATCGTCGGCCACGCGGCCGCCACCGAGAGCCGCGACGAGCTCAAGGAGGCGCTCAAGGGTGCGGACATGATCTTCGTCACCGCCGGAGAGGGTGGCGGCACCGGCACGGGCGGTGCTCCGGTGGTGGCCGAGCTCGCCCGCGAGCTCGAGGCGCTCACCGTGGGGGTGGTCACCCGGCCTTTCAGCTTCGAGGGCCGTCGCCGCGGGCAGCAGGCGGAGCAGGGTATCTCCGAGCTCTCCGACAAGGTGGACACCCTGATCGTGATCGAGAACGACCGGCTGCTCCAGGTGGTGGAGAAGAAGACGCCGCTCTCGGATGCCTTCAAGATGGCCGACGACGTGCTGCGCCAGGGCGTGCAGGGGATCACCGACCTGATCACCGTCCCCGGGATCGTCAACCTCGACTTTGCCGACGTCCGCACGATCATGCGCGACGCCGGCTCGGCGCTGATGGGCATCGGGGTCGGCCAGGGCGAGAATCGTGCCGCCGAGGCCGCGCGCACCGCGGTCTCCTCGCCGCTTCTCGAGTCGTCGATCGAAGGCGCCACGGGCATCCTGCTCAACATCACCGGGCCCGCCGATCTCGGTCTCTTCGAGGTCAACGAGGCCGCCGAGGTCGTGACGAACGCGGCCGACGCCAACGCGAACGTGATCTTCGGAGCCGTGATCGACGAGGGTCGCGGCGACGAGGTGAGGGTGACCGTGATCGCGACCGGATTCGGCCAGCAGCGCCGCCGCCGGGCGAGGTTGAGCGACGACGTCCCGCTTCCGGGGCCGGGGATCGAGCGCACGAGCGACTCGCTCGACGTCCCCTCGTTCCTGCGCGACCAGTAGCCCTCGTCGGAGTGCGGTTAGCCGTACGGCCGCCGCGAGGCGGCTCCCGGCGTTTCAGGCCTTGAGCGTGATCGTGAAGTCGCTTCGACTCATCCTGCGACACTGTCCGGAGGTCATCGATCACCCGGTGGCGCATGGACGGCGGGTGGCCGGCCGGGCGCCGTTAGCATCGGGTAGATGCAGACCCTGCGCCGGACGTCTCTCTACGAGCGACACCTCGCCGCCGGTGCCCGCATGGTCCCGTTCGCCGGGTGGGAGATGCCGGTGCAGTACACGGGCGTGATCCCCGAGCACCGCGCGGTACGTACCGATTCGGGCATCTTCGACGTCTCGCACATGGGCGAGATCGAGGTCGAGGGGCCGACGGCGACGGAGATGCTCCAAGGGCTTCTGTCGAACGACGTGTCCCGGCTCGAGGTCGGTGATGCGCAGTACACCCTGCTGACCAACGAGGACGGCGGGATCATCGATGACCTGATCGTCTACCGGACCGGGCCCTGCCGGTATCTACTTGTGGTCAACGCTGCGAACCGCGACGGCGACTTCGAGTGGCTCGCCGGGCACGACCTGCGCGGCTCGGACGTGCGCGACCTCTCCGACGACTTCGCGCTGCTCGCGGTGCAAGGGCCGCGCGCGCTCGAGCGGCTCGGAATCGAGCGCGCCCCCGCGTTCACGTGGGGGATGGGCGAGATCGACGGGATCGAGGTGATGGTCAACCGAACCGGCTACACCGGTGAGGAGGGCGTCGAGCTTGCGTGCCCGCCCGAGGACGGGCCGGCCCTGTGGGACTCGATTCTCGCGCGCGGCGTCACTCCCTGCGGTCTCGGCGCCCGAGACACCCTGCGGCTCGAGGTCTGCTACCCGCTGCACGGCAACGACATCGGGCCACAATGGGACGCGATCTCGAGCGGCCTCGGATGGGTCTGCGCACTCGTCACCGTGTTCACGGGCTCGCAGGCGCTCCGTGAGGTGAAGGCGCGTGGCCCCGAGCGGAAGCTGATCGCCTTCCGGATGACGGAGCAGGCAATCCCGAGGCAGGGCATGGCGATCGTGGGCGGGGGCGAGGTCACGTCGGGCTCCCTCTCTCCGATGCTCGAGCAGGGAATCGGCCTCGGGTACGTTCCCGTAGGGATGGGTGCGCCGGGGACGGAGCTGACCGTGGACGTACGCGGTCGCGCCCGCGGCGCCGAGGTGACCACGAAACCGATCTACAAGCGAGAGGAGTGAGCAATGCCGACGGCCGAGACCTATCCCGACGATCTGCTCTACCACCGCGAGCACGACTGGGCTCGGATCGACGGCAACGAGGCGGTGCTCGGAATCACCTGGTTTGCCGTCGACTCGCTCGGCGAGCTCGTCCATTTCGAGCCGCCTACCGTCGGCACGACGGTCGAGAAGGACGCGGTGTACGGCGAGGTCGAGTCGGTGAAAGCGGTGTCCGAGCTGATCGCGCCGCTCTCGGGCGAGGTGCTCGACGTGAACGGGGTGGTCACCGACGCCCCCGAAACCGTCAACGAGGATCCGTACGGCGACGGCTGGCTGATCAGGATCAAGCTCAGCCACCCCGACGAGACCGCCGCCCTCCTGGACGCCGCCGCCTATCGGAATGTACTCGCCGAGCAGTGAGCTTCCTCTCGCTCACTGCCGATGACCGCGAGGCGATGCTCGCGGCGATCGGCGTCGAGTCGGTCGATGCCCTGTTCCGCGACGTCCCGGCCGGCGTCCGTCTCGGGCGCGAGCTCGAGGTTCCACCGGCACTCGCCGAGGCCGAGCTCTACCGTCACCTCGAGGAGCTCGCCGCGAAGAACGAGCTCGACGAGGTCTCGTTCCTCGGCGCCGGCATCTACGACCACTACGTCCCTGCGGTCGTCGACGCCGTGCTTCAGCGCGGCGAGTTCCTGACCGCCTATACCCCGTACCAGCCCGAGCTTTCGCAAGGCGTGCTGCAGGCGATTTTCGAGTACCAAACCGCGATCTGCGAGCTCACCGGGATGGACGTCTCGAATGCGTCGGGCTACGACGGCACGACGGTCGCCGCGGATGCGTGCTTCGTCGCGAAAGCAGTTACCGGTCGCGAGAAGGTCGTGATCACGGAGGCGACGAGTCCGCAGGTGCGCGAGGTCGTCCGCACGTTGGCCCGCGGGTTCGGGCTCGAGATCGTCGAGGTGCCGCACGTGGGAGGTACGACCGATCCGGGCCGGGTGCGGGAGGCCGCTCGCGATGCCGCCGCCGTCATCTTCCAGCAGCCGAACTTCTTCGGCTGCCTCGAGCCGGCGCCCGACATCGCCGCGGTGACGGCGGAGGCAGGGGCGCTGCCCGTGGCCCACGTCGACTTGATCAGCCTCGGGGTGCTGGAGGCGCCCGGCAACTACGGTTGTGCGCTCGCGATCGGCGAGGGCCAGTCCGCGGGGAACTTCATGAGCTACGGCGGTCCGCACTACGGGTTCCTCGCCGCCCGCGAGCCCTACATCCGCAAGCTCCCGGGTCGGATCGTCGGCGAGACGGTGGACGCCGCAGGAGACCGCGGCTATGTCCTCACCCTGCAGACCCGTGAGCAGCACATCCGGCGCGAGAAGGCGACGTCGAACATCACCACGAACCAGACCCTCCTCGCCCTGGCTGGCCTGGTGCACCTCTCGCTGCTCGGGCCCGAGGGGCTCCGCGAGACGGGGGAGACCTGCATGGCACTCGCGGCGTACGCGAAGGTTCGCCTGGAAGAGCGCGGCGTGAAGGCTCTGTTTGCAGATGCGGCAACCTTCAAGGAGTTTGCCGTCGATACCGGACGGAACGCCCGGGAGGCGATCCGCGCCGCGAGGGCCCAGGGCGTCAACCCCGGCTACGCGCTCGGACGGGACTATGCCGGAATGGACACGGCGCTCCTTGTCGCGGTCACCGAGCGGAGGACGACAGCGGAGATCGACCGCCTCGCCGACGCGCTTGCCGGTGTCGGGGCCACGGCGTGAAGCTGATCTACGAGAAATCCCGCCCCGGCCGGCGCGGACTGGGGGTTCCCAAGCCGGACCTGCCGGTTCCCGAGGTGCCCTTCGGGCTCGCCCGCCGAGCGCCGCCCCGGCTCCCGGAGATGGCGGAGCCGGAGGTGCTCCGGCACTTCACCGAGCTCTCGACGCGCAACTTCGGCGTCGATACCGGCTTCTATCCGCTCGGATCCTGCACGATGAAGTACAACCCTCGCGTCAACGAGCGCCTGGTCGGGCTGCCCGGCTTCCGTGACCTCCATCCGCTGACCGACGACGACGCCGCCCAGGGCACGCTCGAGCTCGAATGGCGCCTCGCCGAGATCCTGCGAGAGGTGACGGGCCTCGACGCCGTGAGCCTCCAGCCGGCCGCCGGCTCGCAGGGCGAGCTCACCGGGCTCCTGATCATGCGCGCGCACTTCGAGAGCATCGGCGAAGGTGAGCGGCGAACGAACGTGGTCATCCCCGATACGGCCCATGGCACGAATCCGGCCAGCGTCACCATGGCCGGCTATCGGATCACGCACGTGAAGACCGACGCGCGCGGGAACATCGACCTCGACGACCTGCGCGGGAAGGTGGACGAGGGCACGGCGGGCCTGATGCTCACGAACCCGTCCACGCTCGGTCTCTTCGACGAGAACATCGAGCAGATCCGCGACGTCTTCCGCGCCGCCCGTGCCCTGATGTACTACGACGGCGCGAATCTCAACGCGGTGTGCGGCATCTCCCGCCCGGGCGACATGGGCTTCGACATCGTTCACATCAACCTGCACAAGACCTTCTCCCAGCCCCACGGTGGCGGTGGTCCAGGCGGCGGGCCAATCGCGGTACGCGAGCGTCTCGCTCCGTTCCTGCCCCGGCCCGTCGTCGAGCGCGACGGCGACCGCTACTACCTCGACCACGACCGTCCGAGCTCGATCGGGAAGGTGCGCGGTTTCTCGGGACCGTTCGGGGTCTTCGTCCGCTCGTACGCGTTCATGCGCGCCTGGGGCCCCGGGCTCACGGAGATGAGCGAGACAGCGGTGCTCAACGCGAACTACCTGCTTGCCCGACTGAAGGACGCCTACGACCTGCCGTTCGACCGCCTCTGCATGCACGAATTCGTCCTTGGCGCGCGGACGCTCAAGCAGAAGCACGGTATCGGCGCGTTCGACGTGGCCAAGCGGTTGATGGACTTCGGGTTCCACCCGCCGACCGTCTACTTCCCGCTCGTCGTCCCCGAGGCGCTGATGATCGAGCCG
>DATIYE010000117.1:0-4873 GCA_035517795.1 Gaiellaceae bacterium | reverse complement strand
CCGCCGGCGTAGAGCACAACCGGCCTGACACCGTCACGCGCGACATACGCGAGGAGGACGGCGAGTATCGCCGCTGCCTCGTATTCGGAGGTCAGCGCAAGCCCAGCGGCCACGCCGGCCGCGAGAGGTCGCCCCGCCCAGGCAAGGACGAACGCACCGAAGGCGAGTGCGCCGGTGAGCACGTGGTCGAACCCCGTGATCGCGAGAGCGCCCATCTCCGTGCCGAGCGCGAACACGACCAGGGCGGCGCCGCCCCAGCCCGGGGCGAGCCCCTCCGAGATCCGACCGACGAGCAACAGGCAGGCGAGGAATGGGAGACCGGTCGCGAGGACGTGTACGAGCCAAAGCCGGAGATCTCCCTCGGCGGCCCACCGACCGGGCGCGGGAGGCGGCAGCCGTACCGCCTCCGCCGGTCCGATCTCCAAGACGGACATTCCCGGTGCCTTGTCTGTGTAGAGATGGCCTCCGAAGGCGGCGAAGTCCTCTGTCTCGCTTCGCGCAATGCAGCGGTCGGCGTGGAGCCGCCCGGCGACGATGGCTCGCGACAGGCAGAGCCGAGAACGGTCCTGCGTGTTCGGTGGTTGCACGACGGTGAGCGTGACCAGGGCGACGAGCGCGACGAGCAACAGCTCGTGCCGGGGGCGGGCCCAGGGCACAGAGCCTAAAGGGGACCGGCGCACCGGGGCGCGCACGGTGCGACTCTAGGCGAGGACCTGACGCTCGCGCTGGTGGTTCAGGATCTTGCGCTTGACGCGCTGGAGCGCGTTGTCGATCGTCTTCGTGTCGCAGCGGAGCTCGTCGGCCATCGCCTCGTACGACGATCCTTCGAGATAGAGGCGCAGCGCGTCGGCCTCGAGCGGCGAGAGCGTCGAGCCGAGGCAGCCGACGAGGCTCTGCAGCTCCTCGCTCGAGATCACGCTCACCGCCGGGTCGTGGACGTGCGAGCCGGGCAGCGCATCGCCAAGGGTGCAGTCGCCGTCCGGATCCTGTCCGGCCGGGGTGTGACTGAACGAGACGTAGGTGTTCAGCGGGGAGTGCTTGAACCGGGTGGCCGTCTTGATCGCGGTGATGATCTGGCGGGTCACGCAGAGCTCGGCGAACGACCGGAACGAGGTCTCCTTGTCGGGGCGAAAGTCGCGGACTGCCTTGTAGAGGCCGATCAGCCCCTCCTGGATCAGGTCGTCGTTTGCGCCGCCGACGAGGAAGTACGCGCTCGCCTTCAGCCGGACGAACGGCGTGTAGCGGCGGATCAGCCCGTCGAGCGCCGCCTGGCTGCCGTTGCGTGCCTTGAGGACGAGCTGCAGATCCTCAAGCTCCCGTTGAGCTTTCTGAGCGGTCTTCGTTACAGAAGCCGTTCTTGCAGTCACGCTGTAACCCCCATCCTGAGCCCTACTTCTCTCTGTATCGGCAGAGAACCCTCACCCTTAAGTCGAGGTGAATCTAGCAAGGTCCGTCAGAAAAGACAAGCCCTATTTGCAATGGACCCGCTTGCAACGATCCTACTCGCCACGGCGAAGCCGCTCGAGTCTCGCGAGCGTATCCTCGTCGAGCCTGTCGGCGAGCCCACCGGGGGGCTGCGTGGGCACGGGAGCGGGGCGCAGGTCACGGAAGAAGGTCTGCGACGAGAGGTTCGCAACCTGGCGGCCGGCGGTGCCGAGCACGGTCGCGTCGGAGGAGACGAGCAGCACCCGCTCGCGCTCCCGATGCCCGGCGGCGAGGCGCTCGAGCATCGCATCGGCGTCCGGAGCGAACCTGACGGCAAGCCGCCCGATCTCGAAGTCGTCACCCGCGCCGTCGAACACGGCGACCCCCCGTGCTCCGGTCGAGGCGACGAAGCTCGCGAGCGCGTCGACGAGCTCGCGGCGCTCGCCGTAGGGACCGGCGTGAAGAAGGTTGTAGCCGTCGAACAGGTAGAGCGTCGGGTCACTCATCTAGCTCTCACCTCGCTGCCGGCGAGCCTCGTAGAGGAGAAGCGCCGCGGCGACGCTGACGTTGAGCGACTCGACCTGCCCGCCGAGCGGGATCGAGACAAGGACGTCGCAGCTGCGACGGACGAGCGGTCGCAGCCCCTTTCCCTCTGCACCGAACACCATCACCGCGCCGCCCGAGAAATCCGCCTCCCACATCGAGGTCGAGCCGTCGCCCGCTGCGCCGTACACCCACAGGTCGGGCCCCTTGATCTCTTCCAGGTACCGTGCGAGGTTCGCTACCACCGCGATCGGCAGGTGCTCGATCGCGCCGGCCGAGGCACGCGCGACCACAGGCGTGACGACCGCCGAGCCGTGGGCGGGAACGACGACGCCGGTCGCTCCCGCCCCTTCCGCACTCCGGCAGACCGCACCGAGGTTGCGCGGGTCGGTGACCCGGTCGAGCACGGCCAGCAGCGGCCGCCCGCGCTCCGCGAGCTCGTAGGCGTCGGCGTAGCGGTAGGGCTCGACGCGTGCGACCGCGCCCTGGTGGTCTCGCGTCCCCACGAGCTCGCTCAGCTCGCGGTCCGGACGCACCCTGGGCCGCGCTTCGGCCAGCCAGGGCTCGGCCGCTGCCGCCCGCTCGGTCGCGAAGAGCTCGAGCACCTCCCGCTGCCCGCGCAGCGCCTCGCGAACGGCACGGCGCCCGTAGACCAGATCGGGGCTCACCGGCGCCGGAAGAGCCTGTAGCCGGCCGTCTCGTCTCGCATCTCCCAGCCGGCGGCCTCGATCTCGTCCCGGAGGCTGTCGGCGAGGTCGAAGTCACGCTCCGAGCGGGCAGCCAGACGGCGCCGCGCCAGATCGACCACCTCTGGGGGAGCGGCTTCCTGTTCGCCGAGAGACCCGAGCCCGAAGACGTCGAATGCTCGCCGGAGGAGCTCGTGGTCCCGCCACTGGTGGAGCACCGCGAGGGCGGCAGGGGTGTTGAAATCGTCTTCGAGCGCGTCTGCGAAGCGCTCCCACGCGCCCTCCGGAGCCGGCTCGGACGCGCCCCGGAAGACGTCACGGAGGCCCTCGGCCTGGGCCGCCGCCTGCGCCATGGTCTCTTCCGAGAAGTCGATCGGCTTGCGCCAGTGCCCACCGAGAAAGAACACGAGCAGCGCCTCGCGGCCCCATTCGTCGAGCACCTCGCGAGTCGACGCGATGTTGCCCACAGACTTCGACATCTTCTCACCCGTGAACCGGAGCATCCCGTTGTGCGCCCAGATTTGCGCGAACGGATGGCCCAGCGCTCGCGACTGCGCGAGCTCGTTCTCGTGGTGGGGGAAGACGAGGTCGAGACCGCCGCCGTGGATCTCGAACTCCTGGCCGAGCGTCTGCTCGGCCATCACCGAGCACTCGATGTGCCAGCCGGGGCGGCCCTGTCCCCACGGTGAGTCCCACCACGTGTCCTCTCCGGGCTTGTTGGCCTTCCAGAGGGCGAAGTCGCGGGGATCCTCCTTGAGCGCGTTCGGTTCCTGCTCCTCGACCTGCTCGGGCTTCTGCCCCGAGAGCCTCCCGTATCCCGGGAAGCTCGCCACCCGGAAGTAGACGTCGCCCTCGACCGGGTAGGCGAAGCCGCGATCCACGAGCTGTTCGATGAAGGCGACGATCTCGGGCACGAGCTCGGTGACCTTCGGCATCGCGTCCGGCATCCCGAGCCCGAGGTCGCCGATGTCCTCGAGGTACCAGGCGGTCGCACGCTCGGCAAGCTCGGCGCTCGCGCCGGGCGCGGCGTCGTAGATCTTGTCGTTGACGTCGGTGATGTTGTGGACGAGCGTCGCCTCGTAGCCGGTCGCGCGGAGCCACGACCGCATCCACATCCCGATCACGAACGGCCGGGCGTTGCCGACGTGCGCGCGCGCGTAGACGGTCGGCCCGCAGAAGTACATCCGGATCGGCCCGGGCGGCGGCGGCAGCTCGACCAGCGACTTCGTGTAGGTGTCAAAGAGCCGCATCGATCTCCTGCAGCGTCTCGCCCCGCGGCAGCGCGGGCGGCTCGGCACCGAGTGCGACTGCCAAGGCGTTGCCGATGCGGAGCGACCCGGTCGGGCCCGGGGCGAACCTGACCCTCATGCCCCCGAGTCTAGGCCGGAGGCCCGGCGTGCGGAGCTGGGCCCGTCGCTCTTCTAGGCCGAAGGCAGAACGGTGGTGAGCTCGGAGTGCATCTTCGGCCGCCCCAATGCCTCCAGGAGCGGGGGAGGCGTGGCTGGTGCGGAGCTGACGACCGAGGAGGCGAGCGCGTGGACGGTGATCCGGTTCTTGCGCGCGGCGTCGCGGAGGAGTGTGAACGCCTCGTCGACGGTGAGCGCGAACCGCTCGGAAAGGATGCCCTTCGCCTGCTCGATCACGATCCGCGAGTCGAGCGCCGTCTGAAGCTGCTCGTTCTCGAGCCGAAGCTTCGCGACCGCCTGCAACGGCATCATCGACGGCCTTGCCCAGGACCGCCGCTCCGATCGCGACGTCGCGTACCGATCGTGCCGCTTGATCTCCATCTCCCGTTCCCCCTTTACCCGTTCCCCCGAACCAAGAGGTTGGAGAGGGGCGCCGAGGCGCCCCTCTCCAAACCATTACGTCCTGCTACTCACGACTTCAGCAGCTTGATCTCCTTGTTCAGAGTGACATCAGCTGCCTTCAGAGCGGCGATCCGCTTGGCCAGAGCGTGCTTCCTGGCAAGCGTCTTGGCCGCCGCCTTCTCGTGCATGAGCTTCGCCAACAGTGCCTTGTTCGCGTTGAGCTCCTTGTGGAGCGTGGCGAGCTTGGCCTGGATCTTCAGCTCGGCCGCGGTCACGGACGTGCTGCCCGTGCTCGTGCCGAGACCGATCCCCACACCGCCAGCCGTAGGCGTCGGCGAAACGACCGGAGCAACGCTCAGGACGGAAGGAGCAGACGAGCTGCTGCCCGAGCTCGAGCTCGAGCTGCCGCCG
>DATIYE010000116.1:0-6506 GCA_035517795.1 Gaiellaceae bacterium | reverse complement strand
TTCACGAGCGTCGCGATCTACTCGGTCGTCGCGCTGGGCCTCGGGATCCTCTACGGGAGGGTCGGGATGATCTCGCTCGGGCAGATCGGTCTGCTCGCAATCGGAACCTGGACGGCGACCCGGCTCAACTATGCCTTCCACCTTCCCTTTCCGGTACTGCTCCTCCTCACCGGCGCGATCACCTGCGTGATCGGGACGCTGATCGGTCTGCCGGCGCTGCGGCTCTCGGGGCTCTACCTGGCGCTGATCACGCTCATGGCCGCGGGTGCCGTCAACATCATCCTCAGCGCGATCAACTTCCCGAACGGCGGCGGCGGTTTCACCGGTCACACGACCGCGGTCGATCTATCGGGACTGGCGCCTGTCCGCAGGCCCGCGGGGGCGGCGGGCGACACGGCCTACTACCGGTACGTCGTCGTCGTCTGCGCGCTCATGTTCCTGCTGGCGCTCGTGCACCTGGCGACCAAGGCGGGGCGCGCCTGGGCCTCGATTCGCGAGAGCGAGCCGTCGGCGCTCGCCTCGGGCGTGAACATCACGCTCTACAAGATGTGGGCCTTCGCGCTCGCGTCGTTCATGACGGGCATCGCCGGCGGCCTGCTCGCCTCGCAGCTCGGCCAGCCGACGATCTACGGCTTTCCGATCCAGGACTCGCTCACGCTGCTCGCGGTGGTGCTCATCGGCGGCATCTACAGCCTCTGGGGCGCAGTCATCGCCGGCTCGTTCATGCAGCTCGTTCCGTTCATCTTCCAGGCCGAGTGGAACGTCAACGCGAACTTCCTGCTGATCATCTTCGGGGCCGGCCTGCTGCAGGTGCTGCTGACCGCGCCGGGAGGGCTCGCCGACCAGGTGCCCAAGGATCTCGCAAAGCTCTGGCGGCTCATCTCAGGGCCGTTGCGCAGGGGTGCGCCCGCATGATCGAGGTCGAGGGTCTCACCGTCCGCTTCGCCGGCGTGATTCCCATCGACGACATGAGCGTGACGTTTCCCAAAGGCGCCTGCGGTCTGATCGGCCCGAACGGTGCGGGCAAGACGACGTTCTTCAACGTGCTCTCGGGCTTCGTCAGGCCCTCGACCGGCACGATCCGCGCCTTCGGCGAGGACTTGCTCAAGATGGTCGACTACCGGCGCGCCCGCTGGGGCCTACGGCGCACGTTCCAGACCGAGCAGGCGATCGAGCGGCTCTCGGTGTTCGACAACGTGGCCATGATCCACGAGCATTCGCGAGACGGCCGCGCGGCCCGCCGCGGGGCAGTGCTCGGTGCGCTCGACTTCGTCGGTCTCGAGGCCTCGCCCGAGGCCAAGGCCGGCTCGCTCGGCGCCCGCGAGCGCCGGCTGCTCGAAGTGGCGAGAGCGGTGGTCGGCAAGCCGAGGGTCGTGCTCCTGGACGAGCCCGCAGCCGGGTTGCCGGAGGAGGAGACCGTGCACCTCGGCGAGGTGATCAAGCGGATTCCCGGGGAGTTCGGCGCGCTTGTGATCCTGGTCGACCACGACATGAGCCTGGTGTCGGCGTGCTGCGAGACCACCGCCGTGCTCGACTTCGGCAAGCTGATCGCCTCGGGCCCCACCCCCGAGGTGATGCGCAACGAAGCGGTGATCAAGGCCTACCTCGGCACGGAGGCGGATTCGTGAGCGCCAACGGCGCTGCCGCTGCGCTCCGGCTCGAAGCCCTGAGCGTCCCCCGCGGCGGCCATCCCGTGGTGGAGGAGGTGTCGCTCGAGATCCCTCCCGGGCAGGTGACGACGCTGCTCGGCGCCAACGGAGCGGGCAAGTCGACGCTCGTCCTGGCGGTCGGGGGCGTACTGCGGCCGAGCGGCGGGCGCGTGCTGCTGGGAGATCGCGACCTGACTCGAAGGTCTCCGGAGCGAATCCGCGGCGCCGGCGTCGCGATCGTTCCCGAGGGCAGGCGGCTGCTCTCCAGGCTCACGGTCGACGACAACCTGAAGGTCGCCACCTACGCGCTGCCCCGAGGGGAGAAGAAGGCCGGGCTCGCCTACGCGCTCGAGCTCTTTCCCGAGCTCGAGAAGCGCCGTGGCGTTCAGGCGAGCCTCATGTCCGGCGGCGAGCAGCAGATGCTCGTGCTCGCCCAGGCGCTTGTCTCCCGACCCAAGATCCTGCTGATCGACGAGCTCTCGCTCGGCCTCGCCCCGGTGGTCGTTCAGCGCCTGATGCCGACGATCGAGAAGGTTGCCGCCTCGGGCACCGGGGTGCTCCTGATCGAGCAGTTCGCCTATCTCGCGCTTTCGCTGGCCAAGAACGCCTACGTGCTCGAGAACGGCCGCATCCGCTACGCCGGGACGGCCGAGGAGCTGAAGAGCAACCCGGAGGTGCTTCACTCCGCCTACCTCGCGGCAGATCACGCTCCGGGCGG
Source organism: Gaiellaceae bacterium (assembly GCA_035517795.1). Classification (GTDB taxonomy): domain Bacteria; phylum Actinomycetota; class Thermoleophilia; order Gaiellales; family Gaiellaceae; genus PALSA-600. The sequence continues at coordinate 4,139 of DATIYE010000116.1, read as the reverse complement.
CGAGCCCGTTGCCGGCTGAGGCTGTCCGGTGCTGGCGGCCGTGACGCAGGGACGGGGGACGATGCGGGTCGTCGACCTGCCCGAACCCGACGAGCCGGGCGAAGGCGAAGTAATCGTCCGGCCGGAGGCGGTCGGCCTGTGCGGGTCGGACTTCCACTACTTCCTCGGTGACCTGGGGGCGGTGCCCGAATCCCGGCTGTACCCGCGCATCCAGGGACACGAGGCGGCGGGCACGATCGACGAGGTCGGGCCCGGCTGCCCCGCCGAGCTGAGGGCAGGCCAGCGCGTCGCGATCTGGCCCGTGCTGCCATGCGGCCATTGCTATCCGTGCAGGATCGGCCGGCCGAACGTCTGCGCGAACATCGGCCTGATCGGCATCCACACCGACGGAGCGCTGCAGGAACGGCTCCGGCTGCCCGCGGGCCAGGTGTTCCCCGTCGGCGACCAGCATCCCGCCGTCGCGGCGCTGATCGAGCCGGTTTCGATCGCAGTCCGCGCTGTCGTGCGGGGACGCGTCGCGGCGGGGGAGAGGGCGGTCGTCTTCGGCGCCGGCCCGATCGGACAGTCGATCACCGCCGCCGCGATCGATCTCGGCGCCTCGGTTCTCCTCGTCGATCCGGTGGCGAGCCGTCTCGAGCTGGGGGCCGCCGCCGGCGCCGAGACCTTGCCGGCGGACGCCGGCGATCCGGTTGCCGCTGCCAGGGAGTGGGCGGGCGGAGACGGACCCGAGGTCGTCTTCGAGGCGACGGGGTCGCCCGAGATCGCCACGGCGGCTGTCGACCTCGTTGCCCCGGCGGGACGTGTCGTCGTCGTGGGCCTCGGAACGCACGAGGCGCCGCTTCGCGCCGGCACGCTCGCGTTCAAGGAGATCGACATGCTCGGCACGAGCTGCTGCAACGCCCTCGAGTTCGCCGAAGCGGTGGAGCTCGTCGCCCGCCTCGAGCACACGCTTTCGTGGCTCCTCACGCACGACTACTCGCTGAAGGAGGCGCCGGAGGCGATCGAGTATGCGATCGCGCACCCCGCCGAGGTGATGAAGGCGGTGATTCGCCTCAATTGACCGGATCGAGATTGACTCGGCCGAGGCCCGATGATTAGGTTCGCTCAGTGGCGCTGAAGACCCTCGACGAGAGGAGAGCCGAGGCTGTCGAGCGGCTCTGCGAGCTGATCGTGCCCGGCTCGGGACGTGTCGGCCCTGCTGTGTACGTCGACGCCCTGATCACGGGAATGCCGCCGGGCGTGCAGGAGCACGCGCTCGAGTCGATCGACGCGCTCGCGCCCGCTGCGGCCGAGGGCGCCGAGGCGCTGGCCGAGAAGGAGCACACGCCTGAGTTCGGCTTCGTGCGGGCGCTCGCGATCGAGGCCTTCTACAGCGATTTTGTCGCGCCCGGCGCCGAAGGGCCCGGAGCCTGGGCCGAGATCGACTTCAACTCGCCGATCGCGCTCCGGATCAACAAGGACTGGTCCTACCTCGGAGTCGCATGAGCGACGACTTCGACGTCGTCGTGGTCGGCTCGGGCGGCGGCGGCGGCGTCGTCGCCGGGGAGCTCGCCTGGCGCGGCCGGGACGTGTTGCTGCTCGAGACGGGTCGGCATCTCACTGCGGCCGACTTCACACGCTGGGAGGCGAAGGCGACCCACGACCTCTTCTGGCCGCTGCGGCTCGCGCACGTGGGGGGCGGCGAGATGCTCGCCTTCCTCGCGGGTCGGTGCGTCGGGGGGACGACGACGATCAACACCAAGGTGGCTCTCCGCGCGCACGAGCGCGATGTCGCCAAGTGGCACGAGGCGACGGGCCTGACCAACGAGCACGGCCAGCCGTTCGCCGCGTCGGATCTCGACCCCTACTACGACCGCGTCGAGCAGGTGCTCGGCGTGCGGGAGCGGAGCGACTGGAGCACGAGCCTGCGCACGGTCGAGGCCGGCTTCAGGGCGCTCGGCACCGAGCTCGAGGCCGTCCACTCCTACACCGACGCCAACTGCACCCGGTGCGGCTCGTGTCTGCAGGGCTGTCCGACCAACGCGGGCAAGTCGACGATGAACACCTACATCCACGATGCGTGGGCACGCGGCCTGCTCGAGCTTCGCGCCGAGGCGCACGTCGATCGCGTGCTGATCGACGGCTCGGAGGCGACCGGCGTCGAGTACACGGATTCGAGCGGCGCGACGCGCACGGTGCGCGCCGGCTCGGTCGTCGTCGCGGGCGGCGCGCTCAACACCCCGCAGATCCTGCTCCGCTCGGGGCTCGCGAACCCTGCGGTCGGCAAGCACCTCGGGTTGCACCCGGTCCGGCTCGTCTACGGCCTCTATGACGAGCCGCAGGACGCGCACATGGTCTATCCGATCAGCGCGCACTGCATGGCCTTCCAGCACGACGAGGACGGAGGGTTCGTGCTCGAGGCGACCACGATCCAGGACCCGATCTCGTTCGCGACCACGCTCACCGACGAGCACGGGCCGCTCTGGGGCCAGCGCCTCGTCGATGCGGCGCGCCGGTTCCGCTACTGGTCGGGGGTGCTTGCGATGGTGAACGACGAGAACAACGCCTCGGTCGCCGTCGGCGAGGACGGTGCCGAGCGGTTCGAGATCGACTTCAACGAGCGTGAGCGGGGGCGGATCGACGCCGCGTTCGACTTCTCGCGCAAGGTGCTCGAGGCGTCGGGGGCGACGCAGGTCTGCTGGACGGGCCTCGCGTCGACCCATGTGCAGGGCAGCGCCCGCATGGGTGACGACCCCGTGTTGTCGGTGGTCGACCGCAACTGCGAGTCGCACGAGGTCAAGCGGCTCTTCGTGGGCGACGGCTCGCTCGTCCCGCGGACGCTCTCGGTGAACCCGTCGCTGACGATCATGGCGCTTGCGACCCGGCTTGCCGAGCACCTCGATGCCGACCCGAACGGCTACCTCTCGCAGCAGAGCGCCGGCGTGACCGCCGCCGCATGAAGGCGGCGCTCCTTCGTGAATATCTCCGGCCACTCGAGCTCGTCGAGCGGCCGGAGCCCGAGCCGGTAGCCCCGCGCGACGTCGTCGTCCGCGTCGGCGGCGCGGGCGTCTGCGCGACCGACCTGCACGCGATCGACGGGCTGATGGAGCCGGCCGGGCTGCGCCCGCCCGTCGTCCTCGGCCATGAGAACGCGGGCTGGGTGCACGCGATCGGAGCCGACGTCACCACGGCCGAGCCGGGCGACGCGGTGATCCTGTACCCGCCCTTCAGCTGCGGGCTCTGCGTTCCTTGCCGGCGCGGCAACGACATGCACTGCGTCCGCCACGGCTTCACCGGCCTGACGCGCGACGGCGGCTTCGCCGACTACGTGCTCGTCGACGAGCGCTCGCTCGTCGCGCTCCCCGAGGGTGTCGACCCGGCCGAGGTGGCGCCGCACGCCGATGCCGGGCTGACCGCGATCCACGCGGTCAAGCGACTCGCTCCGCTGCTGGAGCCGGGCACGAGCGCCGCCGTGATCGGCGTCGGCGGGGTCGGGCACATCGCGCTCCAGCTCCTGCGGGTGTACGGGGCGGGTGTCGAGGTGATCGCGGTCGACACCGACTCGCGGCGGCGGCGGCTCGCCCGGGAGCTCGGCGCCGACCAGGTGCTCGGCGAGGAGCCCGACGCGGCCGGCGCCGTTCGCGAGGCGACGGGCGGCAAAGGCGCGAACGTCGTGCTCGACTTCGTCGCCACCGACGAGACGCACGCCGCGGGCCTGGCGATGCTCGCGCGCGGGGGCTTCTACTCGATCGTGGGCTACGGCGGCCTGATCTCCGTCCCATCGGTGGCGCTCGTCGTCGACGAGCTCGGCATGGCCGGCAACCTGGTCGGCAGCTGGATCGACCTCTGGGAGCTGATGCAGCTCCACGGCCGGGAAGAAGTCGCTCTCCGCACCGAGACCCATCGCCTCGACGACGTGAACGAGGTCCTCGACCGGCTGCGCGAGGGCGAGGTCACCGGCCGGGCAGTCCTGGTGCCATGACGACACAGGGCGATGTCCTCTGGACGCCCCCGGCCGAGTTGCGCGAGCAGTCGGAGCTCGGGCGGTACATGCGCTGGCTGAAGGAGCACCGGGGCCTCGAGCTCGCCGACTACGACGCCCTCTTCCAGTGGTCGATCGACGATCTCGAGGGTTTCTGGGGCTCGCTGTGGGAATTCTT
>DATIYE010000115.1:0-20725 GCA_035517795.1 Gaiellaceae bacterium | reverse complement strand
GGCATCGTCGAGGCGCTCGGCCGCGGGGTGACGCGCTTCGAGCCGGGAGACCGCGTCTTCGGCATGCCTCGCTTCCCCCGAGAGGCGGCTGCCTACGCCGAGTACGTGACCTCGCCGTCGCGCCAGCTGGCACGGATCCCGGAAGGGCTCGGCGACATCGACGCGGCAGCGCTGCCGCTTGCCGGGCTGACAGCCTGGCAGTCGCTGGTCGAGACGGCCGACGTGAAGCAGGGTCAGCGCGTGCTCGTCCTCGCCGCCGCCGGCGGCGTCGGGCATCTCGCGGTGCAGATAGCGAAGGCGCGCGGGGCCTACGTGATCGGCACGGCCCGCAGGGACAAGCACGAGTTCCTGGCAGGGATCGGCGCCGACGAGGCGATCGACTACACGGAGGGGCCGGTCGAGGAGCGCGTCGACGACGTGGACGTCGTGCTCGACCTCGTCGGGGACGACGCGAGCCGCCGGACGCTCGCCGCGCTCCGCGACGGTGGTCTCTACATCACCGTGCCTTCGAGCGCCGGCGTCGAGCCGCTGCTCGAGCTCGCCGCGGGCCGTGTCCGGGTCACCGGCATCCTCGTCGAGCCCGACCGGGCAGGCATGGAGGCGATCGCCGGCCTGGTCGAGGCCGGGGCGCTCCAGGTGCACGTGTCCGCGACCTTCCCGTTCGAGGACGCCGTGCGCGCCCACGAGCTCGGTGAGGCCGGTCATACCCTCGGCAAGCTCGTCCTCACCGTCGGCTGAGCGCCTCCCCCGCGGCGGGCTACCCCGGAAGGGGGAGGCAGGATCCGCATGAAATGGCCGAAAACCGCCGATCGAGCGGGTGACTGCGACGTCGTGGAGCGCGGCGAAGTCCACCACATCAAGGGAGGCGGCTCTCCCGGAGCCGTGCCGATCCCTCCTGTCGAGAGCTGATTCCGATCAGAGGAGGGCGGTTTTCTTGAAGCGAGCTTTCATGATCTTGAGCGTAGGAGCCCTGTTCGCGGTCGGGGCCTTCTCCGCCACGGCGATCGCGAGCCGGACCGATTCCGGCTCGACCACGACCACGACGACGACGTCGACCAACGCCACGACATCGACCAACGCCACGACGTCGACCAACGCCACCACGTCGACCACCACGTCGACCAACGGAACAACCACTACCATCCCGACGACCCCCACCGTCACGACCGTGACCGTCACGACCACGACGGTCCCCGTAACACCGCAGTTCACGACCACCACCACTCAGCAGCACTCCTCTCCGCCTTCGGGCTGGACGCCTCCTTCGGGAGGGCAGCAGGGAAGCATTTGCGGCTTCGGGCCGGACGGACAGACCTGGCTTCCGGGCTGGATCCTGAGGCTGCTGCAGGAGCTGATGTTCCTCCGCCATCACGGCCATCACCACGGGTTCGCTCGCATGAACGCTCTGCGTGACCTCGGCAACTGCGGTCCGAGCGGATCGAACGGAGACGGCGGCCAGAACGGCAACGGCGGGCCGGCGCCGCTGACCACACCCACCACCGGAACGACCACCACCACGACCGTGTCGATGACCCCCCTCGACCAGGTCGGCTCCAATCAGGGCCATCACCGGCATCACGGCCACTCGCATCACTAACCGTCGATCACAAGCATGACCGAGGAGCGGGTCGGCCGGCTGCGGCCGATCCGCTCCTCACGTTTACGGGCCGACCGGCGTAGTCTGCGGGCATGCTGGGAGTCGAGCACCGAGGCCAGCCTGCCGGGCGGTCGGAGGTCACGATCGACCGGGCTGCGCTCCGCTCGAACATCCGCCGGCTGCGCGAGGTGCTCGGCGCGGCCGAGCTGTGGGCGGTCGTCAAGGCGAACGCGTACGGGCACGGAGCCGAGACCGTGGCGGCGACGGCTCTCGAGGAAGGCGCAGCGGTGCTCTGTGTCGCGACAGTAGGGGAGGGGATCGAGCTGCGGGCCGCGTTTCCGGCGGCGCGCATTCTCGTGCTCAGCCCTGCCTTTCCGTTCGAATACCCCGCCGCCCGCGAGGCCCGGCTCGAGCTGGCCTTCGCCGATGGGCCGCTTCCCGGAGGCATTCCCCTACACGCAAAGGTGGACACGGGCATGGGGCGGTGGGGGATGCAGGCCGACGTCGCATCGAGCCCGGACGTAATCGGACTGATGAGCCACCTCGCCTCTGCGGATACCGATCGGGCGTTCACCGATCGGCAGATCGCACGGTTCGCGGAGATCGCCGCGAGCCATCCGGGCCTCACCCGCCACCTCGCCAACAGCGCCGGCATCCTCCGCTTCCCGGCTGCACGATTCGACGCCGGGCGCGCCGGCATCGCCCTCTACGGGCTCTCGCCGTTCGGCACCGACCCGTCGGAGGACGGTCTCCGCCCGGTGCTGTCCTGGCGCAGCGCAGTCGGCCAGGTGAAGCTGCTGCGGCCAGGCGAAGGCACCGGCTACGGGCGACGTTTCATCGCGGCCGAGCCGACCTGGATCGGGATCGTCCCGGTCGGCTACGGGGACGGGTTCCGGAGGGGACTCACCGGGACCCATGTGCTCGTCGTCGGGGAGAGACGACCCGTCGTCGGGACGATCTCGATGGACTCGTTCGCAGTCCTGCTCCCCGGGCCGGTCGCGCCAGGCTCTCCGGTGACGTTGATCGGGGACGGCCTCCCCGCCGAGGAGCACGCTGCCGTGCTCGGCACGATCACCTACGAGCTCAGCTGCGGGATCGACTCCTCACCGGCGCGGGCGCGCCGGGTCGTGGTCGATCAGGCGATCGCGTAGACGACAGTCACGTCCTCTTCGGTCTGAACCGAGCCCGGCTCGACCGGAGTGGTCGCAACCGCGCTCGCTTTCGGTGCCGGAGAGAACGTGACCGGAGAGCTCGAGCCCTCGGTGACCGACTGGACGGCGCCCAGCTTCACGTGGGCGGCGCTCGCGATCGCCTGGGCACGGGCTCGCGCGTCCGCGACGGCGGCCTGGAGCGCCTTGCGCTGGAGCGCAAGCTGATCCGAGGGGCCGAGTGATGGGCCGTCCACAAGGTTCGCTCCGGCCGAGACGGCGGCGTCGACGATCGACCCGGCGTTCGCGATCGCCTTCGTCTTGACGGTGACCGAGTCGGAGGCGGTGAAGTTGAGGATCTTCGACCCGTCCTGGTTCGTGTTCGGGGAAAGCGAGATCTCGGCGGTCTGGATGTCGGCGGGTGCGATCCCGGCCGCCTTCAGAGCCGCGATCAATCGGTTCATCCTGGCTGCATTCGCGCTCAGGGCCGACTTCGCCGTCTGCGCCGTTGTGGAGACGCCGAAGCTGAAGTCGGCCTGGTCGGGAACCGTGGTGACGATCCCGGTCCCCTGCACCGTGATCGTCCGGGACACGGCCGCGCCGGCGCGGGGCGCGACGACGGCCGCCACAACGAGGGCCAGCGCCGCGAGGGTGCGGATCGCTCTGCTCATCGGCCTGTGTACGCCGCCGGGAACTCTCTCGTCACATTCGAAAACGTAGTCGCAGGACGCTCCTTACAGCGTGTTGACAGGCGCGTTCGTTACCGTGGGGTTCTCCGTCCCCTCGCCCAGAGGAGGTTGCCGCTGTGCCGCGGAAGCTTCGTTTTGCGCTGCCTGTCGTCGTCCTGCTGCTCGCAATCCCCGCCGCGACCGCCGGGGCGGTGGCGCGAATGCCCGTTGGTTTCTACGACGATCCGAGCTTCCGCTGGTCGGATGCGACGACCCAGAACCTGCAGTCCGCGCAACGCACGCACGCGTCGATCATCCACATTCTCGCCAGCTGGGCAGCGATCGCCCCGACCAAGCCGGCCAACCCGCTCAACGGGAACGACCGTGCCTACCACCTCTCGGACATCGACGCGCTCGTCCGCGAGGCACAGGAGTACGGGTTCGAGGTCCTGCTCACCATCGCTCAGACGCCGAAATGGGCCAACGGGGGCAAGACGCCCAACTACCCGCCGAAGAACATGAACGACCTCACCCAGTTCGCACAGATGCTGGCGAAGCGCTACAACGGCTCCAAGCCCGGCGTCGGGACGGTAAGGCGCTTCTCGGTCTGGAACGAGCCGAACCTGCAGCTGTTTTTGGCGCCGCAATTCTCGCCGAGCGGCAAGATCGTCAGCGCCGCGACCTACGCCAAGCTGTACATGGCGGCCTACAACGGGATCAAGGCGGGGAACCCGAACGCGCTCGTCGCTGCGGGTGAGACCTCGAACCGCGGCCACAACCATCCGACCGGCGGCGTCAGCGACTCGGTAGCGCCCGCCACGTTCGCCCACCTCGTTGCCGAGGCGAACCCGAAGCTCCCGTTCGACGCGTGGGCGACCCATCCGTATCCGACCAACTACGTGCTCGGGCCGACGCAGAAGGTCGCCTATCCGAACGTTGCCTTCTCGACGATGGACCGCTTCGGCGCCGACCTGGCAAAGTGGTTCCACCGCCCCGTTCCGATCTGGATCACCGAGTACGGCGAGCAGACCAAGCCCGAGTACGTGTTCGGCGGCGTCACCTACGCCCAGCAGGCGGCGGACGTCAAGAAGGCCTTGCAGCTCGCCTCCCAGAGTCGGTACGTGCAGATGTTCGTCTGGTTCATCTTCCGCGACTCGACCGCCCAGACCTGGTTCAGCGGGCTCCTGAAGAAGTCAGGGGCGAAGAAGCCGGCATACGGGGCCTTCTCGAACGCCGCGGCGGGCGTCGTCGGCCAGTCGCAGACCGTGGCGCCCGGGAAGACGTTCACCGTCGTCCTGCCGGTCCCGGTGATGGCGTACTACAACCCGACGGGCACCAAGGTCGGGCTCACCTACGCCGTCTACCAGGGCAAGAAGACCCTGGCCATCTCCCAGCCGCTGCTGCCGCTCAAGGCTGGAGGGACGATCTCGATCCCGGTCAACTTCAAACCGGCCAAGGGGCAGGACTACACGATGAGCGTGACCGTCAACGACAGGCACGGCCACAAGGAGAAGGTCGTGGTTGCGCTCTTGCACATGAGCTAGCTGCTCGACTCGGTTTCCGCCCGCTTGTCCCAGTAGCGCCGGAGCCCCTGCCAGGACTGCTCGAGGGGCACCACGGCCTCCTGCGGCGATGTCTCGACGCCGAGCGAGGGTCGGATGGCTGCGGCGAAGCCCTCGGCGCTCAGCCCTCGACGGACGAGCTCGGCCCAGCGGTCGAGCTCCGAGCGCAGCCGCTCGAGATGGGCGCCGACGTCGGTCGCGAGGCCGAAGTGGATGAGCGCGAGCCGCTCGGGTGATCGCTGCTCGATCTCCGAGATCGTGCGATGCCAGGCCTCGACGTCGATGTCAGGCGGGGGCGACACCGGCTGGACATAGTCGGAGGGCGGGATCCGGATACCGCAAGCGTCGCCGGCGAGCAACGTCCCGTCCCTGAGGTAGCAGACGTGATGCGAGGCGTGTCCGGGCGACGGAAAGGTCTCCCAGCCGAGCACCTCTCCGGAGGCGAGCGCGATGTTGGCTCCAGGGACGGGAGCCAGCTCGCCCCAGAACCGGTCGAAGTTGGGGCCGTACAGGCGTCGGGCAGAGGCCTCGAGGCGCGTGGGATCGGCCAGGTGGGGTGCCCCGACCTCCGAGACCCAGACCGTCAACTTCGGGTGCTCGCGGACGATTGTTCCCGCGGCGCCCGCATGGTCGAGGTGGATGTGGGAGAGCAGCAGATGCCGGACGTCGCTCAGCTCGAGCCCGCGGGCGCGGAGAGCCTCACGGAGGCGGGGCAGGGTCGATGCGGGTCCGCAGTCGAAGAGGGCGGGCCCGTCGTTCGTCTCGATCAGGTACACGCCGATGGCGCGCGAGTGCCCGAGGAACTCGAGGTCGAGCGGTTCGAGCAATCGAAGAGTCAGACGCGCGCGCGGGCCGGCGAGCCGACGAGGGCGGTCTCGAGATCGAGGATCAGGTCACCGGCCGCCTCGATGCCGACCGAGAGACGGAGCAGGTTGCGAGGCGCGGCGAACGGCGCGTTCGCGGTGGAGGCGTGAGTCATGCGCGCCGGGTGCTCGATCAGGCTCTCGACGCCGCCGAGCGATTCGGCGAGCTGGAAGAGCGTCGTCCGGCCGGCGAGCGCGACGGCCTCCTCTTCCGAGTCGACGAGGAATGAGACCATTCCCCCGAAGTCGTGCATCTGCCGGCGGGCGACCTCGTGGCCCGGATGATCGGGAAGGCCCGGGTAGAGCACGCGCTCGACCGCGGGATGCTCGGCAAGGAAAGCCGCCACCTGCCGGGCGTTGTCGCAGTGCTGTCTCATCCGGAGGGCCAGGGTCTTGATCCCGCGGAGCACGAGCCACGCGTCGAACGGGCCGGGCACCGCTCCGAGTGACTTCTGCAGGAAGCGGAGGCGCTCGGCCAGACCCGGGTCGCTCGTCAGCACGGCCCCGCCGATCACGTCGGAGTGCCCGCCCAGGTACTTCGTGGTCGAATGCACGACAAGGTCGGCGCCGAGCGAGAGCGGCTGCTGCAGATAGGGTGAGGCGAAGGTGTTGTCGACCGCGAGGATCGCGCCGGCGGCGTGGGCCGCGTCGGCCGCCCGCCGGATGTCGACGACGTTGAGAAGGGGGTTCGAGGGCGTCTCGATCCAGACGAGCCGGGTGTCGTCGCCCAGGTGGGCGGGCAGGTGCTCGTCGAACTCCGCGGCCGGAACGTAGGTGAACCGGTAGCCCTTGGGCTCGTAGATCTGCGACGTCATCCGGTAGACGCCGCCGTAGACGTCTGCGATCAGCACGACGCGCTCGCCGGGATCGACGAGATGCATCAGCGTGGTCGTGGCCCCGAGGCCGGAGGAGAAGGCGATCCCGTGCTCGGCACCCTCGAGGCTCGCGAGGGCAGCCTCGAGCGCGGTGCGGGTCGGGTTCGCCACCCGGGAGTAGTCGTAGCCCTTGTGGACGCCCACCTGTTCCTGGACGTAGGTGGAGGTCTGGTAGATCGGCGTGATCACGGCGCCGGTTGCAGGGTCGGGTTCCTGTCCGGCGTGAATTGCTCTTGTCTCGAACTCCACCCGCCTAGCCTACTGCGGCGCGCTCGATCGTAGCGAGTCCGAGCGAGGAGGCCAGGCGCGAGGCGGCGCGCTCGAGCGGCTCGTCCAGCGCTCGCCGGATGCCCGGCTCGCGGGTAAATCGTCTGATCTCGAGCACGCCGCGGGTTCGGTCGACCTTGAGGTCGGCCCGACCGGCGAAGCGGTCGCCGAGGAGGAGCGGGAGCACGTAGTACCCATAGAGCCGCTCGTGTTCGCGCTTGTAGACCTCGATCACGTGGTCGAACCCGAAGAGGCGTCGAAGGAAGGGCCGGTCCCACATCAGGTTGTCGAACGGGCAGAGGAGGACCGGGGCGGCCGGTGCTCCGTCGAGTTCGGTGTCCGCAGGCACCACGACGGGTGGGCCCCTGTCCGAGACCTCGACGCGCTCAACGAGACCTTCGTCGACCAGTGCTTCCACGTGTGGGCGCACGGCCCTTGCGCCGCCGTCGAACCGGCAATGCTCCGCGATTCCGGCCTCCGTGAGCGCGCCGCGTCCATGCACCGCGCGCAGCGCGTAGGCACGTTGGAACTCTTCCTTGCTCGGCGTCTCGGCGTCAAGCGCCTCCCTCGGGATCACGCGCTCGGGCAGGTCGTAGATACGCTGGAAGCCCTGACGCCCGGCGATCGCCACCTCGCCGGCGGCGAACAGATGCTCGAGTGCGCGCTTCGCCGGCTTCCAGCCCCACATCGGCTCGCTCCGGCCCTCGAACGCACGCACCGGCAGCGCGCCTTCGTCGCGGAGGCGGGCGAGGACCTCACGCTCGACGGCGCGGCCCTCGGCCGTCCGCTCCCGCCCCCACCAGTGGCGATCGGCGAGGTCGCGCATTCTCCGCTTGAAGAGCGGGTAGTCCTCGATCGGAAGCAGGCAGGCCTCGTGCGCCCAGTACTCGAAGATTCGCCCTGCGGCGAGCAGGCGCGTGACGACCCGCTCCTCGAAGCCGCCTACGCGTGTTGCGAGCGTGATGCGGTGCGCCCGGTCGACAGTCGAGATCGAATCGAGCTGAACCGCACCGAGCCGGCGGATCTCGGCCGCGACCTCGCTTGCCCTCGCCCGCCGCGGTCGTGACGCGTAGCGCTGGTGGGCAACCACGTATCGTCGGAGCTCGGCGAGCTGGACCGTGCGCACGCGGGCGAACGCTAGCGGCAGATCGTGCGGCAAGATCGTGCAACAAAACCGGGGTCTGACCCCGGTTCTTGTTGCACGAGGTCGGTGCGCTCGCCGCAACAAATCGGTGCCAGGCCCCGATTTGTTGCATGCGAATCGGGGCTAGCGGCTGTGGGCGAGGTACTCGAGGAGGTCGGAACGGGTGACGACGCCGGCGGGGCGGCCTTGCTCGGCGACCAGCACGGCATTCGTGCCCGAAGTCAGAGCGGCGACGATCTCGTCGACCGACGCCGAGGCTTCGACGGTGGCAAGGGGAGGCTGCATAGCGGTGGCCACATCCTCGTAGAGCGCGTCGGCGTTCCTGAACACGCGTTCGAGCAGGTCTCGGTCCTGGAGCGATCCGATCACGTCCGCCAGCGATCCGACCTCGCCGTCGCGGACGACGGGCAGCTGCGAGATCGAGTAGCGATGCATGACCTCGATCGCCTCGCCGACCTTCTGGTGGGCTGCGATCGTGACCAGCGCCGGCGTGGGCTCCGCCTCGGCGCCCTTCGCGCGGAGCAGCTCGGCCACGGTCGGCGTCGGTGCGCCCCGCTCGATGAACCCGTGCTCGAGCATCCACTTGTCGTCGAGGAACTTCGAGAGGTACGAGCGTCCGGAATCCGGCAGCAGGGCAAGCACGCGGGCGTTCGGCCCGAGCCTACCCGCGACCTGGACCGCCGCCCACACCGTGCTCCCCGACGACCCGCCGGCGAGAAGCCCTTCCTCGCGAGCGAGCCGCCGAGCGGTCAGGAACGAGTCCTGGTCCGAGACCTGCACCCACTCGTCCACCATGGTGAGGTCGATCGTGTCCGGCCAGATGTCCTTCCCGATTCCCTCGACGAGATAGGGGTGCAGGTCGTTCTCGTCCTTGGCCGTGAAGATCGACCCTTCGGGGTCGACCCCGATCATCCGCGCGGCGGAGCCTCGCTCCTTGAAGTACCGGCCGACGCCGCTGATCGTCCCGCCGGTGCCGACCGAGATGACGACCGCGTCGAGCTCCCCGTCCGTCTGCCTCCAGATCTCGGGCCCGGTGCTCTCGTAGTGGGCCTCTGGGTTCGCCCGGTTCGAGTACTGGTCGGGCTTGAAGCCCCCCGGAATCTCCTCGGCAAGTCTCGAGGAGACCGAGTAGTAGGACTCGGGGGAGTCGTGGTCGACGGCCGTCGGGGTGATCACGACCTCGGCGCCGTAGCCTCGCAGCATCGCGATCTTCTCCTGGCTCATCTTGTCGGGCATGACGAAGATGCACCGGTAGCCCTTGATCGCCGCTGCGATCGCGAGTCCAGCTCCCGTGTTCCCCGAGGTCGGCTCGACGATCGTCCCGCCGGGCTTCAGCAGCCCGTCGCGCTCGGCCGCCTCGATCATCGCGAGCCCGATCCGGTCCTTAATCGACCCGCCCGGGTTGAGGTACTCGAGCTTCGCGAGGATCGTCCCCGGGACGCCGCGCGAGAACCGGTCGAGCCGGACGATCGGCGTCGAGCCGACCAGGTCGAGCACGCTCGGATACTCGCGCGCCATCGCCCGGAAGGCTATCTAGGCCTCTGCCGGGACCACCTCCGCCGCCGGCGCCAGCTCTTCACGCTTGATCAGGGTGACCGCCGCCAGGATGCACGCCAGCGAGATCCCGAACATCACCCAGAACGCCCACTGTGCGCCGCTCGTGAATGCCTGCGCGAACGGGATTCCCTGCCCGGTGAGCTTGTTGAAGTGGCTGATCGAGACCGACGAGACCACCGCCACGCCGATCGCACCCCCCACCTGCTGGGCCGTGTTGAAGAGTCCCGACGCGAGACCCGCTTCGTGCCGCTGGACACCTGCGAGCGCTGCGACCGAGATGGGGATGAACGTGAACGGCAGCGCGAAGCCCACCAGGATGTATCCGGGTAGGAGATCGCTCGCGAAGGAGCCGTGCGCACCGACCTGCGTGTACAGGAAGATCCCCACCGCGAAGACCACGAACCCGGCGACCATCACCGGCTTCGCGCCGATCTTCGTGACGAGGAACTGCGACAGACCGGCCCAGAGCACGGCACTGACGGCGGTGACTGCGAACGTTATCCCGGTCTTCAAGGCCGAGTAGTGAAGGACCTGCTGCACGTACAGCGTGAGCACGAAGAAGTTCGAGAACGTCACCGCCCCTAGCATGAACGCCGTCGCGTTGGCTCCGGCCACCGTGCGAATCCGGAAGATCGAGAACGGCATCAGCGGCTCCTTCGCTCTCGCCTCGATCATCAGGAACGCGGCGAGGAGCACCGCCGCGATCGCGAGCCTGGCGATCACCCAGCCGGACCCCCAGCCGTGGACCGGCGCGTTCGAGACGGCGTACACGAGCAGTGCGATGCCGGCGGTGACGGTGACCGCACCTGCGATGTCGGGCGTGGTCGACCGGTCGTCGCGGCTCTCCCGCACCAACCGCGGTGCGAGCAGGAACGCCACGACACCGACCGGGACGTTGATGAAGAAGATCCACTCCCAGCCCGCGTACTTCGTGAGCACGCCGCCGAGGAGGACGCCCACAGCCGCCCCCGAGCCGCCCATCGCTCCCCAGACGCCGAGCGCCTTGTTCCGCTCCGCGCCTTCCGAGAATGTGGTGGTGATGATCGAGAGCGCGGCCGGGGAGATGATCGCGGCGCCGAAGCCCTGAATCGCGCGTGCGCCGATTAGGACCCCCTCGGACCACGCGAGACCGCAGAAGAGCGATGCAGTCGTGAACAGCACGACGCCGGTCAGGAACACCCGGCGGCGCCCGAGGATGTCGGCCGCGCGCCCGCCGAGCAGCAGGAAGCCGCCGAACGTGATCGCATATGCGGTCACGACCCACTGCAGGTTGTCGCGCGAGAAATTGAGGTCCTTGCCAATCGTCGGCAGCGCCACGTTCACGATCGCGACGTCGAGGATGGTCATGAAGTACGCCGCACACACCACGGCGAGTGCCTTCCAGCGGCGCGGATCGAGCTCTGCCATCGGTCCTCTCCCTCCGGGTTGCGTCACCCGAAACCTTAACGAACTGGCGCGGGTGATATTCCGATCAGTGGCGGAAGTGGCGCCGGCCTGTGAAGATCATGGCAGCCCCGGCCTCGCCGACTGCAGCGATCACCTCGTCGTCGCGTCTGGAGCCGCCAGGCTGTACGAGCACCGTCACGCCGGCGTCCAGGGCGAGCTGCGGGCCGTCGGAGAACGGGAAGAACGCGTCGCTCGCGAGCACGGCCCCGGCCGGTTCGTGGCCGAGCTCCTGAGCCTTCTCGATCGCGATCCGGACCGCATCGAGACGGCTCATCTGCCCGGCTCCGATCCCGATCGTCTGCCCGTCCTTCGCGAGCACGATCGCGTTCGAGCTCACGTGCTTGCAGATGCTCCAGGCGAAGAGGACGTCGGCCCACCGGGCCTCGTCGACCGCCCCGGCGACGACCTCCATTCCATCTCGCCCGTCTCCGAGCGAGTCGCGCTCCTGCACAAGCAGACCGCCGACCACACGCCGGTAGTCGCGCTCGCCGGGGGTGTCGGCCCGTCGCTCGCGGTCGCGAAGGATCCGAAGCGCCGGCTTCGACCCGAGCGCCTCGAGCGCGTCTTCGTCGAACTCCGGCGCGAACACCACCTCGACGAAATGCTCGGCGATCTGCCTCCCGAGCTCCCCCGTTACCGGCCGGTTCAGCATCAGCACACAGCCGAAGGCGGAGACCGGATCGGCGGCAAGCGCCCGCGCGAAAGCATGCTCGATCTCGCCTGCGACCGCGACTCCGGCCGGGTTCCCGTGCTTGACGATCACGGTCGCCGGACCTGCGAGCTCGCCGATGATCCGCCGCGCCGCCTCGAGGTCGGCGAGGTTGTTGTAGGAGAGCTCACGGCCGCCGAGCTGGTTCACGCGCGAAAGAAGGTGCTTGCGCGACCCGACCTCCTCGTAGTAGGCCGCGGTCTGATGGGGGTTCTCGCCGTACGGGAGATCGGTGATCTTCCGGAAGGTCAATGTCAGCTGGTCCGGGAAGAACTGAGCCTCGGCGAACCAGCGGGCGATCGCCGCGTCGTACGCCGCGGTGACCGCGAAGGCCTCGGCGGCGAGCGCACGTCGCGTCTCGATCGAGAGGCCGCCGTCGCGCAGCTCTGCGACCACCGGATCGTACTGCTCCGGCCGGCACACCGGAGCGACGTGCTCGAAGTTCTTCGCAGCCCCGCGCAGCAGCGACGGGCCCCCGACGTCGATCATCTCGAGGATGTCGACCTCGTCGACGCCCAGGCGGCCCGCGAGCGACGTGAACGGGTAGAGGTTGACGCACACGAGGTCGAACGGCTCGATGCCGTGCTCGGCCAGCGTCTCGCGGTCCTCTGCGAGGTCGCGCCGCGCGAGGATGCCGGCGTGGATCGCCGGGTGGAGCGTCTTCACGCGCCCGCCGAGCATCTCCGGCGCCGAGGTGACATCCTCGACGCGTGTCACCTCGAGCCCCTGCTCCTCGAGAAACGTCGCAGTGCCTCCCGACGAGACGAGCTCGAATCCGAGCTCGGCGAGGCCGCGGGCAAAGCTGTCGACCCCGTGTTTGTCGTAGACCGAGACGAGGGCCCTCACGAGAGGCTCTCCGAAAGCTTCGTCGACCCGACAATGGTCGCGACGACCTCGGGCAGCAGGCGGTGCTCGACGGCGTGCAGGCGCTCTTCGAGGCCGGCACGCGGCTCGACCGGCACCGGCTCCTGACGCAGGATCGGGCCGGTGTCGATCCCCTCGTCGACGAGGTGCACCGTCACGCCGGTCGTCTCGACGCCTGCCGCGAGCGCATCGGCGATCGGGTGCGCGCCGGGGAAGGCCGGCAGGAGCGACGGGTGCACGTTCACGACCCGGTCGGGGAAGCGGGCGAGGAACGGGCGTGTCAGCAAGTGCATGTAGCCGGCGAGCACGACCAGGTCGACGTCGTGCTCCTCGAGCCAGGTCGCCATCACGAGGTCACGCTCCCGGCGGTCTGCGTGGCAGTCGAGGCTGAAGGTCGCTGTCGGAATGCCGGCCGCGCGTGCACGCTCCAGAGCGTAGGCGTCCTTCCGGTTGGAGGCGACCGCCGAGATCGGCAACCCGGCGTCGATCAGCGCCTGGAGGTTCGAGCCGTTTCCCGAGACGAGGACGCCGATCACGCGATCCGCCCGATCACGGTTTCCCCGGGTGCGGCCTCCTCGACCACGGCGCACCAGCCGATCCCGAGGTTGAAGACGCGCCTCAGCTCCGCTTCGGGCACGTGGGCGCCGAGCCAGTCGAAGACGGGCGGGCGCTGCCAGGATTCCCAGTCGATCTCTGCCCGACGACTGCCGGGCAGCACCCGGCCCAGGTTTCCGGGGATGCCTCCGCCGGTGACGTGTGCGAACGCCTTCGCACGGCCGCGCAGCGCGCGCGCGGTCTCGAGGTAGAGCCGCGTGGGGGCGAGCAGATCCGGGCCGTCGTAGTCGTCGAGCTCGAGGATCCGCCTCACGAGCGTGAATCCGTTCGCGTGCACCCCGGCCGACGCGAACCCGACCACCCTGTCTCCGGCCACGATCGAGCTCCCGTCGACGAGCTCGTCGCGCTCGACGACGCCGATACAGGTGCCGGCGAAGTCGAGCTCAGAGTCGCGGTAGATGCCCGGCAGCTCCGCCGTCTCTCCGCCGACCAGCGCGACCCCCGCGGAGCAGCAGACCTCGGCAGCCCCGCCGACGAGCTCGGCGACCTGGTCGAGGTCGATCTCGGCGGCGGCGACGTAGTCGAGGAGCATGAGCGGAGTCGCACCCGTGGTGATCACGTCGTTGATGCAGTGCGCGGCCAGGTCGCGCCCGCAATCGGCGAGCCTGCCCCGCTGCCTCGCGAGGATGAGCTTCGTGCCGACCCCGTCGGTCGACGCCGCGAGCAGCCGCCGCTCGTCGAGCGGGTGCAGCCCCGCAAAGGCACCGAGCCCTTTCGCTCCCGTCGACTTCACCGCCGCGCGCAGCCGCTCGACCACGGCGTCGGCGACCGCGAGTGAAACCCCGGCAGCGGCGTAGCTCTGCTCGTTTGCCGGCACCGCTTGCAGTCTACGGCCGCTGTCGGCTCAGGAACACTTCCTCGAATGCTTGCGTCGGCCGCGACGACCTGGAACCTCGAGCCCCTGCAGCTCGCGCCGACTCTCGTCGTCTCGATCCTGTACCTGCGGCGCACGAGGACGCTTGCGCGTCGCGGGCTGGCGGTGCCCGGCTGGCGGCAGTTCCTGTTCTGGCTCGGGATCGGGCTCGTGATCATCGCGCTCAACTCGCCCATCGACGAGCTCGGCGAGAAGGACTTCTTCTTCGTCCACATGGGCCAGCACGTGATCCTGGGCGACCTGGCGCCGCTCTGCTTCGTCGCCGGGCTGACAGGCCCGGTGCTGCGGCCGGTGCTCGCCCTTCGGCCGGTCGACCGTCTGCGCTTCCTCACCCACCCGCTCGTCGCTCTGCCCGTCTGGGCGATCAACCTCTACCTCTGGCACCTGCCGGTCCTCTACCAGGCTGCGCTCCACCACAACTCGATCCACGCGCTCGAGCACTTCCTGATGTTCAGCTGCGGTTGCCTGATGTGGTCGCCGGTGCTCGAGACGCTCCCCGCGCCCGAGTGGTTCGGCACCGGTTGGAAGCTCGGCTACATCGTCGCCGTCCGGTTCCTCGAGACGATCCTGGGGAACGTCTTCATCTGGTCGACGACCGTCTTCTACCCGTGGTACATCAATCCACGTCCGATCTGGGGGATCACCGCGATCCACGATCAGAACCTCGCGGGCGTGGTGATGATGGGCGAGGGCGGGCTCGTGACGCTCGGTGCGCTCGCGTGGCTCTTCCTCCGCCTTGCCGAGGAGGGTGAGCTGAAGCAGGAGCTGCTCGAGGAGGGCTACGACCCGGTGCAGGTCGCCCGGGCCGTTCGGTACGGCAGGGCGGCGACGCTCCGCGAGGACGCCGGGTCGCCTATCTGACCACTTCGAAACGAAGCTTCTCGGACGCAGCCGGGACGCTCGTTGGGTACTCGCGCGTGAGGCAGGCTCGGCAGAGGGCGCCTGCCGGACGCGTGGTCGCCGCCTGCAGCCCCTCGAGCGAGAGGTAGGCGAGTGAGGTTGCGCCGATCGCGGCGCGCACGCCCTCGACAGTGTTCCCTGCGGCGATCATCTCGTCCTCGCTCGCGAGGTCGATGCCGTAGTAGCAGGGCGAAACGACCGGGGGTGAGGAGATGCGGACGTGCACCTCGGCGGCTCCGGCATCGAAGAGCATCTGCACGATCTGCCGGGTCGTCGAGCCGCGCACGATCGAGTCGTCGACGATCACGAGGCGCTTTCCCGCCACCTCGGCGAGCGGGTTGAACTTCATCCGGATTCCCTGTTCGCGCATCCCCTGCTCGGGCTGGATGAACGTCCTGTGGACGTAGCGGTTCTTGATCAACCCCTCGCTGAAGGAGATCCCCGTCGCGCGCGAGAAGCCAATTGCCGCCGGGGTGCCCGAGTCGGGGATCGGCAGCACGAGGTCGGCGTCGACCGGAGCCTCCGCGGCGAGCCGCTCGCCCATCCGCACCCGGGCGCCGTGCACCTCGACGCCGTCGAGCCTCGTGTCCGGCCTCGCCAGGTAGAAGAACTCGAAGATGCAGAGCGCGCCGGCGCCGGCTCGAGGGAGCACCTGCACCGACTCGACTCCGCCTTCGCCCGTGATCAGCAGCTCGCCGGGGCGGATCTCGCGCTCGAAGGCCGCCCCGACGAGATCGAGCGCGCAGGTCTCGGAGGCCACGACCGGGTCGCCGGCGAGGCTGCCGAGCACGAGCGGCCGGAACCCGAACGCGTCGCGGAAGGCGAAGAGACGGCCCTCGGCCAGCCCGACGACAGCGGCAGCACCCTCGAGGCGCTCGAGCGCTCCTGCGGCGGCCTCCTCGAGCGGACGCTCGTCGGCGGCGATCATCGCCGCGATCACCTCGCTGTCCGAGGTCGAGCCGAGGCGCGGCGCCAGCTCGGCGCGGAGCTCGTCGGCGTTGGTGAGGTTGCCGTTGTGGCCCAGCGCGACCGTGCGGGCAGCGCCGTGGTGAATCAGGGGCTGCGCATTGGCCCAGGCATTCGAGCCCGTGGTCGAGTAGCGAGTGTGCGCGATCGCCAGCTGGCCGTGCAGGCCGGAGAGCTTCTTCTCGTCGAAGACCTGTGTGACGAGGCCGAGGTCGCGGAGCCCGGTCAGCCTGCCGTTATCGGATACGGCGATGCCGGCGGATTCCTGCCCGCGGTGCTGAAGGGCATACAGGCCGAAGTAGGCGAGACGCGCGACGTCCCGGCTCGGCGCGTGGACGCCAAGAACGCCGCACATCAGACTGTCCCCAGCTCCACCACGTCGCTCCACCCGAGCGGTTCCCGGTCGTCGGGGGCGAGCGCGACGATCACTCCCTCCGCCTCGGGGCAGGCGAGCTCGGTCTCGACGCTGCTCCACGCGGCCGCCTCCCCCACGGCCGCGGCGGCGCCGCCGTCGGAGATGTCGTGTGCGAGGGTGAAGCGCTGGGCGTTCTGCCACACGAACCGCACGAGGGCGGCACCTTCGCCGCGAAGGAGGACCGCGCGGTCGCCGCGGCGCCAGCGAGAGGGGATGCGCGTCACGTCCGCGACGAGCCCGACGCAGCCGACAACCGGCGTCGGCGGGATCGGCATGCCGCCGGTCTCGTTGTAGAGCGAGACGTTGCCCGACACGACGGGAATGCCCAGCTCGCTCGCGGCCTCGGCGATGCCGTCGATCGCCCGGGAGAGCTCCCAGGCGATCTCCGGCCGTTCCGGGTTGCCGAAGTTCAGGCAGTCGGTGAGCCCGACCGGCTCGCCGCCTGCGCAGGCGACGTTCAGCGCCGCTTCCAGCACCGCGCGCCGGCCG
The DNA here is from genome assembly GCA_035517795.1 of Gaiellaceae bacterium. GTDB lineage: Bacteria > Actinomycetota > Thermoleophilia > Gaiellales > Gaiellaceae > PALSA-600. The sequence continues at coordinate 3,766 of DATIYE010000115.1, read as the reverse complement.
GCCCGGAAAGGATCCCGCTCGCCCACCGCCGGCCCGTCGAGCGAGACGGCGATGCCTCGCGTGCCGTCGAGACGGAGAACGGCGGCATCGAGCCCGGGGCGGCGCACGGTCCGCGAGCCGACGAGCTGGTCGTACTGCTCGAAGACCCACGTCTTGGGCTCGTCGTTGAGGGGGCTCGGGGGCGGCGTCTGCTCGACGGTGCGCTCTCGCGGGTCGAGCTCGTACCGGGGCGTGTTCGTCGTCAGGTGCCGGGCCGGGATCGCCCCGACGAGCTCCTCGTCGTGATACGCGCGTAGCTCGCGGTGCGCCGTGACCTCGCCGATCACGGTCAGGGGCAACTCCCAGCGCTCGCACACGGCCCGGACCTCGTCGACGAGGTCCGGTTCGACGACCGCAACCATCCGTTCCTGAGATTCCGAGATCATGATCTCCCACGGCTCGAGGTCAGGCTCGCGCAGAGGCACCCGGTCGAGCCGAACGTCGACCCCCGCTCCGCCGGAGGCCATCTCGGCCAGCGAGGAAGCGAGCCCGGCGGCGCCGCAGTCCTGGAGACCGACCACGAGCCCGCGCTCGACGAGCTCGAGCGACACCTCGATCAACGCCTTGCCGCGGAACGGGTCGCCGATCTGGACGGAGGGCCGCTTGTCGCCGGAGCCCTCGAGGTCCTGGCTCGCGAGCACGGAAGCGCCGCCGATGCCGTCGCGGCCGGTGAGGGCACCGAAGAGGACGATCGCGTTGCCGGTTCCCGTCGCCTCGGCCCGAAGCCTCAGGCTCGCCGGGAGCAGCCCGACGCACATCGCGTTGACGAGCGGGTTCGCAGCGTAGGCCTCGTCGAACACCGTCTCGCCTCCGACCGTGGGAACACCCGTGCAGTTGCCGTAGTGACCGATTCCGGCGACCGCGCGGCGGAAGTGCCAGTCGGGGCCGCCGAAACGTAGACCGTCGAGGAGGGCAATCGGCCGTGCGCCCATCGCTACGACGTCCCGCAGGATGCCGCCGACGCCGGTTGCAGCGCCCTGGAACGGCTCGACCGCGGTCGGGTGGTTGTGCGACTCGACCTTGAAGGCGACCGCGATCCCGCCGCCGAGGTCGACCACGCCGGCGTTCTCGCCCGGCCCCTGCAGCACGCGCTCTCCGCTCGAGGGGAGGCGGCGCAGGAGGAGTGCCGAGTGCTTGTAGCCGCAGTGCTCCGACCACAGCACGGAAAACACCGCCAGCTCGAAGTCGTTCGGGGTGCGGCCGAGGAGCTTGCAGATCTCTGCGAACTCCCAGTCGGTGAGACCGAGCGCGCGGTGGAGGGGCTGCTCTGCGACTGCGCTCAGGGGGCCAGTCTAGCCGCGCTCCGCGGACGGCTCTCCCGGGAGGTTGTCTCACGGGAAGGGGGCACGGGCAGTTACAAGAGAGGCATGACCCGCCGCGACATCGCGATGATCGCAGCGCTCTCGCTGATCTGGGGGGCCTCGTTCATGTTCATTCGGGTGGCCGATCGGGCATTCGACGCGTTTGCGCTCGTCTGGCTTCGGGTGCTCCTCGGCTGCTTCGTGCTCGTGCCGGTTGCTCTCATCTCCCGCCGCGGCTCGGCGATCCGCGAGGCTCGGGCGGCCTGGTGGGCGTTGATCGTGCTCGGAGCGATCAACACGGCTGGACCGTTCCTGCTCTTCGCGTGGGCGGAGACGAGGATCACCTCGAGCCTCGCCGGGATCCTCCAGGCCACGGCGCCGATCTTCACGTTCGTGCTCGGGATCAAGCTCGGCGCGGAGCGGGTCGAGGGGCGGAGGCTCGCGGGAGTCTTGCTCGGCCTCGCAGGAGTCGTGCTGCTCGTCGGCTCCCCGGGTAGCAGCGGTGGCCTGACGGCGGCGCTCGCGGTGGTACTGGCGGCGTTCGGATATGCATGCGGGGCGATGTTCACCTCCAGGGTGCTCGCGGGGACCGATCCGCTCGTGATCGGTGCCGGGTCGTGTCTCGCCGCGATGCTCATGACAGCTCCGGTCGGAATCGCGCAGCTTCCGGCGAGCGTCCCCGGATGGAAGGAAACGGCTTCGGTGCTGACGCTCGGGCTTGCCGGGACGGGGGTCGCCTACATCGTGTTGTTCGCACTGATCCGGAGCGCCGGCGCCTCGCGCACGATCCTCGTCACCTACATGATCCCCGGTGTCGCGGTCCTTTACGGCGTCCTGCTCCTCGGAGAGTCGTTGACGACGGCGTTCGTCCTGGGGCTCGCTCTCATCCTCGCCGGCGTGGTCCTCGCAGGGAAGCGCTCGCCCGTATCCACCGGGGCCCGCGCACCTGAGCCCGCTCCGGGCGTCGACTGACGCGCATAGCTCTCTGCCCCTCGAACGAGGGAACCCCGACGGGGGAGACGCAACCTCAGTTCGAGGGATCACGTCGACGCGGCGCAGGGTCGATTCAACGCCGGACAGCTGCCAGCTACCGGAGGAACAACCCATGCGCCGCCTCGTCCCGTCACTCGGAATCTGCCTCCTCGCTTTCCTCGTCGCCAATCCGGCAGTCGGAGGCAGTACACGTGCGTCGGGCTGCGGTGTGCAGCAGTACGCCTACGCGGGCCTCGAGTCGGGCAGCAAGGCACACGGGATCTCCGCCACGCTCGCGAACACGGTCGCTCCCGCGGTCACCGACGGACACGTGGGCGGCTGGGTCGGGGTCGGCGGTGTCGACAGTGGACCGAACGGGGCGTCGGAGTGGCTCCAAACCGGGTTCGCCGCGTTCACCTCGGACGACACGAGCGAGATGTACTACGAGGTCACGATCCCCGGAGGCCGGCCGCACTACGTCGAGCTCGCCTCGAACATCCCGGCCGGTGTGTCCCACCATTTCAGCGTCCTCGAGATGAACCGCCGACCATCCTGGTGGCGGGTCTGGGTCGACGGGCACGCGGTGAGCCCCGCGATCCACCTTCCGGGGAGTCATGACCGCTGGTTCCCGCAGGCGGTCGCCGAGAACTGGAACGGCGACGCCGGCGCGTGCAATACGTTCTCCTACCGCTTCTCGAACGTCGCTCTCGCGCGTGCCCAGGGCGGCGTCTGGAGGCCGCTCGCCTCGAGCTACACGTTCCAGGATGCCGGCTACCACGTCGTCCCGATCTCCGCCGCGCCCCGCACCTTCCTCGCCACGAGCTTCGCTGCCTAGTAGCGCGGCGTCGCCCGAGCTGCGCTTACTGGAGAACGAGTCTCGAGGCCACGGTGGCGATCCGGTCGCGCTTGGTGCCGCGCATCGGCCATACGTACCACTCGTAGGTTCCGGGCGGCACGGGTCCGGAGGCTGCCGGACGTGACGCTCCGCGCCCCACGGGGATGTCGATGCTCGTTCGCCGCGTTCGAGCGTCGAACACCCGGATGCCGCCCCGGTACAGAGCGACCTCATAGGCGTTCGCACCGCCGACCGGAACCCACACGAAGTGTCGCTGCTCCACCGGGCGTGCGCGTTCGACCGGCGGTTTCACGGTGCTGCGCTGGGGAGCATCGAAGCGTCGATGCTCCACCGGGCGCACGCGTTCGACCGGCGCTCTCACGACGCTGCGCTGGGGAGCAGGCTCGGCCTGTACCTTCCTGTGGGCGGCGACCGTCGGCGGGCTTGCTTGCTTCGCGGTCGGAGCGGTCGGGAGGGGTGGCGTCCAGGCGTTGCCGAGCAGCAGCATTCCGAGGCCAGCCGCCGCGACGAGGGAAAGTGCGGACGTCCAGACCACTCGAACGTCGATGTTGTTCCGGCCCTCGTCGAACCTCGGGCCGGCCTGGAACGCGGCACGCCC
>DATIYE010000114.1:0-6787 GCA_035517795.1 Gaiellaceae bacterium | reverse complement strand
CGGGGAACGCGCAGGTCCGGGTCGAGCCGTTCACCGATCGGATGCCGGACTGGCTCGCCGCGGCGGACGCGCTCGTCCACTCGACCGGCGGGTTGACGGTGCTCGAGGCGCTGATGCGCGGCTGCCCGGCGATCTCCTACGGCTGGGGCCGCGGCCATGTTCGTGCGCACAACCGTGCCTTCCGGCGCTTCGGTCTGGCGCAGGTCGCAGCAACGCCGGCCGCGCTGCGCGACGCGGTGTCGACCGCGCTCGGGCAGGGCCGGGTGGTCGTCGACTTCTCGAGCCTTCCCTCCGCCGCGTCCTTCGTCCTCGCCGAGGCCGACGAGTCGCGCGCGGCCAATGCGGCCTAGCAGGGCCGTCGGCACGGTTGGAGCGGGCGCGCTCGCCCTCTGGTGCGCTCCGGCCGCAGCCCCCGTCCTTCCGCCCCTCGCCGCCCTGTTCGACCTGCCGCTGCGGCTGCCGCGTGGCGTTGCGCTCACGTTCGACGACGGACCTCACGCCGAGGGCACGCCCGAGGTGCTCGGCCAGCTCGAGCGGGCCGGCGTGAAGGCGACCTTCTATCTCGTCGGCGAGCAGGTCGAGCGTCGCCCGGCGCTCGCGGCCGAGATCGCAGCCGCCGGACACGAGATCGGGATCCACGGATACCACCACGTGCTGCTTCTCCGCCGCACCCCGGGTGGGCTTCGGGACGATCTCGACCGTGCGGCGTCGGTGATCGGCGAGGCCGCCGGCGTGCAGAGCCTCTCCTACCGGCCACCGTACGGAGTCTTCAGCCTTCCGGGGCTGCGGCTGGCGCGAGAGCGGTGGTCACCGCTCCTCTGGTCGCACTGGGGGCGCGACTGGGAGGCGAGGGCGACCCCATCGTCGATCGCGGCGCTCGCGACCCGAGGCCTCGGTCGGGGCGCGGTCGTGCTCCTCCACGACAGCGACGCCTACAGCGCCCGGGCGTCGTGGCGCCAGACGGTGGCGGCGCTGCCGGCGGTGCTCGAGGCGGCGCTCGCAACCGGAGAGCCGCTCGTCACGGCGAGCCAGTCGACGTAGCGGCGAACGCCCTCGGCGAAGGTCGTGCGGGCGCGCCAGCCGAGCTCGGCGCCGGCGCGTTGCGCCGAGGCTCGTCCGAACTCGAGGTCGGCGGGCCGGTCCGGGCCGTGCTCGATGGGAACGTCTGCCACGAGCTCGCGAACGGTGTCGGCGATCTGACGGACGCTGACGAGCTCGTCGCCCACGAGGTTGTAGATACGGCCTGCGCCTGCGGGAGCGAGCGCGGCGACCATCCCCTCGGCGAGATCCTCGACGTAGACGAACTGGCGTGTCGCGCTGCCGTCGCCGGCGATCGTCAGAGGCGTCCCCGCCTGCGCCTTCGCGATGAATGCGGGCACGACCGCCGCCGGGCGCGCGCGGGGCCCGTACGGGATGCCGAAGCGAAGGATCGTGGTGGAGACGCCGTACAGCGTCTGGTAGGAGCGGCAGTACATCTCGCCGGCCAGCTTCGTCGCCGTGTAGAGGTGCGGCGGCAGCACGAGCGGGGTTTCCTCGTCGTGCGGCTCGGGGCCGGGAGCGTTGCCGTACACCCAGATCGTGCTCGCGTAGAGGAAGCGCTCGATGCCCTCCGCTCGGGCCGCTTCGAGCAGGTTGAAGGTGCCGCGCACGTTCACCGAGTCCGTTCGCGACGGATCCTCGACCACCTGGTAGACGTCGGCCATCGCGGCCAGGTGGAGGACCGAGTCACAGCCTCGCACGGCCTCGCGGACAGCGTCCGCGTCGGAGAGGTCGGCGATCCGCGTGTCGATCTCGCTCTCTTCGTGCCAGGGCGAGACAACGAGGTCGAGGATCCTCGGCTCGTGCCCGGCTTCCGCCAGCTTGTCGACGACGTGCGAGCCGATGAAGCCCGACCCGCCGGTGACGAGCGCTTTCAAGGCGCCGTCTTCAACCACCCACGGCCTGGAGCGCGGGCAGCGCGGCCGGCCGGTAGTAGAGCGGCGCGCACCAGTGGTTCTCCGCGACCCAATCGGTGTTGGGAAGATCCACATGGTGCCCGAGCACGCGGTGGCAGGGCTGGTCGTAGACCTTGCCCGTCGACCGCTCGAGCGGCTCGAAGACGATGTACTTGTAGAGCCCTGAAACCATCCCGTCGGGGAGCTCGACGCGCGCGCGGTGCCTCGGGTCGAGCTCGTTGCGAGCAACCCGATTCTTCCACGCGACGATCTCTTCGAGTCGCTCCGTCCCGAGGATCCCGAGTGCCGCGGTGAACTCGTTCATCCGGTAGTTGAGGCCGGGCGTGGCGTAGTCGGGTTTGCCGTAGTTGCGGAAGCGGCGGGCGAACTCGATCAGGTCGGAGTTCGACGAGACGAGCAGCCCGCCTTCTCCCGTGGAGATCGTCTTCGTGGGAGCGAATGACCAGAGGCCGGCGTCGCCGTACGTCCCCGGCTTGCGGCCGTTCCAGGACGCGCCATGCGAGTGCGCGCAATCCTCGATCAGGACGATCCCCTCGGCGCGGCAGAGCGCGACGATCCGGTCGATGTCGAAGGCGATGTGCCCGCCGATGTGGACGACCATCGCGGCCGCCGGCTTGTGCTCGTGCACCTTCCGCTCGAAGTCGTCGAACGACATGCAGAGGTCATGGCGGTTGCAGTCGACGAACTCGACCTTCGCGCCGACCCCGAGGATCGTGAGCGGGGAGGCCATGAAGGTGTTCGACGGGCAGAGGACGGTCTTACCGCGCAACTCGAAGAACTCGAGCGCTGCGAGCGCCGAGCCCGACCAACTGGACGTCGCGACTGCCGGGATCCCGTTCCAGCCGGCCCAGAGATCTTCGAATGCCTTCACGAGGGGGCCGTCGGACCAGATCTCCTCGTCGAGGATCCCGTCCCAGAGGGTGTGCAGCCGCTCCCGGTCACGGTGGTCGAAGCCGATGGCGAATTTGTCGAAATCCATAGTGTGTTCGCAGCCGCCCGCCGAGCGGCGGACACACCCTTCAGGGCACAAGGCTCCGGAAGGATTCCGAACCATATCTGAGCGATTCTCGCCGTACCGGGGAACCGGCGCATGTGCGTCGGCCCGGAGGGGGCACCATGGGAGGAGTGCACTTCGAGGGCCTCGGCGCAGCTCTGCTCGCATCTGTTCTCTTCAACGTCGGGATCGTCCTCCAGGCGATCGACTCCCGGGTAGCGCCCCGGTCGCTCGGTCTCCGGCTCGCGCTGCTCGGACGGCTCCTCCGCCGCCCGCTCTGGCTGTTCGGCCTCGCGCTCGGGCTTCTCGGCGTCTGGCCGCAGGCCGTCGCGTACTCGAAGGCGCCGTTCGTCGTGGTGCAGCCGGTGCTCGCACTCGGCCTCCTGATCGTGCTCGTGCTCGGCGTCTACATCCTCCACGAGCACGTGGGCGCGCGCGAGGTCGCGGGCGTCCTCGGGATCATCGGCGGGGTCGCTCTTGTCGCCTGGGGGGCGCCGGCGCATTCGGAGGCGCATCGGGGGCCGGTGGCCGTGCTCGTGGTGTTCGCGGGCCTCGCGGCGGCGGGCCTCGCACCCTTCGCGGTGCGCGGCACGCGCTTCGACAGCGGGATGCTCGTGATCGTCGCGACCGGGTGCGGCTTCGGTGCGACGAACGTGGCCACCAAGCTCCTCGGAGACGACTTCAACGCCGGTCACTACGTGAATGCCGCGTTCTGGGGCGCCGCCGGGCTGGCGATGGGCCTGAGCGCGACGATCGTGAACATGACCGCCTTCCAGCGGCGGGCCGCAACGACCGTGGTGCCAATCTCAACCGCGGTGCAGACGTTTCTGCCGATCGTGGTCGAGCCGTTCTTCCTCCGTGAGCACTGGGGCTCGTCGGCCTTCGGCGGCGTCCCGATCGCCTCGGGGCTCGCGCTCGCACTCGTCGGAGTCGTGCTGCTGACTGCCTCTCCGGCCGTCAGCGAGCTGATCGCGAGTCAGTGATTGACGTCGGTGAGGATCCCGTAGACGCCGATGCCGATCAGGGCGATTCCGACGATCGCCACGAGGGCCGGCGCGAGCGTCGCGAGGAACCGGTCGACGCCCCCGCGGATCCGCGCGAGGAGGCCGAGCGCCCGCTCGCCGGCGAGCGTACGGAGTCCGAAGATCGCGAGCAGCGGGAGCACGAAGCAGATGTTGAAGAAGGTGAGCAGGAGCACCTGAGTGGCCGCCGGCCGGTTCGAACCGACGACGGTCGCGATCACCGCGAAATAGGGGATCGCAGTCGGCAACTCGACGAGCACGATCCCGGCGCCGACGAGCAGCGAGGAGCGGTCGAAGCGGTCGGCGCTCCTCGTCACGTGGTGGGCGACTCGCTCGCGCTGGAACCACAGCACCGCCGCGACGATCAGCGCGAAGCCGCCTGCCGAGATCTCGATCAGGTGACGCGCGTGGTCGCCCGGGTGGGGGACGGCGGCCATGATCGCCTCTCCCGGCCCGAGCGCGATCAGCACCCCCGCGACGAGGTTGGTCACGAACACTCCGGCGATGAACCCGGCGAGCCCCTTCACCGCATGGTTGCCGGCGGCGATGTAGAGGCCCGGGACGATCGTCGACGGATTCGCCGAGTCCACCAGGCCGACGCCGATCACGATCGCGAGCAGGTGCTGCACTCGGCGAGCTTGCCACGGTTCGCGGGCAGGGGGCTCACCGAGCCGGTGACGTTTTCATCCTCCGCCTCCGTTGACCATCTGCTCTGGGCTCTAGCGGGGGTTCCGCACACGATCCCCAGAGGCGGTATCGCTTTACTCACGCCCCGTGCTCGGTGAGGTGTCGGACGATATGACAACCTCCCGACGGGGTGCAATACACCCCCGGCAGAGATTCATCGCAACGAGCGAGAAGTTCTCAGGCTGCGCCCGGAGCGACCGCGCGCGAGGTCAGGAGCTCGATCGGGATGACCTCGAGCGCCCTCTCGTGCGTCGCTCCGAGGACGATCTCGGGCGCACGTCCGGCGTTGTGAGCCTCCAGCCAACGAGACGCGCACAGGCACCAGCGGTCACCGGGGGCGAGCCCCGCGAACCCGTACTCGGGTTGGGGCGTCGAGAGGTCGTTGCCGACCGCCTTCGAGAACTCGAGGAACTCCGCCGTGACGACCACGCACACGGTGTGGCTGCCGAGATCCTCGGGCCCCGTCGAGCAGCAGCCGTTCCGATAGAAGCCGGTGAGCGGATCGGTCGAGCAGGGTAGGAGTCTCCCGCCGGCGACGTTCACGTCCTCGTCCATGGCCAAGGGCGAAGACTAGCGCCGACGGCGGGCCGGGTCGGCGATCGCGGGCGGCAGGTAGCCCGAGTCGTGCGGGTTGAAGTTGGTTCCGGGGAACGTGATCTCGTCAATCCGGTCGAGCACGTCCTCGGAGAGCTCGACCTCGACAGCCCCGAGCTGGCTGTCGAGATGCTCCATCGTCCGCGGTCCGATGATCGCAGAGCTGATCGCGGGGTGGCGGAGGACGAATGCGATCGCCAGGTGGACGAGGCTGAGGCCCGCCTCCTCGGCGAGCAGCGCGAGCGCTTCGGCCGCCTCGAGCTTCCGCTGGTTCTCCGGCAGTGACATGTCGTAACGCCACGGCAGCCGGCCGGAGCGCGTACTCGGCGGCGCCTCCTGGCCCTTGCGGTAGCGGCCGCTCAGCCAGCCTCCAGCGAGCGGCGCCCAGCTGATCACGCCCATCCCGTACTTGGCGCAGACGGGCAGCACGTCCCGCTCGATTCCGCGGACGAGCATCGAGTACGGGGGCTGCTCGGAGCGGAAGCGCTCGCGTCCCCGCCGTTCGGCCGCCCATTGCGCCTCGACGATCTCGTGCGCCGGGAACGTCGAGCTGCCGAGGTAGCGGATCTTCCCGGCCCGGACGAGGTCGGTCAGCGCGCCCAGCGTCTCATCGATATCGGTGTCCGGCTCGGGTCGGTGCACCTGGTAGATGTCGATCCAGTCCGTCTGGAGCCGCCCGAGACTGTCCTCGACCTCCTGCACGATCCAGCGCCGCGAATTGCCGCTACGGTTCGGGCCCTCCCCCATGCGGCCGTGGACCTTCGTTGCCAGCACGATGTCGTCGCGGCGGCCGGAGAGTGCCTTGCCGACGATCTCCTCGGACTCGCCGCTCGAGTAGACGTCGGCCGTGTCGACGAAGTTGACGCCGGCGTCCAGCGCGGCGTGGATGATCCGGATCGACCCGTCGTGGTCCGGATTCCCCCACGCTCCGAACATCATCGCGCCGAGGCAGAGCTGGCTCACCTCGACGCCTGTACGTCCGAGCGGGCGGTACTGCATGACTACAACCTAGTCGCCGAGCTCGTCCCGCAGGAGCGCGAGCACCGCGTTCGCCCAGTCGGCGACGTCGTCGAGCGGCTCGGTGTCCCGGATCACCGAGAAGCCCCTGACGAGCGCGTCGAGCTCCTGCTCGGTGAGCCTGTCGGACGGCTCATCGACGCGGGGCGTCCGGGCCCGGCCCTGGTCGGCCTCGGTCCGCCGCGCCTTCGCGAACGCCACGAGCCACTCGCGGTCTACCGCCGCGGCCGCGAGCTGGTCGAGCAGCTCGTCCACCCGCGCGTGCCCCTCGGGCGTAAGCGCCTCGACCGTTCGCTCGAGGTACTCGCTGTGGTGGTCGGCCGTCATGCGGGATCGACTGCGAACCGTACTCGACGAGCGCTGACCCGTCGTTCGCGCTGTCGGCTCGGAGCGGTGCAGCAGAGCATCAGCCTCGTCACCCTCGGCGTATCCGATTACGATCGGGCAAAGGCGTTCTACGAGGCTCTCGGGTGGTCGGCCGTGCTCGAGGTGCAGGAGACGACGTTCTTCCAGGCGGG
>DATIYE010000113.1:0-12030 GCA_035517795.1 Gaiellaceae bacterium | reverse complement strand
TCGACGAGCGAGTACGTGAAGGCGCACGGAGCGTCCCTGAAGGTCGAGCGGGCCGACTGTGTCGAGCCCAAGCCGGGCCGCTACATGTGCTCGTACGCCCTTCGGGCTCCCTCGGGCCCCGACAGCTGCCACCTGGTGCAGGCCCGTTGGACGCCGGCCGGCTCCTCGCTCTTCACCGTGACCCTCGCCGGCCGCACCCGCAGCTGCGCGAACCTCTCGGATGCCCTCCACTCGCTGGGCTGAGGAGGCGCCGGCAGCGCGCCCGCGAAGAGGTCGACCCCCGCTACCGCATTGGATCGGTGAGTGCGTAGTTGTCCGAGGGCGGTTCCGGTGAGTCCCCGACGGCGGCGGTGCGGTCGCGGGTCTAGGGTCGAAGTGGAGGTGAGCGAACGATGCGTATACGGCCATATACGGTGTTCTTCCTCGGCCCTGTCGTGGCCTACCTGGTGGTGTTGCTCCTGATTGCCGTATTTGTCGTCGAGCCCACAACACTCGGCTGGATTGGTTTCGGCGTCGCGGCCGCGGTTGGGCTTCTGATCGGCGGGGCGGCCACGTTCCTCTACCCGCGCTCACGGACGAACGCGCTCAGACTTCGCCCCCAGACGGATGGGACGCTTCGACTGCTAATCGTTGCCGACACTCGCTGTGAGGGAACGACTCTCTGCGAGGCGGCGCAGCGGGCCCTTGCGGGCCGAACCGGAGAGGTGCTCGTTGTCGCGCCGGTGCTGGCCTCGCCACTTCACTTCCTCACCGACGCAGAGGACGCTGAGAGCGAGGATGCACGGGTGCGACTGACCGAGGCGCTGCAGGCGCTGACGCGGCTCGGTATTCCCGCACAGGGAACGCTCGGAAGCGACGATCCTCTGGAAGCGATCGGAGATGCCCTGACAGGGTTCCCCGCCAACGAGATCCTGCTCGCGGCGCCGGAACAGGGACGACGCAGCTGGCTAGAGCGTGACCTCGAGCACAAGGCTCGCCACGTCTACGGCGTCCACGTCTCCACGGTCACCCTCGAGACCGCATCCCCCGCCCCGGCGCCTTGATCGCGGCTCGACCGCCCTACGACCATCGAGCTCGACCCGGCATCCGCTCTCGTCGAGCAACAAGCCGCCGTGGACTCGCCGCCAGAGAGTTTGTCGTCACACGGTTGCCACCGCATGCTGCGCCGCGGGGGCCCGGGGTGTAAACGGCCGCAGCTCGTCCTGTCCCTCCTTGACGACACCGTAGCTCGACTCCGGGACCTCGTTCCAGACGCCTGCGAGGTCGCCGAGCGGCTCCGAGACGATGACCCGGGTCTCCTCGGAGAGCTGCTGGAAAACCGGATTGTCGGGGTACTCCGCCCTTAGCGTGTCGACGAGGGTGCTGTAGAAAAGCGTCCGCGACGAGCCCTCGCTGGAGTAGCGGAACGCCCACACGGTCGCCCCATCGGTCGTGGCGACGGTCATCTGGATCGGATGCTCGACGCCGTGACGCTCGCCGGCCTGCTCGATGAAGCCGACCGCCTGCTCGACCGCAGACGGCGGATCATCCTCGAGCCCGAACGTCAGCGCCAGGTAGAAGAACAGCTCCGAGTCGGTCGACCCCTCGATCTCGGGGTACAGCGACGGATCGACGGCAAACGCGAGCTCCCGCTTCACGACAGCGAAGTCACGGATCAGGCCGTTGTGCATCCACAGCCACTTCCCGTGCCGGAAGGGATGGCAGTTGGTCTGCTGGATCGCGCCGCCCGTCGAGGCGCGGATGTGCGCGAACACGACCGGCGAGACGAGATGCCGCGCCAGATCCTTCAGGTTGCGATCGTTCCAGGCGGGCTCGATGCTGTGAAAGACGCCTGGGGTGTCGCCGACGCCGTACCAGCCGATCCCGAACCCGTCCCCGTTCGTTGTCGTCGCACCCATCCTCGAGTGGAGGCTCTGATCGATCAGCGAGTGGTCCGGCTTCAGCAGCAGATCCTCCAACAGCACGGGCGATCCCGAATAGGCAAGCCAGCGACACATGATTCCTCCCTCTCCTCGTTGAGCCGGCGGCCACGGCGTCGCTCCAGCGGCCTTGATTCCTTTCCATGCTAGGAGACACGACAAGGACCACCGCCGGCGGCGCCATCATCCCGCCCGCAAGCTGCACCGGCATCAGCGCCGCCTCTCGCGGTGTACCTGTGGGACCGTCCTGTCAGAGCCGATCGGCGTCGCCCTCGGCCATCGTCAGGCCGAGATGGGCACGACCCGGCTGGCGCCGCTCGCGGCCTCGTCTTGCGACCGCCAGCTCCTGATCGGCGATCGTGAGCGCCTCGATCGGATCGCTCGCCTCCCTCGGGAGAAACGCCATCCCGAAGGAAACGGTGACGAACGAGGGCGCACCTTCTTCTCGAAGCGCCGCGGCCGCCGCATCGAGGACCGGTCTCGCCTTGTCGGCCGGCGCATCGACGATCGCGCACAGCTCGTCCTGCCTCGAGCGATAGCACCTCCCCTCGTTTTTCATCGCGCGTACGAACACCCTCGCCAGCCTGTCGGTGAGATCGTCCCCGGCGAGCACGCCGTGGACGGTCCGGTATTCGTACAACCCCGCGAGGTCGAATACAGCCAGCACGCGAGAGGGGCCGTCCGCCTCGAGCGACAGCTCCAGATCGTCGATCAGTTGGCCGCGGCTGCCGAGCAATGAGATCGGGTCGACCTCGGAGACCGCTCGGCGGCTCTCGCCCGGATCGCCGCCCGTGATTCCGTCCATCGCTGTCTCGAACCCCCTATCCGTCTGGAGACAAATGTCTCCCAGGTCCGGGGGTTTGACTTTTGTGCCCGGATTCCTCCCGGCGCTCGTCGGCGTCAGGCGACAAGCGCCGAGGGCTTCGTCCAGAGCTCGTACATGGTCACGGTCTCGAATCCGAGTCCCGAGTAGACGCCGACGGCCATCGGCGAGGACTGCAGCCAGGCTGTGTCGGCGCCGGCCTCGAACGCGTCACCCACAACGCGCGAGGTCACGGCGGCGGCATAACCGCGCCCGCGATCGGCAGGCGGTGTCGCCACGCTGAAGACGCCGGCCGACAGTCCGGTCGAAAGGAAGAGCGCCGTCGTCACCGGGCTCCCGTCGGAACTGCCGACGTAGATGTGGGCACCGTGGTCGAGCATCGGAGAGGTGTACAGCTCCTCGAGCATCTCTCGCGGAATCTCGAAGCCGGCCGAGGCCACCTCGAGCGCCACCTCGAGACCACGGGCGTCGAGCACGCGGACGATCTCGAGGCTCGGGGAACTGAACGGCCGGAACGTCGACTGCGTCACTGCCATCCCGGGAACCTCGTGACGTTCGGTGAGCTCGAGTCGACTCGCCAGCTGCTCGAGCGAAGGCGCCTCGCCGTCCCGAATGCAGACCCCAGGTTGGGCGCCCGTCGCCTCGATCTCGTCGAGGAGCCCGGCGAGCTCGTCGGCCGAGAGCGCGGGATCACCGGCCGACCAGACCCCGTTGATCAGCGCCGAAGGGAGCCGCGGATAGGAGATGACCACGTACCCGTCGCGCCGCTCGAAGCGGACCGACGGCAAGATGCGTGTGAGAGCGCCCCAGACGGAGGTGAGATCACGGTCGAGCGCGTCGCCTCGAGAAACCGCGCCCTCGTCCACGGCGGCTCAGCGCTTGCGCTCGCGGAAGAGGCGAGCCGCCTCCTTGAGACGGTCGCGGCTCTCCGGCGAGCCCGCCGCCTTGCCGGCACGGGCTGCAGTGCTCGTCGCCTGGGCGATGAGCCTGCGTCCTTCGGGACTCGCCGCCAGCAACCGGGCCTGCGCGAGCGCCTTACGGCCCTGCTCGCTGCGCGCGATCACGATCGCGGTGGTGATCACCTTTCGGCCACGCGGACTCGCAGCCAGCCCGATGCCCTTGAAGATCGGCCCGAACACGACCACCACTGTATCGGCCTATCCGTGCGAGACCGCGACGAGCCCGGCGATTCCGAGCGCAAACACGAACAGGACGATGATCGAATCACGTCCGAGGCGCGCGAGGCACCCTTCCCGTCGAACGATCACCCCCCACGCATAGATCGTGGTCAGGACGATGCCGAGGCCCGCGAGCCATGCGTTGAGGTTGCCCGAGGACGGCAGCACCGGCTTGCCCGCGACGATGTCCGCCACGAGAAAAAGGCAGACCTGGAAGGCGTTGCCCCCGAAGATGTCGGCGACCGCGAGCTGGTGGTCGCCGAGAGCCACGGCGGCGATGCCCGAGCTGATCTCGGGGAGCGCCGTCGCGAACGCGAGGACCGTTGCGCCGAAGATCACCCCGTTGACGCCGGCGCGGTTTGCAAGGGTGTTCCCACTCTCCTCGAGCAGGACGCCCGCGACCAGTGTGACCGCCGATGCGCCGACGAAGCCGGCGATAGCCTTCCCCGCAGACCCCGGCTTCGCGGGCTCCTCTGCTGGATGCGGCACCCTCCGGTGAGGGCGCCCGGGCCGCGAGCCCGGCATCTCGATCTCCCATGCCGGAGCCACCCTCACTCGGTTCACCACATAGATGCCGGCTACCCAGGTGACCACGATCCCGATCGACGCGGGGCTCACCGGGCCGACCGCGATGTGCTCGGGCAGCAGGGCGCCCATCATCGTCTCGGCGACCACGGCCACCACCAGCAGCCCTTCGAGCACGGCGACGAGCGAGCCGACCAGGAACGTGAGCGACTGCGTCCGCGAGGCGGCGGCGTCGCAGAGCACGATCACCAACGTCTGGATCGCGATCCCGCCGATCAGGTTTCCGGCGGCCAGGGGGAGGTTTCCCTTCGCCGCTGCCGTGACCGTGATCGCGAGCTCGGGCAGGCTGCCGGCAAGCGCAAGGAGGATGACGCCCCCGAGCGCCTCACCGAGCCCGAAGCGGCGATCGATCGTATCGGTCGTCTTCGAGAGCGCGATCCCGGCGATCCAGGTCGCCGCCGCAGCTGCGCCGAATATGCCGACCAGCAGGGCTGTCGAGAGCGAGCCGATGTCGGCTCATTGTCCGCCCGCCGTCAGACGGAGGGCGGCCGGCGTTCGGGGTAGCGCGGCACGCCGTCATCCGGGATCGGATCCCAGGGCGCGGCGTACGCGACGAACTGCCGGTAGCCGGCCCGGATCCCCGGATCGGAGTCGAGGACTCCGAAGCGGACGCTGAAGGTCTCGCCGTCGCGGCTGCGGCTCCACATGCTCGAGCCGCACGCAGAGCAGAAGATCTTCGCGAAGCCGTCGGGAGGCTCGTAGGCACGGAGCAGCTCCTCGCCCTGCACGACGCGCAGAGCACCCGGGGCGACACGACCCTGCATCGACGCCGAGCTTCCGGTGCGCCGCTGGCAGCGGGTGCAGTGGCACCAGCCCGCCGACACGAACGGCTCGGTCACCTCGAAGCGAACACCGCCGCAGAGACAGGACCCGGTCAGCGGGTAGGTCGCCATCTTGCCGAGTCTAGAGACGCATCGGCGTCAGCGGAACGCCTCGAACAGCCGCGTCGATGAGCTCGACCGGGTGCACCGCCGGAAGCGGCCGTCTCGCGCGGCGAAGCGACGCCGAGACCTGGAGTAGGCAGCCGGGGTTCGCGCTCGTGTAGACGTCGGGATCAACCGCGAGCACGTTCGCAGCCTTACGGTCGCCGAGCGTCCGGGCTGCAACGGGCTGAACGAGGTTGTAGATGCCCGCACTGCCGCAGCAGAGCTCCTGCTCAGCGGGCTCGAGGAGCTCGATTCCGGGGATCGAACGCAGCAACACCCGCGGTGGCTCTCGCACGCGCTGGGCGTGCGCGAGATGGCAGGACTCCTGAAAGGCAACCCGCAGCTCGACCGGGGACAGCGCCGGGGGCCGTCCACCGACGAGCGCCTCCGAGATGTCGAGCACCGGCAGCCCGAGGCCGGCCTCCTTGAGGTGCGACCCGCAGCCGGCCGCGTTGGTAACGATCGCCTCGGCCCCGGCGGCCCTGAACGCGCCCTCCACTCCGGCCGCCTGCTCAAGTCCCTGCTTGCGGCGGCCGGAGTGCAGAGCAAGCGCTCCGCAGCAGCCGGCGTACGGCGCGGCCACCGCGTAGCCGTAGGCGGACAGCACCCGCGCGGAGGCCCGGTTGACCTCACCGAAGAGCACCGACTGCACGCAACCGGTCAGCAGGCCGACCCGGGCGATCTGCTCCCCGGTCGCCGGCGTCTCGGCGGGCGGCGACACCGACTCTCGCCACGGGGGTGCCAGCTCCTTGAACACCCGCAACGGTCCCGGAGCGGGCAGCGCTGCAAATCGGAGCGCGATCGAGAGACGGCGGGGATGGGGCAGGACAGCGAAGCCGAGTCCGCGGAGCAGCCGGTCGCCCACCCTCCGGGGCACCTCCTGCTCGACGCGCTCCCGCGCGAGCTCGATCAGCCGGTCGTACTTCACACCCGACGGGCACGAGGTCAGGCAGGCCATGCAGCCGAGGCAGCGGTCGAAGTGCTCGGCCACTGTCCGGTTCAGCTCGACGGTTCCCTCGAGCGTCGCCTTCATCAGCCAGATCCGGCCGCGCGGCGAGTCCATCTCCTCGTGCCAGAGCTCGTAGGTCGGACACGTCGGCAGGCAGAACCCGCAGTGCACGCAGTCTGAGATCAGCCCGGCGTCCATCAGACGAGGATCCCGTCGGGGTCGAACGACCTGCGGACGCGCTCGGCAAGCGGCGACCACTGCCGAGAAACCTCCTCGGCAACGAACGCGATCCCCGGGCCGGGGCGTGCCAGCGGGCACTCCTGCCACTCGAACGGCGCACGGCCCGGTGCCGCGGTCTGCGCCCGCGCCGCGTCGTCCCAGACCCCGGGGTCGGCCGGCTTCCCGGGACAAGCCGCCGCTTGCGCCTCGACGGCCGAGGCCGGCCCTTCGAAGAGAACCGCAACCCGGCCCGGTAGCAGGTCGACCGCGCTCGGCTCGAGCTGCGAGCGCGAGAGCTCCTGCCACACGGCCCGCGGATCGCCGGTCTCGGCGACCACGGTTGCCTCGGTCTGCGGCCGAGGGTGCAACCGAAGCGCCACCCGCGCGATCAGCCCAAGCCGCCCACGCGAGCCGGAGAAGAGCTTTCCCAGGTCGTAGCCGGCGACGTTCTTGACCACCTTGCCGCCCGAGCTCGCGACCAGCCCGCCCGGGAGCACGACCGTAACCCCGATGACGAGGTCGCGCATCGCCCCGTAGCGGTGCCGCCGGGGACCGGAGAGATCGGCGGCGAGGCACTCCCCGACCGTCGGATCTCCCGGAGGATCGAGCGCCAGCATCTGTCCATGGGCCCCGAGCCGCTCCTGCAGCTCCGAGAGCTTCAGGCCCGCCTCGACGATGGCCGTCAGGTCACCCGGCTCGTGCTCGAGCACCCGCGTCAGCTTCGCCGTCGACAGGCGTACATCCCCGCCGTCACGGTCGATCGAGACCCGGCGCCCCGCCGCCAGCACCTCGGCGGCCTCCTCGAGGGAGGCCGGCTCAGAAACGCTCGGCAAGGCCCGCCCGCTCCAACGGATGCGTCCGATACGGCCCCGGCACCTCACCGCAGAGCCGCGGGGTCGGGAGCACCTTCCCGGGATTCGCGAGGCCGTCGGGGTCGAATCCTGCGCGCAGTAGTCGCATCGCCTCGAGATCCCGCTCGCCGAACAGCTTCGGCATCGAGCAGGCCTTGTCGACCCCGATCCCGTGCTCCCCGGTCAGCGACCCGCCGGCGTCGATGCAGGCGTCGAGAATGGCGGTGGCGAGCCCCTCCGCGCGCTCGGCCTCGCCCTCGACCGCTTCGTCGTAGAGCACGAGCGGGTGCAAGTTGCCGTCGCCTGCATGGAACACGCTCGCGACTCGGAGGCCGTACTCGCGGGCGAGCGTCTCCGTCTGCCGCAGCACCTGTGGGAGCCTGGTCCGCGGCACGACCCCGTCCTGGACGTAGTAGCTCGACGAGATCCGGCCCATGGAAGCAAACGATGACTTGCGCCCCAGCCAGATCCGCGCGCGCTCCTCCGGCGTCGCGGCGGCATGGAGCTCGAAGGCACCGAGCTCCCGGCAGATCGCCTCGACGGCTTCCGATTCCTCGACGACCTGCGCGGCGGGGCCGTCGAGCTCGACGATCAGGACGGCGCCGGCGCCGGCCGGGTAGCCGGGCGAGACGGCGGCCTCGACCGCCTCGATCGTCAGCGCGTCCATCATCTCGATCGCGGCCGGCAGGATCCCCGCCGCGATCACACGCGAAACGGCGTCTCCGGCTGCGTCGAGGCTGCCGAACCCTGCCAGGAGCGTGCGCACGGTCTCGGGCACGCGCAGGACACGCACCGTGATCCGCACCGCGATCCCGAGCGTACCCTCGGAGCCGACGAAGACGCCGAGCAGGTCGGGCCCGTCGTCGTCGCGCGACAGCGTGACGAGGGATCCGTCCGGAAGGACGACGTCGGCGGCGAGCACGTGGTTGACCGTGAAGCCGTGCTTGAGGCAGTGGGCGCCGCCGGAATTCTCGGCTACGTTCCCGCCGATTGTGCAGACCTGCTGGCTCGACGGGTCGGGCGCGTAGTAGAAGCCGTCCGGCGCCACCGCTTTCGTGATCGCGAGGTTCGTCACGCCGGGCTCGACGACGACGCGGCACCGGTCGAGGTCGACGTCGAGCACCCGGTTGAGGCGGGCGAGCGAGATGACGACACCGTCGGCAACCGGAAGCGCGCCTCCCGAGAGGCCGGTGCCGGCGCCGCGCGCGACGAACGGAACCCTGTTTGCATGGCAGAGCGCGACGACTCCGCGGACCTCCTCGGCCGACCCCGGAATGACGACGAGCTCGGGAACGGCGCGGTGGCCGGTCAGCGCGTCGCACTCGTAGGTCCGGAGCTGCTCGGGTTCCGTGACGAGAGCGCCCGCGGGAAGGGATCGCGCGACGGCGGCGCGGAACGCGGGCGGCAGCGGCACGCCATGACGATAGTGGCTACTCCGGAACGTCGAGCGCGTGCACCGTGGTGGTGAGCTCGGCCTGCCCCGTCGACAGCAGGTCGCCCGCGCCGCTCAGCGGGTCGAGCGTGTCGAGCTCGCCGCCGTGCCTGATCCTCCCGACCACCACCTCGACTGCTCGCTCACCCTGCTCGAGGCTCTTGCAGGTGCGGAGGGCATACCGGCCCGCGATCGCGAACGCCGGCGGCACGGGTCCCAGGCTGCGGACCGTCGTCGTGCACCGGACGAGCACGCCTTCGAACAACTCGAGGGAGACCGACGCCTTCGACGTGAGGGTGACGAGCTCGGTCAGCGCTCCGTCGGTCGAGAACAGGATCGAGAGCCCGTCGAGCGCGTGCTGGGTGCTCCGATGCCACCGAAGCAGGCCCTTCTTCCAGTGCACCTCTGCCGCGTGCTGCTGCTTGACGTTGCCTCTCGAGGCGCCGTTCCCGCCGCAGGCGGCGACTCCCAGCGCGAGCGCGGGGATGACGAGAGCCAGTGCCGCTGCGCGTCGCACGTCCATCCCGAGCCTTCGCCGACGAGCGTAGCGCCCCCGCAGGCGGATTGCACATGGCCTCAAACGCCAAGTCCCGCGAACCCTAGGGTCCACAGGACTTGGCGGCACGACCCTTTCACATCATTCGAGGCATGTCAAGCGAACCGGATCAGCCGCCGTTCGCCGAGAAGTGCTGGTAGTCGGGCGAACCGGTCCAGCGGCCTCCCCACCGCCAGCCGACCGCTGCGAACGCGTCGACAAGTGGGCCGCCGGCAACGGCCATACCGGGGCGGACCTCCAACCGGTCGAGGTAGCGACGGCCGGCGGGGGGATAGACCCTGCTGCCTAGCAGATAGGGGTTTTCGAGCGGATCGACGTCGATCGCCTCGCCGTAGGCGTGGACCGACCAGCGCTTCGGACCCGGGGCGACCGCGTAGCGGCAGTTGAACGCGGAGGTGTTGTCGGCTGCCATCGAGCGGTTGTCGCTCCCGGCGAAGGCGTCGATCGGCTCCATTCGGCGGATCGGGAAGCGCTCGGCGAAGAGCCGCGAGAACACCTTGCGGACCGAGGGGACGACCGCCTGGTCGACGACCAGCGCCCCCTCGTGGGGACGCCCGTCGAACGCCCAGTAGGTGAGGTGGAGAAGGCGGAGCTCGGCAGGCCCCACCGGACAGCCCGGCCGGTACGACCAGCGCAGGTCGGATGCCGTGACCGTCGAGACGGAGGACTCGAAGCGCGGCACCCCGGCGCCTGCAGCTTGCCCGGTCACTGCTACGAGTCCGAGCAGCGGCGCGAGCCATCGCATCCGGCCCATATCGTTCGAGGGTACTCGCGACGCGCTCAGCATGCCTCCTCGCCGTCTTCGCCGCACTCGCGGCCGGGCCTCCGGCCCGCGGGCACGGCAGCAGCTGCTTGGACCTCGCCGGCGAGCTGGCTTCCACCCGCTCCGCAGCCCAGGTCGTCACGGTCGAGGCGGCGACGGCCGCATCGACGTCGGGGACGATGCAGCTCTGGCAGCGCACCGCGCGTTGCTGGCGGGAGGCCCGCGGGCCCTGGCAGGTCCACCTCGGCTTCGCGGGCGTCTCCGCCCACCACCACGAGGGGGACGGCACCACCCCCGAGGGGGCCTTCGGGATCGGCCCCGTCATGTACGGGATCGAGGCGAACCCCGGCGTCCGCTTCGGCTACCACCTCCTCGTGTGCGGCGACTGGTGGGACGAGGACCCGACATCGGCCGGCTACAACACCCTGCAACACGTCACGTGCGGGACGAAGCCACCCTTCGGCGGCTCGAGCGAGGCTCTCTGGCGCTCGACCCGCGCGTATGCGCACTTCGCGTTCGTCGAGTACAACGTCGACCCGGCGGTGCCGGGCCGCGGCTCGGCAATCTTCATCCACCGCGACCTCGGCCATCCGACGCACGGGTGCATCTCCCTGCCTCCGGACGAGCTCGTCACGCTGATCCGCTGGCTTAGTCCCGCCGCCCATCCGCTCGTCGTAATCGGAACGGTCTCGACGATCCGCAGCTACTGACCCTTGCACACCACACCCGTTCTGCGAGCATTGGGTGGATGAGCGCCTCTCATCCGTCGGCCTCGTTCAGCGCGACGCTGCGGGTTCACCTCGACGACCGGCCCGGCGCCTTTGCCGAACTGGCGCGCGCCATCGCCGACACCGGCGGCAGCCTCGGCGCGATCGACCTCGTCAGAGTCGAGGAGGGAAAGAAGGTGCGCGACGTCACCGTCGACGCCGCAAGCGCCGACCACATCGAGCAGATCGTCGCGGCCGTCCACTCACTCGCGGGAGTCGAGGTCGAGCACGTCTCGGACCGCACGTTCTTGCTTCACCTCGGTGGCAAGATCGAGATGGTTGCGAAGGCGCCCCTGAAGACGCGCGACGACCTGTCGATGGCGTACACGCCGGGTGTGGCGCGCGTGTGCACGGCGATAGCCGACGACGTGAGCAAGGTCTGGAACCTGACGATCAAGCAGAACACCGTCGCGGTCGTCAGCGACGGCACTGCGGTGCTCGGACTCGGCGACATCGGGCCCGAGGCGGCGATGCCGGTGATGGAGGGCAAGGCGATGCTCTTCAAGGAGTTCGGTGGCGTCGATGCCTGGCCGGTCTGTCTCGCGACGACCGACGTCGACGAGATCGTCTCCGCTGTGGCGGCGATCGCTCCCGGGTTCGGGGGGATCAACCTGGAGGACATCTCAGCGCCGCGGTGCTTCGCGATCGAGAGCCGCCTGAAGGAGAGGCTCGACATCCCGGTCTTCCACGACGACCAGCACGGCACGGCGATCGTGGTCACGGCGGCATTCCTGAACGCGCTCAAGGTCGTGGGCAAGCGCCCCGAGGACGTGAGGATCGTCCTCACCGGTGTCGGCGCGGCAGGCGTTGCCACCACGGACATGCTGCTCGGGCTGGGCGCCCGGTCGATCATCGGCTGCGACCGGAAGGGAGCGATCCACCCGGGCCGCGACGACCTCGGCCCGTGGAAGACCGCCTACGGCGAGCGGACGAACCCGGACGGCTTCGCCGGCTCCGCCGACGCCGCGCTCGTGGGGGCAGATGTCTTCGTCGGGCTCTCGGGCCCTGGCGCCGTGACCCGTGACGGGATCGCCTCGATGGCCGAGGGCGCGATCGTCTTCG
>DATIYE010000112.1:0-5882 GCA_035517795.1 Gaiellaceae bacterium | reverse complement strand
TCGTCGCCGAGCTTCCGCTCGCAGCGCTGTGCTTCTGGATCGTGGTCGATACGACCAGGTTCCACGAGGCCGTGGGCCGCTGGGACCTCGACGGCTCCCGCCGGCGCAACGAACCCGTCGGCGACTGACTGCTTCATTTGCGGCGCTGACCCCTTCGAGGGAACCGTCTTTTCATTCCGGAAGATAGGGAGTACCCTGGCGCGCATGTGGGGGCGCATGTGGCCGGCTGCAGCCTTGGTGTTCGTCGCGTCGCTCGGCTCGTCCGCCGGGGCGTCGGCTCTCAAGGCGCCGGCCGCCGTGCAGGTGAGGCCGACCGCGTTCGGATCGTGTGCCTCGCTCGTCTCCTACGCAAGGAACCACCTCGCTCAGACCCACGGGCTTCCCGAGCCGCCGATCGAGGCGGCGGCGTCCACGAGCTCGGTCGGAACGAAGACGGTGAGCCCCGGCGTCGTCGGTTCGGCGCCGGCGACGGCCTCGGCGGCCGCCAACGGTGGCGCGAGCGCCGGTGCCTCCACCCCGAGCTTCTCGACGACCAACGACCAGGAGGCGGGCGTCGACGAGCCCGACATCGTCAAGACCGACGGCTCGACCCTGTTCGCGATCGCCCAGGGGAAGCTCCAGGCGGTCTCGGTCACGGGGGCGACACCGAAGGTGGTCGGCTCGCTCGACCTTGGCCCGGGCGGGTACGGGGCGCAGCTGCTGATGCAGGGCAATCGCCTGCTCGTGATCTCCGGCCAGCCGCGGGCTGTGCCGCTCGCCGGCTCGCTGCCGGCCGCGCCGGCCGCGTTGCGTGCGTCGCCGTACTTCCTCTACGGGAACCAGACGCTGCTCACCGAGGTCGACATCAGCGATCCCTCGGCGATGAAGGTGACGCAGACCATGAACGTCCAGGGCACGTTCGTCGATGCGCGCCAGAACGGCTCGAGCGCCCGCATCGTCATCTCCTCGGCGCCCCAGGCGATCGTCCAGCCTCAGATGGCCGTCGCCTCGTCGGGCTGGGTTCCGACTTGGAGCTTCAAGGATGTCCGCAGCGGCCGCCACTTCGTCCGCCCGATCGCACCGTGCAACGCGATCCGGCGTCCGGTCCAGTTCTCGGGGCTCGGGATGCTCTCGATCGTCACCGTCGACTTCGACAAGGGCTTGCAGGCGGCGCAGTCGAGCTCGTTGATGGCCGACGCGCAGATCGTGTACGGGTCCCCGACGAGCCTTTACATCGCGACCCAGAAGTGGATCAACCCCGAGCTTCCGATCGTGAGCCTGCCGCCTGCGCAGACCACCGTGATCGACCGGTTCGACGTGAGTGACCCCGATACGACCACGTTCGTCGCAAGCGGCGAGGTACCGGGCTACCTCCTCAACCAGTTCTCGCTCTCCGAATACAACGGCTACCTGCGGGTCGCGAGCACGAGCCGCCCGATCTGGTGGGGGCCGATCACATCCGCCATCCCGCTCAGCCAGAGCTTCGTCACGGTTCTCGGCACGCAGGGCAGCGTGATGGTGCCGGTCGGCCAGGTCTCCGGGCTCGGGCAGGGCGAGCAGATCTACTCCGTGCGCTTCGTCGACGACATGGGCTATGTCGTCACCTACCATCAGGTCGATCCGCTGTACACCATCGACCTGAGCGACCCGACCGCGCCGAGAGTCGCAGGACAGCTCGACCTCGAAGGGTACTCCGCATATCTGCACCCGCTCGGAGACGGCCTCCTGCTCGGGGTGGGAGTCGATGTCTCCACTGACACGAACGAGCCGACCGGAGCCCAGGTCGAGCTGTTCGACGTAGCGAACGCGGGCAGTCCGAAACTGCTGGCGAAAGCGGCTCTGGGGGCCGGCTCCTCGACCCAGGTCACCTACGACCACCACGCCTTCCTCTACTGGGCGCCGACGAACCTCGCCGTTCTCCCGATGCAGAGCTACGTCACGACGACGCTCGTCCCGGGCGCCGGCGCAACCAGTAACGGGCAGTCGTTCGCCGGCGCGGTCGCGTTCCACGTCTCACGGTCGGTCGGGATCGGTTCGCCGACCCAGATCGTCCAGGACTCCGTGAACGGCTCCACGCCGGCAATCGAGCGTTCGATCGTGATCGGGAACCGGCTCTTCACGCTGTCCGACTCGGGCGTGATGGCCTCGAGCCTCGACACGCTCCAGCGGCAGGCGTTCGTCCCGTTCACCGCCTAGCAGGGAACGCCACGCCCGTGGGAAAAAGTGCAGCGTGGCCGAGCTGCTCGTCCCAGAACTCGCAGACCTCGACTTCCGCGAGCACTACCGCGCGCTGATCCTGGGCGCCGTGCGGCGCTCTGCCGAGGCACAGCGCGAGCTCTACCGGGAGCGCGGGCGGCACCGGCGCGCGAGGAAGGCAGAGCACGTCGTCGCCCTCCTCGGAGGCGCGAAGCTCGTCACCCGCCCAGAGCTCGAGATCACCCTCGAGCCGGTTCCCGAGCCACCTCCACTGCCGCTTCCCAAACAGCCCCTGGTGCCGGCAGTCGCGCCGGGGGTGCCTGTCGCCGCGCCGGCGGCACCCGTCACGGCGGTCGCGGCCGCCGACCGCCGGGTCGGGCGGCACCTGAGGTCGGCTGCCCGCATCCTGTGGTTCGTCACCGCCGCCATGCTCATCTGCGACGTCGCGGTGTTCGGAATCGAGTCGTGGACGACGACCGCGGCCGACCTCGGCCTGATCGTTGCCACTGTCGTCTGGTTCGTCGTGCGCGTCGACGACCTGATCGGGCCGCCCGAGCCGCCGCCGGAGCAGCTCGAGCTGTTCTAGTCCGCCGGAGGCGGGCCCTCGACCCTGGGGCTCGTGGACACCGACAGTACCGGCGGTCCGTACGATCCCGGCCATGATCCTGGACGGTCACAACGACCTCGCGCTGCGGCTGTGGCGAGGGGAGAAGCCGCGACACATCGACCTCGAGACCGCGGCCGATGCCGGCTTCGCCGGCGGGCTTTTCGCCCTCTTCTGGATCGAGCCTGGGCGGTTCGAGCTGCCGAGCGAGGCGCCCTACTCAAGGCCTCTCGGCGAACCGGTGGCGCACGAGGTCGCCCGCCGCGAGGTCACCGGCGAGCTCGAGGCGCTCGAGGCTCTGGACGTGTCGGTCGTTCGTCGCGTCGAGGAGATTCTGCCCGGCCGCGTCAACGCGATCCTGCACCTCGAAGGTGCCGAGCCGGTGTCGCCCGACCTGTCCGATCTCGAGGAGTGGTACGAGCGCGGCGTTCGCTCGATCGGTCTTGTCTGGTCACGGCCCAATGCGTTCGGCGAGGGCGTGCCGATCCGCTTCCCGTCCACGCCGGACACCGGCCCCGGCCTGACCGCCGAGGGTCGCGACCTCGTCCGGTCGTGCAACCTGCTCGGGATCGCGGTCGACGTCTCGCACCTGAACGAGGCCGGCTTCTGGGACGTCGCCAACCTGACTCAGGCTCCGATCCTCGCCACACATTCGAACGCTCACGCGCTTTGCGCCTCCTCCCGCAACCTCACCGACCGTCAGCTCGACGCGATCGGCGAGTCCGGCGGCCTCGTCGGGATCAACTTCGGCACCTCGTTCCTGCGCGAGGACGGTCTCCCCGGCACCGACGTCCCGCTGAGCGAGATCGTCCGTCACGTCGACTACGTCGCCTCTCGGATCGGGATCGACCATGTGGCGTTCGGGTCGGACTTCGAGGGCGTCGAGGTTCCCGACGAGCTCGGCGGCACGGCGGGGCTGCCTCGCCTGATCGCGGCGCTCCGCGCCGCCGGCCACGACGACGAATCGCTTGCGAAGATCACGCACGGCAACTGGCTCCGGCTGCTCGGCGAGACCTGGAAGCCGTGGCGCCGCTACTTCCGGCTCGCGGGGACAGACCCCCGACCGACGCTGATCGACGCCGCCGAGCGGTTCGAAGCGCCGGGGTTCGCCGTCGACCTGGGCGCCGGCACCGGTCGCGATACGGCCGAGCTCCTGCGGCGCGGCTGGCGGGTGCTCGCCATCGACCGCGAGTTCGAGGCGATCGGGCACCTTCGCGATCTCGTGGGGACAGACCCCGACCGGCTGCACACGCGCGTGTATCGATTCGAGGAGGCCGATTGGCCGGTCTGCGACCTCCTGAACGCCAGCTTTGCGCTCCCGTTCTGCTCTCCGGCCGAGTTCCCGAGACTCTGGGGCCGCATCGTCGAGTCGATCGTCCCGGGCGGCCGCTTCTCGGGCCAGCTGTTCGGCGATCGCGACGAGTGGGCGCGCACCGGCATCGTCGTGCACACGCGCGCTGAGGTCGAGGCCTTGCTGGAGCCCTTCGAAGTGGAGAGCCTCGAGGAGTTCGAGGGCGAGGCGCAGACGGTCGTGGGCAAGCCGAAGCGGTGGCACGTCTTCCACATCGTGGCGCGGAAGCGTTGAGGCTCTGAGCGGCTGAGGTAGCGTCGAGGCGTGCGCGAGCGAGTCCTCGTCCCTGGGCTTGTGGTGTCGGTGGTCGGTGTCGGGTGCAACAACTTCGGCTGGCGGCTCGATGAGACGGCGGTGCGGTCTGTGGTCGATGCGGCGATCGAGTCGGGGATCACGCTGTTCGATACCGCGGAGAGCTACGGCGACGGCCAGAGCGAGCTCTTCCTCGGTCGTGCGCTCCAGGGTCGCCGCGAGCAGGCTGTGATCGCCACGAAGTTCGGCTGGGGGCGAGGGCGGGACGACAGCTCGATCGCGCGGGGCCATCCCGACTACGTCCGGGCCGCGATCGACCGCTCCCTCGAGCGTCTCGGCACCGACTACGTCGATCTGTACCAGTATCACCGTCCCGACGGAGTGACGCCGGTCGAGGAGACGCTGGGCGCGATGGATGAGCTCGTGCGTGGCGGCAAGGTGCGGTTCATCGGATCGTCGAACTTCTCGGCCTGGCAGATCGAGGAGGCAGACCGTGTGTCGGGCGAGCGTGGGTTGGCGCGCTTCGTGTCCGCCCAGAACCGGTACTCGCTCCTCGACCGGGAGGTCGAGCGCGAGCTGGTTCCCGTTTGCGAGCGGCTCGGGATCGGGGTGATCCCGTACTTCCCGCTCGAGAACGGGCTCCTTACCGGCAAGTACCGGCGGGGGGGAGGCGAGATTCCGGGGACGCGACTCGCGGGCCGGCTGAACCTGGCCGACGAGCAGTGGGCGCGGATCGAGGCGCTCGAGAGCTTCGCGTCCGAGCGAGGGCTGACCCTGCTCGAGGTCGCGGTGGGCGGCCTTGCGGCCGAGCGCACCATCGTGTCGGTGATCGCGGGCGCGATGAATGCGGAACAGGCGCGTGCGAACGCCGCCGCCGGCGCCTGGGAGCCGTCCGCGGCCGACCTCGAGGTGCTGCGCTCGATCTGATGGCCGGCGATTGGGAGGCGATGGCGGCGCGCTGGGAGCGCGGCCGCGAGCTCCTGTGGCGCTCGACCCGAGCGGTCAGCGAATGGCTCGTCGACCGGCTCGAACCGCAGCCGGGGCAGGTAATCCTCGACCTGGCAGCGGGAACGGGGGAGACGGGCTTTCTGGCTACGGAGCGGCTGGGCTCGGAGGGACGGCTGATCACGAGCGACCGCGAGCCCGGCATGGTCGAGGCCGCCGCGAGGCTGGCGGAGGTACGCGGCATCGCCAACGCCGAGTTCCGGGTGATCGATGCCGGGCGGATCGACCTCGCCGGTGCGAGCGTCGACGGCGTCCTCAACTGCTTCGGCTACATCCTCAGAGGCGACCCGCCGCCCGTGCTCCACGAGATCCGGCGCGTCCTGCGGCCCGGAGGACGGCTGGCGTTCTCGGTCTGGGCGGCGCGGGAGCGGAACCCGTGGATGACAATGCCGGCCGACGTGATGGTCGAGCGCGGTCATTTCGCCCCCCTGACCGAGGCGGAGGCTCGGTTGTCTGCACGGCGAAACCCCGACGCGATCGCCGCGCTTCTCGCGG
>DATIYE010000111.1:0-13148 GCA_035517795.1 Gaiellaceae bacterium | reverse complement strand
GCCCTCCTCGTCCAGCTGGACGCAAACCGCGGCCACGGCGATCACCATCGCGCTTCGTGGCCCCACTTTGGCGAACGACCCGGGCCCGCGCGGCGGATCGAGCTCGACGCCGACGATCAGCTCGTCGTCGGCGAGGCATGTCTGCTTCGGGCCGACGAGGAAGTCGCGCCACGAGACCGTCCTTCTGCCGCGCCCCGCCGAGGCGACGATGACACGTCCGTCGTACACGGCGATCACAGGGAGGCTGTCGCCGGCCGGGGACGCCGTCGCGAGGTTGCCGCCGATCGTGGCCCGGTTGCGGATCTGCTTCGACCCGACGGTTCGCGCGGCCTGGGCCAGCGCCCCCAGCTCCGGCAGCTCGGCCGCGACGCGGGTGAACGTCACACCGGCGCCGATGAACACCCTGCCGTTTTCACGGTGCCACCGTCCGAGCTCGGAGACCCACGAGAGGTCGAGCAGAGCCGGGGGGGGAACGCGCCCGGAATTGAGCTCGACCATCAGGTCGGTGCCGCCCGCGACCGGAACGGCACCGGGGTGGGCGGCCCGGAGGTCGAGCGCCTCCGCCAGCGAGTGCGCAACATAGGCGTCCATCAGAATTGTCCCGCCGCGAACGCGTCGATCATCGCGGGCACGTCGTCGCCGAGCGGGTAGAGGATCGGGCAGGTACAGCCGTTCGCGACGTACTCGCGCACCTTGGCACGGCACTCGTCGGCGGTGCCCGAGGCGGTGATGAGCTGGACGACGTCGTCCGGAACGAGATGCATCGCATGCTCGATCTGGGCCGGCGTCGCGGGCCACGTCAGCACCCGGCCGATCTCCTCGAGCAGCGACTCGTCGACACCGCTCGCCTTCATGATGTGGGGCTGCTGGCCGAGATACTGCGCCACGAGCTCGCGAGAGCGATCGAGCGCGGTCGAGCGGTCCCGGTCGAGCGAGCACACGACGAGCTGGGGACGGTCGATGTCCTCGACCATCCTCCCGACGCGCGCGGCGCCCTCGGCGAGGGCGGCCATCGCTTCCCGGTTGTATCCAGGCCCCACGAGGTAGTTGAGGAGGACGCCGTCGCCGATCTCGCCTGCGAGGGACATCATCTTCATCGCCGTCGCGCCGATGTAGATCGGCACCTGCTTCGGAGAGCGGTCACCGTGGACGATGTCGATCTCGACGTCGTCGAGGTGGACGAACTCGCCGTGAAATGTCACCCGCTCCATTGCCAGCAGGCGCCGCGTCGCCTCGACCGTCTCGCGCATCGCCTCGAGCGTGCGGCGGCGACGGATGCCCACCTTGGCGGCCAGCGGGTCCCACCAGGCGCCGATGCCCAGCCTGATCCGGCCGGGTGCCAGGTCGTCGAGTGTCGAGAAGGTGGCGGCGAGGAGGCCGACATTGCGGGTCCAGTTGTTGACGACGCCCGAGCCGACGGCGATCCGGGAGGTGACGGCCGCATAGGCCGCCATCGGCACCGTCGCCTCGCGGACAAGCCTGCTCTCGGCCTGCCAGACAGCCTCGAAGCCCCGCTCCTCGGCGAGCCTCACGTATTCCATTCCCTCCCGGATCGGGTGCTTGTCCTGCAGGTAGAGGGCGACGCGGCCCTCGCTCGGGACGGCCATGTCAGCCCCCTCTTGGTGCGAACTCGTGCGCAGGCATCTCGTCGAGCCGCTGCCAGAGCCGCTCGGCCTGAAGGGCTGCCACCGCGGCAAGCTCGGCCTGATCGGCCCGCGCGAGTTCCCGATCGAGCACGACCCACTCGCCCGCGACCATGACGTCGCGGACCCAGCGCGCCGACAGGCCGTAGAGCCAGTGCCCCGCGAAGCTGCTCGCTCGGAGTGGTGTCGGCGCGGCGTAGTCGAGCACGACCAGGTCGGCAGGTGCCTCGGGCACGAGCGTCCCGAGGAGCGGCTCGCCGAAGGCGCGGCCCGCGAGTCGCGCGCCCTGGGCGAGGGGGGCGAGCGGCCAGCCGGGTGCGGCTGCAAGGTTGTCTTCCCGGAGGCGGAAGTAGGCGGCATGCGACTCCTCGAACATGTCGGAGCCGATCCCGTCGGTACCGAGCGCGACCTGATCGCCGAGGGCGCCGATCCTGGCGCGCCCGATCGAATTGTTCATGTTCGAGCGGGCGTTGTGGGCGATCGCCGCCCGCTTCTCGCGGACGAGGGCGATCTCATGCGCATCCAGGTGGACCCCGTGCGCAAGGAGCGACCGGTCGTCGAGTGCCCCGGCGCGATCGAGCCGTTCGGCGATGCGCTGACCGTAGCGCGCCTCGGAGTCGCGCTCATCGGCCCGGTCCTCGGCTGCGTGCACGTGGAGCCCGACACGGAACTCGGCGGCCGCGGCCGCGCACTCGCCGAGCGTCTCGTCCGAGAGCGTGAAGGAAGCGTGCGCCCCGACCATACCGCGCGCGAGCGGAGGCAACTCCCGGCGAACGTGCTGCAGATACCGCCGGTTCTCTTCGACCCCCGCGGTGGCAACGGCCTGGCCGTCGCGGTCCGAGGTCTCGTAGCAGAGCACCGAGCGGACGCCGAGCGAGCCGAGCGCGTGCTCGATCGCATCGAGCGATCCGTCGACCGCGTTCGGGGAAGCGTGGTGGTCGACGAGCGTCGTCGTCCCGGCCAGCAAGGCCTCCGTCCCTCCCACGAGCGCCGATGCGCAGACGGCGTCCTCGTCGAGCGCCCGGTCGAGGCGCCACCACACCCGCTGCAGGATCTGGACGAAGTCCTCGGGTGGCTCGAGCGCATACGGCATACCTCGCGCGAGCGCCGAGTAGAGATGGGTGTGAGCGCAGACGTTGCCGGGGACGATCAGGCAACCGGAGCAGTCGCGTCGCTCACCGGCCGGGGAGTCGTTCGCCGGAGGAGTGATGCGTCCGTCCTCGACGCAAAGGTCGACCTGCTCGATCGAGACCGGATCGATGGAGCGGGCGACGGTCGCGCCGGTCAGGATCATGACGGCGCCCTCGAGTGGGGGTGATCTGCGAGGTGGGGCACCGCGGCGAGCGCCGCCGGGGAGTCCTTCATCGGAAGGCTCGTCCGGCGGACCCCGTCGAAGGCGTAGAGCGCCGCCGCGACCGCGGCGGCAGTGGGGACGAGGGCGGCCTCGCCGATGCCCTTCGCGCCGTAGGGGCCTTCGGGCTGAGGCACCTCCACGAGGATGCATTCGACCTCGGGCATTCCGGTCGGCGGGACGATGTGCAGCGACTTCAGCGTCGTCGTCACGGGCACGCCGTTCTCGACGACGAACTCCTCCGAAAGCGCCTGGCCGAGGCCCATGTGGACGCCGCCCTCGATCTGTCCCTCGGCCAGCATCGGGTTGAGCGCCCGGCCGACGTCGTGCGCGGCGACGATCCTCGTCAGGCGGCCCTCCTGGTCGAGAAGCGCCACCTGCGTTCCCCAGCTGAAGGCCAGGTGGGTGACCGGCTCGGCGGCGTCGAGCCCGGTCGTCCAGTCGCAGACGAACTCGCCCTCGAACTCCATCCCCGCGAGCTCCGCCAGCGACCGTCCCGTCCTGGCCGCCTCGAGCTTGCGCGCAGCGTCGATCACGGCGTTGCCGCCGAGGACGGTCGCGCGCGACGCCGTGGTCTGCCCGGCTTCGAGGTCACGCTCGGTGTCGACGACAACGCGGACACGGTCCGGCTCGAGCTCAAGCTCGGTGCAGGCGATCTGAGCCAGGACGGTGTTCACGCCCTGTCCCATCTCAGTCCACGAGTGGTACAGCGTGACCGTCCCGTCTGTCTCGGGCCGGAGAATCGCCTTGCCGTACTCGGTCATTCCGTTGCCGATCCCGGTGTTCTTCGCGACGCAGGCGATGCCGGCGTAGCGCGCGTCGCGGTAGGCGTCCCGGACCGCGAGGAGGGTCTGCTTGAGCCCGACGCCTTCGCCGAGCAGCTGGCCGGTGGCAAAACGGTCTCCGACGTCGAGGGCGTTGCGCCAGCGCATCTCCCACCCGTCGATCCCGACCTGCCCGGCGAGCATGTCGAGAGCTCCCTCGATCGCGAAGCTCGCCTGGTTGACACCGAATCCGCGCATTGCGCCGGCCGGCGGATTGTTGGTGTAGACGGCGAGAGCCTCGACATCGACGTTCGGCACCCGGTAGGGCCCGCACGCGTGGCCGGCGGCGCGTTCGAGCACCTTGTCGCCGACGCTTGCATAAGCGCCGGTGTCGCCGACGATATGTGCGCGCACCGCGAGCAGACGTCCTTCCTCGTCGCAGCCGACGCAGTAGTCGAGCCACATCGGGTGACGCTTGGAGTGGAAGCGCAGGCTCTCGGCGCGGGTGAGCGTGATCCTCACCGGCCGGTCGGCGGTCGTGGCGAGGAGCGCCGAGTGGCACTGGAGTCCGACGTCCTCCTTGGCGCCGAATGCGCCCCCTGTGGCCACCTGTGTCACGCGTACGGCCTCCTGCGGAAGACCGAGGCAGGACGCGATCTGCCGGCGGTCGTCCCAGACGCCCTGGCCCTGCG
Organism: Gaiellaceae bacterium; assembly: GCA_035517795.1. Classification (GTDB taxonomy): domain Bacteria; phylum Actinomycetota; class Thermoleophilia; order Gaiellales; family Gaiellaceae; genus PALSA-600. The sequence continues at coordinate 8,698 of DATIYE010000111.1, read as the reverse complement.
AGAAGACACGGACGCCGCCGTCGTCGGGGACGGCCAGCGACGACTCCGGCTCGAGGAAGGCGTGCTCGATGCGCTGGGTGCGGAAGCGCTGCGAGACGACGTGAGCGGCCCCTGCCAGGGCGGCCGTCGCGTCACCACGCTTCACGCGCGAGACCGAGAGCACGTTGCCGCCCGCGTGGAGCATGGGCGCTCCCTCCTCGAGGGCGTCGAACGGATCGGTGATCGGGTCGAGCACCTCGTAGGCGACCTCGACGAGCGCGGCGGCGGCACGGGCTGCCGGGCGGGTTTCGGCTGCGACCGCGGCGATCACGTCGCCGACGTAGGCGGTGATCTCGCCGACTGCAACGAGCTGCCGCCAGTCCCGGGTGATCGATCCCTGCGTTCGCTCTCCCGGAACGTCGGCCGCCGTCACGACGGCGATGACTCCGGGGTAGGTCTCGGCCTTCGACGTGTCGATCCGGAGCACTCGGGCGCGGGGGTGCTCGGAGAAGCGGAGGGCCCCGTGCGCCATCCCCTCGACAACCATGTCGCCGACGAAGGGGCGGTCGCCGAGCGCCAGCTCGGAGCCCTGATAACGGGCCGACCGGGAGCCCACCCGCCCGCTGCGGTCGGGAGCCGGCACCGGCTCGCCTCGCCTGGCGGCGGCGGCGAGCTCGATGGCGTCGATCACCTTCGCGTAGCCCGTACAGCGGCAGAGGTTGCCGAGCAGGGCATGGGCGATCTCCGCGCGCGTCGGCTCGGAGTGCTTCGCGAGCAACCCCTCGGCCTTCATGACGATCCCCGGTGAGCAGTAGCCGCACTGCGATGCGCCCGCCGCCGAGAAGCACTGGGCCCAGAGTTGTCGGGTCTCACTGCCGAGACCCTCCTGGGTGACGATGTGCTTCCCGGCGAAGTGAGCAACCTTCTGGGCGCAGCAGACCTGGGCATGCCCGTCGACGAGGATCGTGCAGGCACCGCAGGAGCCCTCTGGAGAGCACCCGTCCTTGACCGACGTGCAGCCCAGCTCGTCCCGCAGCAGCTCGAGCATGCTCGTCTCGGAATCCGGCCTTACCACGACCGTCTCGCCGTTGAGGGTGAACTCGACGGTTGTCGGGTCGGCGCCGGTGACGGTCATTCCATCGCCCCCAGGACGAGTGCGAGAAGCGACATCCGGGTCACAACGCCGTTGAACGCCTCCGTCCAGTAGCGCTGATGGCGCGTGACGTCGACATCCTCGGTCAGCTCGTCCATGCGTGGCAGCGAGTGGAGGACGATCGAACGCCGCTTCGCGCTGACCTTCATCAGGTCTCGGGTCACCTTGTACTGAACCGGGGTGAGGCCGACCGAGTCGCCGCGCTCGACACGCGACATCGTGTAGTCGGGCTGCACGACCGGCTCCATGTAGATCACGTCGCACTCCGAGATCACGTCGGCGACCGACTCGACCTCTTCGTAGGAGACGCTGAGCTCGTCGAGCTCCTCCTTGAACTCCGGCAGCAGCGCCATCTCAGGCGGCCCGACCACGTAGCAGTGCATGTCGAACTGCGAGGCGGCGTAGAGGATCGAGTGCATCGTCCTCATCCGCATGTCGCCGACGAGCAGGAACGAGAGCCCGTCGAGCGTGCCGAGCTCCTTCTTCGTCGTGTAGAGGTCGGTGAGCACCTGAGTCGGGTGCTCGCCCCAGCCGTCCCCGCAGTTGATGATCGGAACCGACGACCAGCGCGCAGCCTCCTCGGGTGCTCCCTGCTGGAAGTGCCGCATAGCGATGACGTCGCCGTAGTACTCCAGCATGTGAACGGTGTCCTTGATCGACTCCTGGTAGAAGTCGCCGGCGCGGGTCATCTTCGCGTCGGAGAACCCGAGCACGTGGCCGCCGAGGCGGTGCATCGCCGCCTCCGTGGCGAGTCGCGTTCGCGTGCTCGGCTGGTAGAAGGCCGTCAGCAGCGTCTTGCCCGCGAGCAGGTCGCTGTTGCGGCGGTTGCGGGCGATGGGCGCGAGCTCGTCGCACACTTCGAAGACGCGCTCGAACTCGTTGCGCTCAAACCCCTTGAGCGACAGGATGTCCCTGCCGAGGAAGCTTCTCATCTCGGCTCCTTTCGTCTCGGTGAAGGCCGGTGACACGGGTGATGCCCGTGAAGAGGACGGCAACGCGCTCGTCGGGGTGGAGCTCGCCGGCGGCGCGTAGCGCGAGCACACCGGCCAGTCCCGCCGAGCCGGTCGGGTCGACGGCGATGCCGGTCGCCTCCTGCGCGAGCGTGTTCGCGTCGGTGAGCGTCGACTCGTCGACAACCAGGGGTGAGCCTCCCGTCGCGAGCATCCCCTCGCACACGGCAAGCCAGTCGTACGTCTCGTCGTCGAGGATCCCGTGGGCGATGCTCTTCGGCTCGCTCTCCCACGGCCACATGAACTCGGCGCGGTGAGTGGCGGCGTAGGCAAGCGCGCCGGTGCCGTCGCGGGCACGGACGGCCTCGTAGGCTCGCCGGAGCGGCGCGGCTCCCTGGGTCTGAACCGTGTCGATGCGCGGAACTCGGCCGAGCCGCCCGAGCCGCTTCGCGTCGGCGAGCGACTCGAAGCAGGCGCTGGCCAGCGCGCCACCGCCGACCTGCACGACGAGTCGGTCGAGCGTCGTTCCGCCGGCCCAGATCCCGGACGCGATCTCGTAGCCGATGGTCATTCCGCCTTCGACCGCGAGCGCGTTGAGGTTGCCCTGGCACGTGAAGGGAAGCGCGCCGTCCTCGATCGCTCCCAGCAGCCGCGCGTAGGTCGGGTCGCCGGCGGTGGTTCCGTCGCGGGCGCACGTGACGGTGACGGCGCCGAGCGAGCGCAGCTGCTCCGTGACCGCCGGATTCGCGTCCGGAGGGACGAAGACCGTGAGCGCACGGCCGGCCGCCTTCGCGAGGACGCCGGCCGCCAGCGCCGCGTTGCCGCAGCTCGCGATCGCGAGTGACCGCCGCGCGGGCGGGTCGACCCAACCGAGACGCTCGGCGACCTCGAGCTGTAGGAGCACGCCGAACAGATGCCGTGCCTTGTGCGAGCCGGAGACGTTGCCGGTCTCGTTCTTCACCCAGACTCCGCCGTCGACCGAGAAGCCGAGCTCGCGACTCAGCGCGTCGTGGCGCCGGAACGGCGTCACCCGAAAGCCGCGGCCGTCCACACCGGCGACCTGTTCGTCGAGGACGCGAACGAGCTCGCAGAACTCCTCGTCGCCAAATCCGTTCGCGATCGCGACGTGGTAGGGGTGAAGGAGCTTCCGGTAGCGCACGAACGGATTGAGCTCCTCGCCCTCGGGCGGGAATGACAGGCGGTCGAATTCGAGCTCGCGTCGAAGAACGTGATCGGCCCCGTCGCCCGAGCCGGCGTTGGGGCACCGGAACGGGTAAGGGTCGCCGGCAGCCGGCTCCGCGCCGCATCCCGAGCAGACGAGACGGCTCGCTATCGAGCCTCCCTCGAGCCTGCGGCTCATGGCTCGGTGCCCGCGCGCTCGTTGAGCTCTTCGATCAGGTGATCCCAGTCGGAGACGACACTCCTGATCCCGGTCCAGAAGCTCTGGTCCCGGCGCGCTTCGAACGCCTCGATCGAGACGCCCTGCTGCTCGACCCAGGTGTAGTAGCCGAGGTTGAAGATCCGTTCGCGGTCCGGCCGTGTCAGCTCGAGCAGGTCGCCGACGCCCGCTCCGAGGAGGTGCTCGCCGAACGCCTCGGCGGCGCTCACCTCGTCGAACCCCTCGGGAAAGTGCTTCGCCAGAGCGAGTTCCCGCTCGCTCCCGTACATCGCGGCTCCGTCGGTAGCGACGGTGACGACGACGTCCTCGGGCGTGAGGTCGAGGTACTTCGCGACCTTGATCGCTGCGAGGACGTTGCAGATGCTCGAGAGCCCGAGCGAGTCGAGCTCGTCGACAACCGCCGTCGGCACTCCGCGCCGCTCCGCGAGGTAGGAACGGCCCGGATCGGAGGAGAACAGCACTCCGAGGCAGTCGGTGGCGCGATCCGAGATCGCAACCGCGACGTCGGTGTTCATCACGTTGTGGATCAGGGGGATGTGCTTGTCCCCGATGCCCTGGATGTTGTGCTCTCCGAACCCGTTCCGGAGCAGCGTCGGACACTCGAGCGCCTCGCAGGCGACGACCAGCGATCCGTACCTCTCCTTGAGGTAGTCCCCGGCTCCGATCGTCCCCGCGGAGCCGGTTGCCGATACGAACGCCCGCAGCCTCAGCTCCGGACGATCGGCCTGCAGCGCATCGAACACCCGCTCGAGCGCGCGTCCCGTGGCCGCGTAGTGGACGATGTGGTTGCCGAACTCCGCAAACTGGTTGAGGATGCAGTTCTCGGGGTCGAGCTCCAGCTCGTGGCAGCGGTCGTAGATCTCCTTGACGTTGCTCTCGACCCCAGGTGTGCGGATGACGTCGTCGGGATCGGCCACCCATCGTTCGAGCCACGCGAATCGCTCGCGGCTCATTCCCTCCGGCAGCACCGCGACGCCGCGGCAGCGCAGCAGCCGCGAGATCGCGACGCCGCCGCGACAGTAGTTGCCGGTGGAGGGCCAGACCGCACGGTGACGGGTCGGGTCGAAGCGGCCGGTGACGAGCCGAGGCGCCAAGCACCCGTACGCCGCCAGGACCTTGTGGGCTCCGATCATCGGGAACCGGTCGCCGAGGACCACGACAACGATCGCCTCGACTCCGGTCAGGCTCGGCGGCAGGACGAGATGCTGAGGAACCTCGACGAGGCTGCGCCGGTCGGCACCGTTGAACCAGTGCACCCGGAACAGGTTGAGCGGATGGGCTTCGTCGGGCCCGATCCCGGCGAGCTCCTCGAGGATCCACCCCGGGATGAGATTCGGGTCGGCAAGCTGGGCGAAGGTCGGGAGCACGACTCCTGCCTCGCGAAAGCGGGCGACCGTCCTGGCGAGCGTCACCTCGTCGACGACCTCGTGCTCGAGCCCGAGGGGCTCGATTTCCGTTACCCCGGGCGCATTCATGGCTCTCACGCCAATCTAGGAACGGTCAGGTTTTGCGCCTTCCGGGCTTCGACGGAGCCCTGCTAAGTAGATCCCCGCAGTTCGGGGCGCGGCTCTCAGCGCAGGCCGACCGTGGCGCCCGAGGCGTCGAGGTCGATCCGCTGGGCGGCCGACTGGGCGGGCAACCCAGGCATCGTCTGCATGTCACCGCACACGGCGACGATCCAGCCAGCCCCGGTGTAGGGCCGCAGCTCGCGGACAGGGAGGGTGAACCCGGTCGGGGCTCCGATGAGCGTCGCGTCGTGCGAGAGCGAAAGGTGTGTTTTCGCCATGCAGACCGGCAGCTTGCCGAGTCCGGCCTGCTCGAAGCGGGCAGCCTGGGCGCTCGCCGCCGGCGACAGCTCGACGCCGGCCGCTCCATACGCCCGGGTTGCGACATCGTGGATCTTGCGCTCGATCGACTCGTCGAGCTCGTAGAGGAAGCTCGGGGGGGAGGTGGCGCCGGACGTCGCGTCGATCACCGCTTCTGCGAGCTCGACCGCTCCCTCGCCACCGCGCTCGAAGCCCTCGTTGACTGCGACGCCGACGACGTCGAGAGCTGCGGCGAGGCTGCGTGCTGCGTCGATCTCGGCGTCGGAGTCCCCGGCGAATCGGTTGATCGCGATCACGCACGGAAGACCGAACGCGTGGACGATCCTCAGGTTGGCGGCCAGGTTGGCGATGCCCCGTTCCAGCGCGATGACGCCCCCGTCCGAGTCGCCGCCGTGGTGCTTGAGCGCCTGCACGGTCGCGACGAGCACGACTGCGCTAGGGGCGATCCCGTTCGACCGGCAGATGATGTCGACGAACTTCTCGAATCCCATGTCGGCGCCGAATCCACTCTCGGTGACGACGTAATCGGCGAGCTTGAGCCCCAGCAGATCCGCGAGAACCGAGTTGTTGCCGTGGGCGATGTTCGCGAACGGCCCGCAGTGAATCAGCGCCGGCTCGCCTTCGAGCGTCCGCGCGAGGTTCGGCTTGATCGCCTCCCGGAGCAGCACGGCCATCGATCCGGCAACGCCGAGCTGCTCCGCCGTCACGGGCTCGCCCTCGAAGCTCGCCCCGACCGTGATCGCGCCGAGCCGCTTGCGCAGATCGTGGAGGTTCCGTGAAACCGCCACGATCGCCATCACCTCGGAGGCCGCGGTGATGTCGAAACCGGTCTCCCGCGGGTACCCGTTCGGCCGCCCGCCCAGGCCGACCACGATCTGCCGCAGTGCGCGATCGTCCATGTCGACGCAGCGTCGCCAGCTGATCGAGTGCGGGTCGAGAGCCAGCTCGTTGCCGTGCAGGAGGTGGGCATCGATCGCCGCGGCGAGCAGATTGTTTGCCGCGCCGATCGCGTGGATGTCTCCCGTGAAGTGGAGGTTGATCTGCTCCATCGGCACGACCTGGGCCTGTCCGCCGCCGGTGCCGCCGCCCTTGAGGCCGAAGACCGGCCCGAGGGATGGCTCGCGCAGGCAGAGGAGCGAGCGCACGTCGATGCGTCCGAGGGCCTCAACGAGCGAGATCGCGGTCGTCGTCTTCCCCTCGCCGAACCGGGTCGGCGTCATCGCGGTGACGGAAACGAGCTTTCCGTCGGGCGCCCCGGAGAGGCGGTCGAGAGCGGAGAGCTCGATCTTGGCCGCGTCACGACCGTAGTACTGGATCTCGCCCGGCAGGAGATCGAGCGCGGATGCGACCTCTTCGATCGTCATTCCCGCCGATATAACCATGCGTCCGAGGGTGCACGGCGGCTGGGCGGCAGACATCCGCGGCGGCCACGGTTCATCGTGCGGGAAACCCGTGGGCGCTGCGTCGGGGCAAGGAGCCGGTCAGAGCTCGCGTCATGAGCGGTGCCACCGGGCCGAACGTGAATCCCGCTTCCTCGAGGGCTCGACCTCCGGCTAGCCGCGGATCAGCACTGCGCGCGCGGCCCAGCGCGGCAGGTACCAGTTCCAGCGCCCGGCGATCGCCATGGTCGAGGGCAGAAGCAGTCCGCGGACGAGCGTGATGTCGATCAGGATCGCGGTCGCGAGTCCGAAACCGAGCTGCTGCATCGTCGGGATCGAGCCGAACATCAGGCCACTGAACGTCGCTGCCATGATCAGACCGGCAGCAGTCACGACCCGTCCGGTGCTCGCCAGACCGTGGACGACCGCACGGTGGTTCGACCGGGTCGCGTCCCAGGTCTCCCGCATCCGGGAGACCAGGAAGACCTCGTAATCCATCGAGAGTCCGAAGAGCAACGTGAACATGAACACGGGGATCCAGCCTTCGATCTCGTTCACGCGCAGCAACCCCGCCCAGCTTCCCCAGCCCCACTCGAAGATGGCGATCATCAGGCCGCTGGCGGCCGCCACGGTGAGCAGGTTGAGCGCGATCGCCTTCAGCGGAAGGAGCAGCGAACGGAATGCGCGGACGAGGACGAGGTAGGTGAGGCCGACGACGCCGAGCACGAGCCACGGGAAGGGGCCGAGTGTCCGCTCGACGAAGTCCGCGGCGTACGCCGCTCCTCCTCCGGCGAGGACGGACGCCGACGCGGGGAAATGCGAGGCCGGGATCAGGGTGTCTCTGAGCTTCTCGGCGAACGACTGCGCCTGCGGGCTCGCCGGGTCGGGACGGCTTGCGACCTCGATCTTCAGCCAGCGGCCGCTGCGGTCGAGTTGCGCCCGAGAGACGCCGGTCACCTGAGGGTCGGCGCGCAGGAGCCGGTCGAGCGTCGCGACCGCCGCCAGCGTCCGGGCGGGCGGCCGACCGGAGTCGCCGATCACGATTGTGGTCGGGTCGGTCGAGAACCGGCTGCCCGCGTCCTGCAGCGCGACGAGCCCGCGTACGGAGGGGATCCCCTGCGGCAGCGAGCGCGTCGATCCCGGCCCGACCTGGATCGCGATCAGCGGCAGTGCGGCAAGCACGAGCAGCGTGGCGACGACGGGTGCGACGAGCCTGGCGCGGCCCATCACCCAGCCGGCATGGCCGGTCCACATCCGCGTCTCGAAGACGTGGCGGCGCTCCGCGAGGCGATGCGGAACCAGGCGAATCGCCTCGAGCCGCTCGCCGAACGCGAGCAGCAGCACCGGGAGCATCGTGAGCGCGCAGAGGATGCTCACGGCGGGCACGAGCAGGCCTCCGAGCCCGAAGCCGCGCAGGAACGGCACCGGGAGTAGAAGCATCAGCGCCAGGCCGAGTGAGACGACGAGCCCGCTGAACACGATCGTCCTGCCGGCGCGCGCCATCGTCTCGGCGACCGCTTCACGGTGCGGCAGGCCCTGGCGGCGCTCGTCACGGTAGCGGTTGACGACGAGCAGGGAGTAATCGATCGCGATCCCGAGCCCGATCATCATCACCATGTTCAGGAGATAGTCGCTCAGCTCGAGCACGTGCGCGAAGGCCCAGGCGATCCCGAGCGCGGGGGCGATCGTGAACGCTGCGAACAGAAACGGGACCAGCGCCGAGGCCGATCCGAAGACCAGCACGAGAATGAGCAGCGCCGCGGGGACGGCAAGGTAGAGCTCGCCGATGCGCAGCGCCCGGGCGAGCGCCGGGCCGACATCGTGCTGTACGGCGGCGTCGCCCGTGACGAGCACCGCGGGCCCGAGCGCCCGTCGCAGGGCCGGGGTCATGCTCTGCGCTCGATTGGCCCCGAGCGTCGAGGCCACGAATGCCGCCGCTGCCCCCGACGGGAGCCGCTCGGTGCCCACGAGTCGACCACCCGGGAGCAGCCGCGTCGCCGTCGCCCCCGCCC
>DATIYE010000110.1:0-24319 GCA_035517795.1 Gaiellaceae bacterium | reverse complement strand
GCTTCGCCGGCGCCGATCCGATACTCGGCCCGGAGATGCGCTCGACGGGCGAGGTGATGGCGAGCGGCGCCGACTTCGCGACCGCCTACGCGAAGGCTGAGCGGGCGGCGGGCCGCCGCCTGCCGGACGGCGGCCGGGCGTTTTTGAGCGTCCGTGACGCCGACAAGGTCGCGGTCGTTCCGGTCGCGGTCGCGCTCTCCGGGCTCGGCTTCGACCTCGTTGCCACGACGGGTACGGCGGATGCGCTCGAGCTGGCCGGAATCCCGGTCGAACGCGTCGAGAAGGGGGAGACGGTCGTCGAGCTCGTTCGCGGCCGAAGGGTCGATCTCGTCGTCAACACGCCGCAGGGTCGCAACGCCCGGCGTGACGGGTACGCGATCCGCGAGGCGGCCGTCGTGGCGCGCGTCCCCTGCATCACCACTCTTGCGGCCGCCCGCGCTGCCGTGGCGGCGATGGCCGGTGCCCGCCCCGAGGAGCCGCTGTCTCTCCAGACGCGCCACGCGGGCAACGAGACGGCGGAGGTGCTCCGTGCGGCGTCGTGAGCTGCTTGCGGTCACCGCGGTCGAGGCTGTCGGCCCCTACACACTCGTTCGCGTCGAACGCGGGTCGCTCGAGCCGGGCACGCCCGGACAGTTCTTCATGCTGGAGGCGCCGGGTTGTCTCCTGCCGAGGCCGTTCTCGCTCTGCCTGGCGCCCCGTGGCGAGCTCGGCTTCCTGGTCGATCAGGTCGGACCGGGGACCGCCGCGATCGCGGCGCTGGAGCCGGGCCACCGGATCGCGGTCTTCGGGCCACTCGGCCGCGGCTTCCGGCTCGATGTCCCGCGACCTGTGCTCGTCGGCGGTGGCATCGGAGTCGCCCCGTTCCCGTACCTGTCCGAGGCGCTCGAGCGTCCGCCGGCGATCCTCGGCTTCAGGAGCGCCCATCACGCCGAGGCAGCCGAGCTCGTTCCGAACGCCGAAGTCGTGATCGACCCAGTGCTCGTCACCGAGGCCATGCCGCTCGACCGCGATGTGCTCGCGTGCGGTCCCGAGCCGATGCTGGAGGCTGTTCGGGTGCTCGCCCCCTCGGCCCAGCTCGCGTTTGAGGCCCCGATGGCGTGTGGCTACGGCGCCTGCTACGGCTGCGTCGTCCCTGTCGACGGCAAGCTCGTCAGGCTCTGCGTGGAAGGCCCCGTGCTGTGCGCCTCCTGAACGCCAGCGGCTGCCTCGACGCCCTGACCGCCCCCGAGGTGGCCCGCTCGCTCGACGGCTTCGTCACGAAAACGGTCACACCCGAGCCGCGGGAGGGAAACCCACCGGTCAGGATCGCGGAGACCGCGGCCGGGATGCTGAACTCGATCGGCCTCGCCAATCCGGGCCGCGAGCGCTTCCTGAGCAAGACGCTCCCCGCCCTGCGACAGCTGGGTGTGCCGCTCTGGGTCTCGGTCGGCGGGTTCTCCGCCGGCGACTATGCTGACACGTGCGCCGCGCTCGACGACGTGACGATCGAGCTCAACCTCTCCTGTCCCAACGTCGACGAGGCACCGGAGTCGGCCGCCGAGATCGTCGCGGCCTGCCGGGCCGAGACCAGGCTTCCGCTCTACGCGAAGCTCTCGCCCGCGGCCTGGGACCTCGGCGAGATCGCGCGCGCAGTCGAGTCGGCGGGCGCCGACGGTCTCTCGCTCGTGAACACCATGCGGGGCCTGGCGTTCGACCAGCGGCTTCGGCCGCTGCTCGCCCGCGGCACAGGGGGCTATTCGGGACCCGCCCTCAAGCCGATCGCACTTGCCGCCGTCTATGCCTGCCGGCGTGTGACCGAGCTTCCGATCGTCGGGATGGGCGGTGTCCAGACCGGGCGGGACGTGCTCGAGATGGTCGCGGCCGGGGCGACAGACGTCGCCCTCGGGACGGTCCTGTTCACCGACCCTAACGCCCCTTGGCGCGTCCGGTCAGAGCTCGAGGTTGTGCTCTCAAGTGCCGGTCTGGACAACACCGAAGAGGCCTTTTCCGCCGCTCAGGAAGCTGTTTTCAACTTTGACAACCAGGGAAAACAGTGATCGCTTGCACGAGGCACAAAGGCTGTTAGTATGCGGCCTCTCATGGTGCCGCCCACCTCGCAGGTCCAAGCTCCGGTCAGATCGCTCGACCAGCGCATGGAGGCTCTCAAGAGGGCGAACGACATCAGGGTGAAGCGAGCCCAGCTCAAGAAGGACCTCAAATCCAGTGCCGTTTCGATCGAGCAGATCCTCGCCGAGCCACCCGAGTACGTCTCGACCGCGAAGGTGTTCGACATGCTGATGGCCGTTCCGAAGTTCGGTCGGGTCAAGGCGCAGCGGATGCTCAACCAGTGCCGGATCAGCCAGTCCAAGACGGTCGGCGGGCTGTCTGATCGCCAGCGGCAAGAGCTGATTGACCTCTTCAACCGGTAGAGGGCCTGTCGTCGTCCTCACCGGGCCCTCGGGTGCCGGCAAGGGGACGATGGTTCAGGCGCTGCTGGCACGGATTCCCCGGCTCCGGCTCGCGGTGTCGGCGACAACCCGGCCGCAGCGACCCGGCGAGGTGGAGGGCTTCCACTACTGGTACCTGAGCGAGGAGGAGTTCGACCGCCGGCTCTCGGACGGCGATTTCCTCGAATACCACGTCTTCCCCTGGGGACAACGCTCTGGCACGCTGATCTCCGAGCTCGACCGGATCGCGGATGCAGGCGACATCCCCCTGCTCGAACTGGAGCTGAACGGTTCTCTGGCCGTGAAGAAGAAGGTCCCCAACGCGCTCACGATCTTCGTCGACGCCCCGCTCGAGGAGCTCGAGCGACGGCTGCGTGAACGGGCGACCGAGAGCTCCGGCGAGATCGACGACCGGATCGCGCTCGCCGCCGAACAACGGCGGTTAGCAGGACTTTTCGACTACGTGGTCGAGAACGACGACCGGGAGCGCGCCGCCGACGACTGTGTCGATCTCGTCGAACGCGAGCTGGCAGCCTGCCGCTAAGATGGTGGGCCGATGATCCATCCGCGCATCGACCAGCTTCTCGGACAGGTGGACTCACGCTACGCGCTCGTGATCGTCGCCGCCAAGCGCGCGCGGCAGATCAACAACTACCACCACCAGCTCGGTGAGGGCACCTTCGACGAGTTCCCGCCGCCGCTCATCCGCTCGCGCTCGAAGAACTACCTGACCATGTCCCTCGAAGAGATCGCCGAGGGCAAGATCAGCTACGACTACACGCGCTGACTCGCTTCGCCTGCAAGCGGCGAGGGCAGGCTCGCTCCTGATCCTCGGGGCACAATGAGGTCGTGAGCCGAATCCTTCTCGGAGTCACGGGCGGCATCGCGGCGTACAAGGCCTGCGAGCTCACCCGGCTGCTCGTCAAGGCCGGCCACGAAGTGATCCCGCTCGTGACGCCGGGCGCCGAGCGCTTCGTGCGCGCCGCGACCTTCCAGGCTCTCGCGCGGCGGCCTGCGGTCGAGGACGTTTACCAGCACCTGATGCGGGCCGACCTGCTCGTCGTCGCGCCGTGCACTGCCAACACACTCGCCAAGCTCGCGGGCGGGATCTCCGACAACCCCCTCACCGAGTCTGCGCTTGCCCACCGCGGTACGGTCCTGATCGCTCCCGCCATGAACCCGCGGATGTGGATGCATCCGGCGACGTGCGCGAACGTCGAAACCCTGCTCGGTCGCGGAGTCGAGCTCGTCGGCCCGGACGAGGGCGAGACGGCCGAGGGCGAGTGGGGGGTTGGCCGGATGGCCGAGCCGCCCGAGATCGCGCGCCGCATCGCGCAACTGCTCGCACCCGGCGCGCTCGCCGGCAAGCGAGTCCTCGTCACAGCCGGGGGCACGCGCGAGCCGCTCGACGCCGCCCGCTACATGGGCAACCGGTCCTCGGGGCGGATGGGGGTCGCACTCGCAGAGGAGGCGCGCCGGCGCGGCGCCGACGTGATGCTCCTGGCTGCGAACCTCGCCGTTCCTGCACCGCAGGGGGTGGAGACGATCTCGACCCCGACTGCCCAGGCGATGCTCGACGCGGCCCTCGCCCTGGAGGACGTCGACATCGCGTTGCTCGCGGCGGCAGTCGCCGACTACCGCCCGGCCGCTGCGCTCCCCGGCAAGCGCACGAAGGGTGACGAGCCCTGGACGGTCGAGTTGGAGCCGACCGTCGACATCGCCCGCCGTCTGGGCGAGGCCAAGCGCCCCGGCCGGCTGCTCGTGGTGTTCGGAGCCGAGCTCGGCGAGCGCGGTCTCGAGCGGAAGCGGGAGATGCTCGAGACCAAGAACGCGGACCTGGTCGTCTTCAACGATGTCTCGCGCCCCGATATCGGCTTCGAGAGCGCCGACAACGAGGTCGTACTCGTCTCCCAGCTCGGCGACCGGCTCGTGGCGAAGGCGCCGAAACCGGCGATCGCGGTCGAGATCCTCGACGAGGTGGAGAAGCTGCTCGAGTGAGCGAGGCCTACGACCTGTACCAGGAGGGACGAAGCAGGCTGCGGAAGGGCATGAGCGCCCAGGCGACCGTCCCGCTCGAGAAGGCCAAGCGGCTCGAGCCCGACAAGGCTTCGATCCGCGAGGCCCTCGGGATCGCCTATTTCCGCCTTCGCCGTTGGGTCGAGGCCGAGACGGAGTTCCGGGCCGTGCTCGACCTCTCGCCGACTGACGACTACGCGCACTACGCTCTCGGCCGGGTGCTCGAGAAGCAGGGTCGGGACGCCGAGGCGAACGGCCACTACAAGCTCGCAAGCTCCATGAACCCGGGCAACGAGGGCTACGCTGCGCGGGTCCGAGAGCTCGAGTAGCCCGATTGCGCGCAGTCGTGCAGCGGGTTTCTCGAGCCCGCTCGACCCCCGGCGGCGAGATCGGCGCAGGCCTCCTCGTACTGCTAGGCATCGCGGAGGGCGACGATCCAGCGGCCGCCGACCAGCTGGCGGGCAAGGTCGCCCGGCTCCGAATCCTCGAGGACGACGACGGCAGGTTCAACCGCTCGCTCCTCGACACCGGCGGCGCCGCGCTGGTCGTCTCCCAGTTCACGCTCATTGGAGACACCCGCAGGGGGAATCGGCCAAGCTTCTCCGCGGCGGCGCGCCCCGAGCAGGCCGAGCCGCTCTACGAGCGGTTCTGCGCCGCGTTGGGCAAGCTCGGGGTTCCGGTCGCCACGGGCGTCTTCGGCGCTCGGATGGCCGTCGAGCTCGTAAACGACGGGCCCGTCACGATCGTGCTCGGATAGCCCGGGCCCGGCAGGCCGGTTGCGAGGAGGGTCTGCTACCCTGCATAAACCACATTTCGGGCAAGTCGAAATGGGCGCGCGGCGCCCATTTTTTGTGACGTAGGAGCTTCAGGAACACGATGGCGACCGGTCAGCAAGCGAAGGAGAAGGAGCTGTATCGCGAGGTTTCCCGCACGGTGACGACGGCGCTTCCGGGCGTCGAGGTGCTCGCGGTCGAGATGACCGGACGCGAGCGTTTCTGCGTGTACGTCGATCAGCCGGGCGGGGTCGACCACGCGCTCTGTGAGCGAGTCAGCGGCCTACTCCGTCCCTACACCGACCGGTACTCGGTCGAGGTGTCCTCCCCGGGCTTCGAGCGGCCGCTTCGCACCCGCGAGCACTTCCGGGGCGTCCAGGGAAGGCGCGTCCGCGTGAAGACCTCGGAGCGAAGGATGCGGGGGGAGGTCGTTGCCGTCGGCGAGCGGTCGTTCCAACTCCTGAACGGGACCGGTGAGCCGGTCGACATACCGTACGACGCGATCGTACGGGCCAATCTGATCGACGAAGGGTAGGTGCGTGATGAGCCAGGAGATCGTTGAGGCCGTTCGCGAGATCGAGCGCGAGAAGGGAATCGACGCCGAGCAGCTGCTCGCGGCACTCGAAGACGCGCTGCTTGCCGCCTACAAGAAGACGCCGGGGGCGTCCCGGCATGCTGCCGTCGAGCTCGATGATGCGGGCGACTACCGCGTGTACGCGATCGAACTCCCGGAGGATCTCGAGCGACGGCTGCTGGACGAGGCACGCGAGCGCGCGCTCGACGAGCTCGAGCGGATCGAGGAAGAGACGGGTGAAAAGAATCACACGCTTCTGAGCGACGACGACCTCGACGTCGACTGGTCCCAGGTGCCTGACGACCTGATGAAGCGCGAGGACGTCACGCCGGACAATTTCGGCCGCATCGCCGCCCAGACCGCGAAGCAGGTGATCCTTCAGCGCATCCGCGAGGCGGAGCGCGAGATGATGTACGAGGAGTACATCGACCGCGTCGGCGAGGTCGTCACCGGCATCGTCCAGCAGGCGGGCGACCGCAACAACGTCCTCGTCGACCTCGGCAAGGTCGAGGCGCTGCTACCGCGCTCCGAGCAGGTCGACGGCGAGCGCTACGAGCAGGGCTCCCGCATCAAAGCAGTCATCACCGATGTCCGCACCGGCACGAAGGGGCCGCAGGTGATCCTGTCGCGCCGCGATCCGGAGCTGATCAAGACCCTCTTCGAGCTCGAGGTGCCCGAGATCGCGGACGGTCTCGTCACGATCGAGGGGGTTGCGCGCGAGCCGGGCTATCGCTCGAAGATCGCGGTGCAGTCGCACACCCAGGGGGTCGACCCCGTCGGTGCGTGCGTCGGTCCGCGAGGATCTCGGGTCCGGATGGTCGTGTCCGAGCTCCGCGGCGAGAAGATCGACATCATCCCGTGGAACCAGGAGCCGGCGCGGTTCGTCGCGAAGGCCCTCTCTCCGGCCCGCGTTCGCGAGGTGTACCTCGACGACGCCGGGCGTGAGGCGACGGTTGTCGTCCCCGACGACCAGCTCGCGCTCGCGATCGGCAAGGAGGGGATGAACGCCAGGCTTGCGCATCGGCTCACGGGCTGGAAGATCGACATCGTCAGCGACACCGAGTTCGCCCAGCAGGAAGCCGAAGCGGCTTTCGGCGGCGAAGGCGGGGAGGAGGGCGACTTCTCCGGGCGCTGCGCGGCGGTGCTCTCGAACGGAAAGCGCTGTCCGAACACCGCCCTTCCGGGCTCGAAGTTCTGCGGAGTCCCCGCCCATCAGGAGCTCGCGATGCACGAGCCCGACGACGAGGTCAATCCGATCGTCGAGGAGGCGGAGCCCGAGCTCGAGGCTCTGTCCGACGTCTCCGAGCCGGAGGCCGTGACCGAGGATGCGGCGGAGTTCGGCGAGGCGGCCCCAGAGGAGTTCCCGGCCGGCCCCGGCGATGCACCGGTACCGGGCGGAGACGAGACCCTCGAATCGGGGGGACGGCCGGTCGAGCGCGTGGAGGACGACCCGAACGAGGGGATTCCGATCGTCCATGCGCGAGTCGAAGGTGACGAAGGTGGCGAGGACGGCGCAGACGGCTAGTCCGATCCGTACCTGCTCCGGCTGCGGCCGCAAGGCAGCTCAGGCCGAGCTACGGCGCTTCCACGCCCGGGAAGGCCAACTCGTTGCCGGCCCGGGACCCGGCCGAGGCGTCTACACCTGCCCCCGGCTGTCGTGCTTCGAGCGCGCTCGTGCTCACCGCGGCTTCAACCGGACATTGAGGAGGACCGTCCGCGTCGAGAACTCGTTGGCGCGGCTCTACACTTGAACCATGCCAGGCGGTAGACCAATCAGACCCAGAGGCGGCGGAGGCCCCGGAAACCGGCGGCGCCGCGTCGTCATCGACGGCGGCACCGGCCGGCCCGGCGCCGGCCAGCGGCAGCGGCCCGGCGACCGCCAGGGAGCCGATCGCGCGCCAAAGACACCTCGCGAGGTCGCGCCGCCGACCGGCCCGGTGACCGTGGAATCGGGGATCTCGATGCGCGACTTCTCGCAGGCGCTCGGGGTGCCGATGCCGCAGATCATCAAGATGCTGATGGAGATGGGGTCGATGAAGACCGCGACCCAGACCCTCACCGACGACGAGGTCGAGTTGATCGCCGCCGAACTCGGCCGCGAGGTGACGATCAAGCACGCCGGCGACGAAGACGTC
This sequence comes from Gaiellaceae bacterium, assembly GCA_035517795.1. Classification (GTDB taxonomy): domain Bacteria; phylum Actinomycetota; class Thermoleophilia; order Gaiellales; family Gaiellaceae; genus PALSA-600. The sequence continues at coordinate 16,395 of DATIYE010000110.1, read as the reverse complement.
GAGCCCGAGTCGTTCGACGACGCGCAGGACTCACTCAAGCCGCGGCCGCCGGTGGTGACGATCATGGGTCACGTCGATCACGGCAAGACGACGCTGCTCGACGCGATCCGCAAGACGGCCGTCGTCGAGACCGAGGCCGGCGGGATCACCCAGCACATCGGCGCCTACCAGACCGACGTCGACGGACGGAAGATCACGTTCCTCGACACGCCCGGCCACGAGGCCTTTACGGCGATGCGGGCACGCGGGGCGAAGGTGACCGACATCGCCGTGCTGGTCGTCGCCGCCGACGACAGCGTGATGCCGCAGACGCTCGAGTCGATCGCGCACGCGCGCGCCGCAGAGGTGCCGATCGTCGTCGCCGTGAACAAGATCGACCTCCCGGGCGCGAACCCCGACCGCGTGCTGAGCGACCTTGCAGCCCAGGGGCTACAGCCCGAGGAGTGGGGCGGCACGACGCAGGTCGCGAGGGTCTCCGCGAAGCAGGGCGAGAACCTGGACGAGCTGCTCGAGAAGATCCTCCTCGTCGCGGATCTCGAGCTGGAGCTGACCGCGAACCCGGATGCTCCCGCCTCGGGGCCGATCATCGAGTCCCGAATCGACCACGGTCGGGGCACCGTGACCACGATGCTCATCCAGCGGGGCACGCTGAGGGTCGGCGATGCGGTCGTCGCAGGCGATGCGTGGGGTCGCGTGAAGGCGCTGTACGACTACCGAGGCGAGCGGATCGAGTCCGCCGGGCCCGGTGAGCCGGTCGAGATCCTCGGCTTCGACAAGCCGCCGCCGGCAGGCGAGCCCGGGCGAGTGGTCGAGAACGATCGTAAGGCCCGCGAGCTCGCCCAGCAGCGCGAGGAGCGGCTCCGCCGCGAGTCGCTCGCCAAGCAGGCGAGCCGGGGCGTCTCACTCGAGAAGCTGTTCGAGCAGCTTCAGGCGGGCGGGGTCGCAGACCTGAACATCGTGCTCAAGGCCGACGTCCAGGGCTCCGTCGAGGCGATCGTCGGCGAGCTTCAGAAGATCGACCATCCAGAGGTGCGGGTCAACGTGATCCACACGGGCGTCGGCGGGATCAGCGAGAACGACATCAACCTCGCCGCCGCGTCGAACGCGATGGTGATCGGGTTCAACGTCCGCCCCTCGAGCGAGGCCCGCCAGCTGGCAGAGCGGCAGGGAATCGAGATTCGCCAGTACCGCGTCATCTACGAGCTGACCCAGCAGATCGAGCAGGCGCTCGTGGGCATGCTCTCGCCCGTCGAGACCGAGGCAGTGATCGGCGAGGTCGAGGTGCGGGCGCTGTTCCGGGTCTCGCGACTCGGGACGATCGCCGGCTGCATGGTCACGAGCGGCGTCGTTCGCCGCGGGGCGCGGGTGCGGATCTTCCGCGACGGCGCGCGGATCCACGAGACCACCGTCGCCCAGCTCAAGCGGTTCAAGGACGACGCGCGCGAGGTGACCGAGGGCTTCGAGTGCGGCATCCTGCTCGACGGGTTCAACGACCTACGCGAGGGCGACATCTTCGAGGTCTACGAGACCCGCGAGGTCGAGCGCACGTCTCTCGACGAGCCACCCGAGGTGGCGTAGCCGCCCGCGAGGTGCCCGGCTACGTCGCGATCCTCTCCGCCGAGCTCCACTTCCCCGAGGCCGGCTCGCTGAAGGGCAAGCGCAAGCACGTGCTCTCGGCGAAAGCCCAGCTTCAGAACCGCTTCGGAGCCTCGGTGGCGGAGGTGGACCATCACGATCTCTGGCAGCGGTGCGCGCTGACCGCCGCGTTCGCCTCGCGAGACGCCCGCGAGGCGGGCGAGCTGGCCGGGCGTGCCGAGCAGTGGCTCTCGGGCCAGAGCTGGGAGCTCGTCCGGTCCGAGATCGTGATCGTCTCCCCCGATGACGAGCCCTACCCGGACGGCCCTGGATGACCGACCGGATGCGCCGCGTCAACGAGTCGGTGCGCGCGGTCGTCGCCGATGCGATCGGCACGCTCAAGGATCCCCGGATCGGAATCGTGACCGTGACCGGAGTGTCGGTCTCTCCCGACCTCCACGATGCGCGCGTGTACGTGTCCGTGTTCGGCGGCGAGAAGAAGCGGCGGGCATCGCTCGCAGCGCTCGAGTCGGCGCGGGGCGTCGTCCAGGGACACCTCGCCAGCGAGCTGCGGATGAAGCGGACCCCCCAGTTGACATTCGAATACGATGCTTCGGTCGAGCGCGGCATGCACATGACGAAGCTGATCGACGAGCTCGCCCCGGAGATGCCTTCAGATGACGGACAGCATGCAGGTGCAGACGACGACTGACTTCGAGGCCGTCGTCGAAGCATTGAGGGAGGGCGAGCGGTTTCTCGTCGTCACCCACGAGAACCCGGACGGAGATGCACTCGGCTCGATGCTCGGGGCCGCGCTCGGCCTCCGTGAGCTCGGGAAGGGCGTTCTCATGTACCTCGGCGGGACGACGCCGCTGCCCGCGGAGTACGGCTTCATGCCGCTGGGCGAGGTTCTGCGGGAGCCGCCCGACGACCTCGGTGAGCGAGTGCTGCTCGCGCTCGACTGCGCGAACGAGCGACGTCTCGGCCCCGACCCTGCGCTGATCGACCAGGCGGCGCTCGTGGTCGATGTCGATCACCATCACGACAACTCGCGGTTCGGCGCCGTCAACCTCGTCGTGGCCGACGCATCCTCGACTGCCGAGATCGTGCGCGACGTCCTCCAGGCGCTCGACGTGCCGCTGACGCCGGCGATCGCCGAGGCCCTCTACATCGGCCTCGTCACCGACACGGGCCGCTTCCAGTACGCCAACACGACCCCGAAAGCGCTACGCCTCGCGGCCGAGCTTGTCGAGGCGGGTGCCGACGTGCACGGGGTGTTCAAGCACGTGTACGAGACGGTCCAGTTCGCCAAGCTCAAGCTCCTTGCGCGGGCCCTCGAGCGCGCACAGATCTACGAGGGCGGCCGCCTCGTCATCTCGTACCTCCTTCGCTCCGACTTCGCCGAGGTCGGCGCCGAGGAACCCTACTCCGAGGGGATCATCGACTTCCTCCGCCAGAGCGAGGGGTCCGAGCTGGTCGCGCTCATCCGCGAGCCGCCGACGGCAGGCGGCCCGATGCACCGCATCTCGCTGCGCTCGAGCAGAGACGAGCTCGATGTCTCCGCCATCGCACGCAAGTCCGGAGGAGGTGGCCACGTCCAGGCGGCCGGTTTCTCGAGTGAGCGGTCGATCGAGGAGATCGTGGAGCTGATCCGCCGTGAGTTCATCACGGCCGCCGGCGAGCGGGGGTAAGGCGTGGTTCCGCGGGCGTCGCGCCCTGCCGGCATCGTCCTCGTCGACAAGCCTGCCGGCCCCTCGTCGTTCACTCTCGTCGCCGCTCTGAGGCGGCGAACGCAAGCACGTACCGGGCATGCCGGAACCCTTGATCCGTTCGCGACGGGCCTGCTCGTGCTGTTGTCCGGTGCGGCAACCAGGCTGGGAGCGTGCTTCATCGGGCTTGACAAGCACTACGTCACGGAGGTCGACCTCACGTCGACGACGTCGACCGGCGATCCGGAGGGGGAGGTGCTCGAGCACCACGCACCGCCTGAACGGGAGGATCTCGAGAGGCTGCTCGTGGGCCTCCGCGGTCAGGTCGAGCTGCCGATTCCCGCTACCTCGGCAGTGAAGATCGGCGGCGAGCGGGCGTACCGGCTGGCGCGGCGCGGGGTCGAGGTCGAGATGCCGTTGCGCCGCTCGGAGGTGTACGCGCTCGATGTCATCACGTATTCAGGCGACAGGGTGCGGCTCCGCCTCCACGTCGGCTCGGGGACGTATGTCCGGTCGATCGCGGCGGCGCTGGGTGGGCACTGCGTGAGCCTGCGGCGAACGGCAGTCGGCCCGTTCGGGATCGAGGAGGCCGACCCCGATCGGCTCATCTCGGTCGCCGAGGCGCTTGGTCGGCTTCCGGAAGTGGCTCTCGAGCGGGTACCTGAGCCCGTACGGTCGCAGGTGCTGGCGGTCGCCGACACCGAGGGCGGAGCGCTCCTCGGTCGAGCGATCCCTTCGGCGGGGGCGGGGCCGTGAGAGTCGCGCGCTCGCCGACGGAGCTCGAGCGGCGCCCACGTGCCGTGGCGATCGGCACCTTCGACGGTGTGCATGTAGGGCATCAGGCGGTGATCGAGCGGGCCAGGAGCGCCGGCGTGTGCCCGACGGTGGTCACGTTCGATCCGCATCCGAGAGAGGTGCTCGGGTACGAGGTCCAACTGCTCACGACGACCGAGCGCCGGCTCGAGCTCTTCGAGGCGCTCGGAGTCGAGGAGACGCTGGTGGTCGAGTTCACGCCCGAGGTGGCGGGGCTCACGCCCGAGGAGTTCGCGAGCTCGTATGTCGTGTCCATCGGCGCGGAGCGCGTCGTGGCAGGAGAGGCGTTCCGGTTCGGGCGGGGTCGCAGCGGGGGGCTCGACGTGTTCGCGAGCCTCGGAATGGCAACCGACGTGACTCCGCTCGTCCCCGACGTCTCCTCGACGCTGATCCGGCAGCTCGCCGAGGTGGGAGACGTTCGCGGCGCGGCGCGGCTCCTCGGGCGACCGCTCGAGGTCGAGGGCAACGTCGTCTCGGGTGATGCGCGCGGCGGCACGCTCGGCTATCCGACCGCCAACCTGCGGATCGGGCATTCGCTGCTCGTTCCCGCGTTCGGCATCTATGCGGGGTCGGCACGCGGACACCGGGCGGCGATCTCGATCGGAGTCAACCCCCACTACGGAGGCGCAGAGCGCAGGATCGAGGCGTTCCTGCTCGACTTCGAAGGCGATCTCTACGGCCAGCGCGTCGTGGTGGAGCTCTGGGAGCGCCTTCGCGACGAGGCGGCATTCGAAACCGAGGCCGAGCTGATCGCCCAGATCGGGCGCGACGTCGCGGCGACGCAGGCTGCGACCCGCCCGGGCTCCGGGGCGCCGTAGACGCGTGCAGTAGTCTCGACGGCGTGTCCGAGAACCAGGCCGGAATTCGCGCGGTAGGCTCGCGCACCGCCGGCGAACATGCGGCCTCGCTGCGAGGCCTCTTCACCGCGGCAACACCGATCTTCCTCTGGTCGCGGCTCGCCATCTGGGCCGTGGCGCTGATCATCCTCGCCTGGTTCCCGATCTCGGCTGTGACTCAGTCGACGCCGACCGTGATGGTGCACTCGGGGGCGACCGACTTCGGTGCAGGGCTCTGGTCGCGCTGGGATTCGGGCTATTTCGAGGAGATCGCGCGCAAGGGCTACGGGAACGACGGCACGGCGGCGTTCTACCCGTTCTATCCGTCTTCAATGGGAGTGGTGGGTCGGGTGCTCGGCGGCGACTACATCCTGGCCGGGCTCCTGCTCGCACTGGCGGCGTGCCTCGTCGCCTTCGAGCTCCTCTGGCGGTTCGCGCACGAGCGCCTCGGCTCCGACGCGGCGGCGGAGCGCACGGTCGTCTATCTGGCTCTCACGCCGATGGCGGTCTTCCTCGGGGCCGTGTACTCGGAGTCGACCTACCTGATGCTCGCCCTGGCCGCGTTCCTGCTCGCCGAGCGACAACGGTGGTTCCTCGCATCGAGCGCCGCCGCATTGGCCCTTCTCACACGACCGACCGGAATCGCCGTCGTCGCCGCGGTCGCCGTCCTCGCCTGGCCCAACAAGCGCGCGCTCGCCTGGCTCGCCCTCGTCCCCGTGTCATTCGCCGTCTACCCTGCCATGCTCGCGGCGGAGTTCGGCCAGCCGTGGGCGTTCCTCACCGTGGAGAAGCTCTGGTCGCGCCACCTCTCGCCGTTCGGGCCGCTCGGTGGGCTCTGGGACGGCGTCAGCGTGCTCTGGCGCTATCCGTCGGACCACCACGTGGTGGCAGTGAACGTCGAGAACCTCGTCTTCACTGCCGCCTACCTCGTGCTCCTGTGGCTGGTCTGGCGCTGGTGCACGCTCGCCGAGAGCGTGTTCGCGACCATCTCGCTCCTGCTGCCGCTCTCGGTGCCCCGTTCGGGGCATCTTCCCCTGATGTCGATGCCCCGCTTCGGGCTGATCATCTTCCCCTTCTATCTCGTGCTTGCGCGGCTCGGAAGCACGCCGAGGCGGAATGCCGCCATTCTCGGGGTCAGCGCGCTCCTGCTGGGGGTCGAGGTGGTCAAATGGGTGACGTTCCAGTGGGTCTCTTAGGCTCTCGGCCGAGACCTTGGACCGATCAGGCGCAGAGAGCGCCAGCGAGACGGTCGAACGGGCAGATCAGCCTTGACCCGCATCCCTCGCGAAGCTCGGCTAACAATCCTTCGCCACGACGGCAAACCGGTGTCTGACACCGTTTGGACTTCCGGTGGCTGCCTCGTGCGCCCTTTGTGGACGCGGCTCGCCGGGCGGTGTCCTCCAAGAGCGAGGCAGGGGCGACTCCTTGCCCCGGAGCCCTTTCGAGGTGAAGCTCAACGGGCGGCAATTCCCCGCGACGACAAGCGATCGGGCAACGCAAGCCCTGTCGTTGACGGCGATCGAGGCCTGCCGACCACGATAACCGCGACGGTCTGCCGTCAACGTGGGTTCCCGCAGATTTTCCACTTTCGTTTCAAACTCGACCCACGTTCAAGACTGTGTCTGACACCGCTGTTCAGGTGGCCCTCGCGAGCGGTGCTGGGATAGGCCGGCGAGGTTTCTTCTAGTCTGAGGCTGTGGGCGTCCTCGACGGCTGGCGGCTGTGCCCGCGCTGCGGGCACGAGCTCGAGCAGCGACACGGCCCGCATCTCGGCTGCCCTGCCTGCGGCTCGAGCTACTGGGCGAACTCGGCGCCCGCCGTGCAGGGCCTGCTCGTACGCGACGGCAAGGTGCTGATCGGCCGCCGCAAGATCGAGCCGCGGAAGGGCCACTGGGATCTGCCCGGAGGCTTCCTCGAGGAGGGCGAGCCCGCCCTCGACGGCCTCAGACGCGAATTCCTCGAAGAGACCGGGATCGAGATCGAGCCGCTCGAGTGGCTCGGAACGTTCGTCGATCCGTACGACGCGGCGTACGTCCTCAGCCTGTCGTGGCTCGTCGGCGGTGCGGGAGAGCCGGTCGCCGACGACGACGTCCAGGAGCTCGCGTGGTTCGGGCCCGACGAACTACCGGCGGAGATGGCATTTGCCAGTCAGAACGTGATCCTCGCCCGCTGGGCCGCGCGGCAGGGGCATGATCCCTAGACGAGCAGTTCAGACGTCGAGCCCGAGCGTGAACGTCGGCTTCGGCGTCGTGTCGGGCAGCCGGTGCTCGTCGGAGAGACGCCGAATCGACGTCCCGGTCGCGAGGAACTCGGTGGCGTGCTCGCCCCACACGTGGTTGTAGACGAGGACGTTCACGCCGACGATCCCGTTCGCTTTCGCCTCGACCGCCTCCGCCTGCATCCGCGAGAGTGCGAGCTCACGCGCCTCGTAGATCCCCTGCGTGAAGATCAGCATCTCCTGGTTCTGACCTGCCTGGCGCAGCGATTGCATGATGCTCTGATGCGCGATGTGGTAGACGCACGTCCCGAGCACGAACGAGACCGGTACGGCCCCTGAGGCAAGAAGGCGGAAGAAGTCCTGAGCCGACAGATCCGAGGTGAAGGGGCGACCGTCCGGGGTGCGATGGGCGCCGCTCGAGCCGACTGCCTTGACCGCCGTGCCGGTAGCGAGGAACTCGAGCACGTCCTGGCCCCAGACGTAGGCCTGCATCCGCAGCTCGACCCCGACGACCCCGTCGGCGCCGAGGTGCTCCGCCTCGACCTCCATCCGCGACATCGCCAGCTCGCGCGCGTTGTACATCGCCTGCGTCAGCACGGTGAGCTCCATGTTCTGGCCCCATTTCGACGGCTGGAGCCCGATGTGGTAGATCGACGAGCCCACCACGAAGCCGAGCGGCTCGAACCCCGCCTCGCCGAGCAGCGCGTACTCGGAGACCGAGAGGTCGGAGGTGAAGACTCCGGCGGGATCCGCCCCCGCCGTGTGGGCGAGCCGGCTGTCCGCGGCCTGCGGCTCCCACGCTGCCGTGTCCTGATCCGGGCCCTTTCCGAAGAGCGGCATCGCAACCTCCGATCGTTCTCGGCCCGACTCTACCTGTGCCTATTCGAGCAGCCGGGCGAGCGCCACCCGTCCCTGCTCGCTCGTCTGAGCCTCCGTTACGAGCGCGTGCGACAGACCGTCGATCCAGTCGCCCAGCTCGAGCTGGTCGGTGCGGAGTGCGATCCCTCGGACGATCGCCTTACGCACGCAGGAGACCCGGCCCGAGTCGTGCTCGAGCTCGAAACGCACATCACCGAGCGGGACGACGATCAGCCGGACGGGCTTTGGCCCGTGAGACAGCCTTCCGCCCTTCCGCTCGACCTCGACATGCCCCGGAAACGACGCCGATAATTTTGTCGCGAGCGCCTCGACGAACGCCTCGATGTCGCCGGAGTCGGCGCGAAGCGACGCGGCGACCAGGTCGAAGTCCGGCTGTTCCACCGCGCTGTCAGCGCTCGTCGATGGGCACGAACCGGCGGGCCTCCTCGCCGATGTACACCTGCTTCGGCCGGGCGATCTTCTGCTCCGGATCGGAGAGCATCTCCTCCCACTGAGCGATCCAGCCGGGAAGGCGGCCGAGCGCGAACAGCACCGTGAAATAGTCGACCGGGTAGCCCATCGCCTGGTAGATGAGGCCCGAGTAGAAGTCGACGTTCGGGTAGAGCTTGCGGGAGACGAAGTAGTCGTCCTCCAGCGCGATCCGCTCGAGCTCGAGGGCGATCTCGAGCTTCGGGTTGAGCCCTGTCTCGGCGAAGACGGAGTCGGCAGCCTGCTTGATCAGCGTGGCGCGCGGGTCGTAGCTCTTGTACACCCGGTGGCCGAAGCCCATCAACCTGCCCTTGCCCTGCTTGACCTGCTCGATGAAGCCCGGGATGTTCTCCGGCGTCCCGATCTGGTCGAGCATCCGCAGCACCGCCTCGTTGGCGCCCCCGTGAAGCGGCCCGTACAGAGCAGCGATGCCTGCCGAGACCGCCGAGAACGGGTCGACGTGCGACGAGCCGACCCCGCGGACCGCATTCGTGGAGCAATTCTGCTCGTGGTCGGCGTGCAGGATCAGCAGCGTCTCGAGCGCACGCTGGAGGACCGGGTTCGGCTCCAGCCGGCCGCCGATCTCGAAGGTCATGTTGACGTAGTTGCCGACGTAGTCGAGATCGTTCCGGGGCAGCACGTAGGGGAGCCCGTGCGAGTGCCGGAAGATGTAGGCCGCGATCGTCGGCAGCTTCGCGATCAGCCGGACGCGCTGGAGATGGCGGCTCTCCGAGTCGGAGATGTCCTTCGCATCGGGGTAGAACGTCGAGAGCGCACCGATTGCGCCGAGCAGCATCCCCATCGGGTGGGCGTCGTAGCGGAATCCCTCCAGGAACTTCGTCACGCTCTCGTGCACGTAGGTGTGGACTCGCACCTCGTCTTCCCAGCGCCCGAGCTCATCGGCAGTCGGCAGCTCCCCTTCGAGCAACAGGTACGCAGTCTCGAGGAACCCCGCCTGCCCGGCGACCTCCTCGATCGGATAGCCGCGGTAGCGGAGGATGCCGGCGTCGCCGTCGATGTACGTGATCGCGCTGCGGCACGCCGCGGTGTTCAGGAATGCCGGATCGTAGGAGACCAGCCCCCTGAGGTCGGTGGCACGAACCGCGCCCTCGACGATCGGCACGGTATAGGTCTCGCCCGTGCGGTTGTCGGTGATCGTGAGCGTCTCGTCGCCCATGCTCGAGACCTGAGCCTAGCCGTGGGGGGAGGCCCCCGGAAGGTGGGAAACCCGAAATGTTGCGGGCCTGCGGCTCAGGGCGACGGCGCTGCAAGTCTGGGTTCCGCGCGTGCAAGCGGGCCCGAAACCCGCTCTGTTGCTATGATTTTCGAGACCGCGGACTCGGCCGTGCGCGTTCTTCCTTGCGCGGCGTAGCTGGGCCGTAGGCGATTCACTACCAGGAGGTTGAAGATGGCCCTCAGCAAGGAAGCCAAGCGGGAAGCCACCAAGCGATTCGGCAAGTCGGAGACGGACACGGGCTCGCCCGAGGTCCAGATCGCGATGCTGACCGAGCGCATCAACGGCCTCACCGAGCACCTGCGGACGCACGCGAAGGACCACTACTCGCGTCGCGGGCTACTGAAGCTCGTCGGCCGGCGCCGCCGGTTTCTGAACTACCTGCAGAAGAAGGATCTCGAGGGCTATCGCGCCCTCATCAAGGAGCTCGGCCTGCGCCGCTAGCTTCGTAGCCCCAGAGGAGGGTGGAAGTTTGAGCGAGCCTCCGTTGCGTCCGGCGGGGCTGACTCAAACTCCCACCCTTCACTACGTACCGTGGAGGAATAGAGAGATGAGCATTGTCGAAGCCGAGCAGCAAGCGGCGCCGGTTTCCGTCACCGTGTCGGTCGGCGGCAAGGACGTCACCTTCGAGACCGGCAAGCTCGCCAAGCAGGCCGACGGCGCCGTCGTCGTGCGCTCCGGCGAGACCATGGTTTTGGCGACCGCGCAGGGGCGGGCGGAGACGCGTGAAGGCGCGGACTTCTTCCCGCTCACGATCGACGTCGAGGAGCGGATGTACGCCGCCGGGAAGATCCCAGGCGGCTTCTTCAAGCGCGAGGGACGGCCCACCGAGCGGGCGATCCTGACCGCGCGCATGATCGACCGTCCGATCCGGCCGCTCTGGCCGAAGGGATTCCGCAACGAGGTTCAGTGCATCGCCACCGTCCTCTCGGCGGACATGGTCACCCCGCACGACATCCTCGCGATCAACGGCGTCTCGGCGGCCCTGATGGTCTCGCCGATGCCGTTTCTCGGCCCGATCGGCGCCGTCCGCATCGGGATCATCGACGGCGAGCTCGTGGTCGACCCGACCCTGGCTCAGGCCGAGGCAGAGAGCGAGCTCGATCTGATCGTCGTCGGCACCAAGGAGGGGCTCACGATGGTCGAGGCGGGTGCAGCCCAGGTGCCGGAGGTCAGGCTGCTCGAGGCGCTCGAGCTCGCCCACCGCGAGATCGTGAAGCTCTGCGAGGCCCAGGAGGAGCTGCGCAGCCGGGCGGGCAAGCCAAAGTGGCTCGACTCGGGGGTCACCGAGCGGCTCGAAGCCGCTCACGGCGAGGAGATCGCCGCTGCGATCGCCGCCAGGGGCCTCCACGACGGCGGGGCGGTCGTCGATCAGCTGCTCGAGCAGGAGGCGGGGACGCTGAGCATGAGCTCGACCGAGGAGGACGTGATCCGTGAGCTCCAGACGCGGATGTCGCTCGGGATGATCCTCGAGAAGAAGCGCTCGGCCGCGGTCGAGACCGCAGTTCGGGCTCAGTTCGAGTCCGATCTCCGGGCGCTCACCGAGGCCGAGCAGGACTCGAAGGAGCTCAAGTCGGCCAAGCAGCACGTGCTCTACGACCGGATCGTCGAGACGGTCGAGCTGCCGTTCCCGGCCGCGCCAGAAGGGGCCGACGCCGACACACGCGACGGGATCACGAAGTCGTACGTCAGGAAGGCCGCGGAGTCGATCTACAAGGATCTCGTTCGCAAGAAGATCGCGGTCGAGAAGCGGCGCCCCGACGGGCGCTCCGAGACCCAGATCCGCCCGGTCACCTGCGAGGTTTCCGTCAGCCCGAGGACGCACGGCTCCGCGCTCTTCACCCGCGGCCAGACCCAGATCATGTCGCTGCTCACCCTGGGAACCGCCAAGGAGGGCCAGCGGATCGACGACCTGTCGCTCGAGAAGGACCGCCGCTACATCCACCACTACAACTTCCCGCCGTTCTCGGTGGGCGAGACCGGCAGGATGACGGGCCCGCGACGCCGCGACATCGGTCACGGCGCACTCGCCCAGCGGGCTCTCGAGGCGGTGATCCCGGAGGCGAGCGATTTCCCGTACACGATCCGGGTCGTCTCGGAGACGCTCGAGTCGAACGGCTCCTCGTCGATGGGCTCGGTCTGCGGCTCGACGCTCGCGTTGATGGACGCAGGTGTTCCGATCAAGGAGCCCGTCTCGGGGATCGCGATGGGCCTCGTCAAGGAGGGTGACGACTACGTCATCCTCACCGACATCCAGGGCGCCGAGGACCATCTGGGCGACATGGACTTCAAGGTCGCAGGGACGCGCACGGGAATCACGGCCCTGCAGATGGACATCAAGATCACCGGGGTCTCCCGCGAGATCATGGAGCGGGCGCTCTCGCAGGCCCGGGAGGCCCGCGAGGCGATCCTCGACCGGATGCTCCAGGCGATCGACGAGCCGCGCACGCAGCTGGCCGGCCATGCGCCGCGGATCTCGACGATCCAGATCAACCCGGAGTACATCGGCATGGTGATCGGCAAGGGTGGCGAAACGATCCGCTCGCTCGAGGCCGACTACGACGTGCAGATCGACATCGAGGAGGACGGCACGATCCTCGTCTACGCCACCTCGGGCGAGAACGGCGACGCCGCGATCGCCGCGATCAACGCGCTCACCAAGGATCCCGAGGTCGGCGACGAGTTCACCGGGAAGGTCGTGAAGACGACCGACTTCGGTGCCTTCGTCGAGCTGAAGAAGGGCACCGACGGGCTCCTGCACGTCTCGAACGTGGGGCCGGGCCGCGTGAACCACATCGAGGACGTGATCCAGCGCGGCGACGTGCTCGACGTCCTCGTCCAGGAGGTCGACAAGGCCCGCGGCCGGATCGGCCTCAAGCTGGTGCAGAAGCACGAGAACGGCGGTATGGTCTCGCCGGAGGAGCTGATCGAGCGGGCCAAGGACGCCCCGCCGCGGCCGCCGCGCGAGGATCGGCCTCCGCGCGACCGCGATCGCGGGCGCGGCGGCCGCCGCTAGGAACCCGGCAGGGGGTGTGGCGCGTCTTCGGCGCCACACCCCCTGTCCACGGCGTCACCTAGAGGCTGAGGACGACCTCGCCCATCGAGATCTGCGGCGGGCTCGCCGCGACCTCGGGCATGTTCTCTCTGATCCAGTCTGCTGCGACGGAGTTCGATTCCTCCGCGCCGGACCGATCGTCGGCGACGGTGATCGAGACCGTGCCGCCGTCGGTGCGGATGAGGTAGTAGCCGCGGAGACCCTGCACGGGGCCGATGACCGCCTTGATCTCGTCCGCCCGGCTTGCGAGCTGGTCGGCGAGCTCGACGTTGCCTCCGTACCAGCGGAGTGTCGCGTACATGTGCCTCCTTCGCTCGAGGTCCTGGCTGCGAGCCGAGCGTAGCTAGTCCGAGGAGAGGATTCCGTCGCCGGGAACCCGTCGGACGAGCGCCTGCATGACGGTCCAGCGGACGTCCGGAAGGTCTCGAAGGAGCTTCGAGAAGCTCGCCCGCGTGATGACGAGCACGCGAACGGGCGTCCTGGAGGTGACGGTCGCGGTAGTTCGCCGGTCGGCCAGCAAGGCGATCTCGCCGAAGAAATCCCCCTTGCCTAGCGTGTTCACCTTGCGCCCTCGACGCCGGACGTCGGCCTCGCCGTCGAGCAGGACGAAGAACTGCGACCCGAGACGATCCTCTTCGATCAGGACCTTTCCGGCCGGGAGATCCAACCCGTCGGCGATCCGAGCGACGGCCGCGAGATCCTTCTTGCTCATGCCGTCGAAGAGCGGTACGGCCTTCAGCGCGACGAGCTTGGGGTCTTCGCGGGCCATCGGCGAATCCTAACCGCCCTCGACGGACCTCCCGGCCAAGCCCGAGAGCATTGACACGGGTGAGCTGTCAAGCGAGTCTTGTCGCCGTGAAGTATGTCTGAGCGCCTCGGCGGGACCGTCACCTTCCTGTTCACCGACATCGAGGGCTCGACGAACCTGCTCAAGCAGCTTGGCCGGGAGCGGTACGGCGAGCTGCTCGCCCGGCAGCAGACGGTCTTGCGGGGGGTCTTCGCGGCCAAGGGCGGGGAGGAGGTCGATACCCAGGGAGACTCGTTCTTCGTCGCCTTCCGGAGTGCCTCGAACGCCGTAGCCGCCGCGGTCGCGCTCGAGCGACAACTGGACGAGGAAGAGTGGCCCGGAGGGGTCGAGGTTCGGGTCAGAGTCGGCATCCACACCGGCGAGGCCGCCACTTCCGGCGAACGGTACGTCGGCTTTTCGGTCCACCGCGCTGCGCGGATCGGCGCAGTAGCGCACGGCGGCCAGGTGCTGGTCTCGTCGACGACCCGGGAGATCGTCGAGGACGACCTCCCGGAGGGCGTCTCTCTCCGCGACCTCGGCAGCTTCCGGCTGAAGGACGTCGACCGGCCCGAGCGGATCTCGCAGGTCTCCGCCGAGGGCCTCGAGGTCGAGTTTCCGCCCTTGCGGGGCGCCGAGCGGGTCAAGACGCCTGTGCTCAGACGACGATCCGTGCTGGCCGCGGCTCTCGTAGGTGTCGTCGCGGCGGCGGTGGCGGTGCCGCTGCTCGCGCTCTCGAGCGGCGGCTCCGGCAACTCCCACTCTTCTGCCCGGCTCGGCGGGAACTCCCTGGGCGCCGTCAACCTCTCGACCGGCCAGCTCACCGCGGCGGTGGCGTTCGGCTCTTCGCCGAATGCCGTCGCCTCGGGAGCGGGCTCGGTCTGGGTTGCGCTGTCGAATCGCGGTGTGGTCGAGAGGATCGATCCGACGACCAACACCGTCCAGCAGACGATCGTGGTCGGAGGCGGTCCCGCTGCGATCGCCGTCGGCGGCGGGTTCGTCTGGGTCGTTCAGAGTCTGGCCGGATCGGTGGTGCAGATCGACCCGAGGGCAAACGGAGGGCAGCGGGTCGCGACGATCCCGGTTGGAAACGGACCCTCGGGGATCGCCTACGGGCTCGGTGGGGTGTGGGTTGCGAACTCGGTCGACAAGACGGTCGTGCGGATCGACCCTGCAACCGGTGCCAGAGGGGCTCCGATCAGCGTCGACGCGGGGGCAGATGCGATCGCCGTCGGCGACGGCGCCGTCTGGGTGACGAGCGCCGCCGCCGGGGTGCTCTCGAGGGTCGACCCGAGGGCCCGAAGCGTGAGCGGCACGACCAGCGTCGGCAACCAGCCCGTCGCGGTCGCGACCGGTCCCGGGGCGGTCTGGGTCGCCAACAGCGAAGACGGCACCGTCTCGCGCATCGACTCCTCGACCGGCCATCTCGTCGCGGTCGTTCCCGTCGGGAAGGCGCCGAGCGGAGTCGCCGTCGCGGTCAACGGGAGCGTCTGGGTCTCGAACGAGCTCTCCGGCACCCTGTCCGAGATCGACCCGCAGGCCGGCAAGGTCGCGAAGACCGTGGCCGTCGGGGGGACACCGCAGGGGGTGGCGCTGAGCGGGAACACGGGGTACGTGCCCGTGCAGGAGTCCGCCGGTGCCCACCGCGGCGGCACCCTGACCCTCCTGATCGCCAACCAGACGGGCATTTACACGAACCCTCTCCCGCACGCTTTCGACCCCTCATCCGGATACGGAACGTGGGAGCTGAACACCATCACCAACGACGGCCTTCTCGGCTACAGCCGCGCGGGCGGTGCCGCGAGCTACAGCGTCGTTCCCGACCTGGCGGTCGGACTGCCGACGGTGAGCGACGGAGGCAAGACCTACTCCTTCCAGCTTCGTCGCGGGATCCGCTACTCCACCGGTGGGACGGTGCAGCCGGCGGACATACGCCGGGGCATCGAGCGCGCGCTGCTCGAGAGCCACGGACAGACGCCCGGGGGCTACATGGAAGACGTCGTCGGCGCGAAGAGCTGCCTCGGCGCAGACACCCGTTGCGACCTCTCGAGGGGGGTCGTCACAAGCGCAGGCTCCAACACCATCACCTTCCACCTCTCGAGCGCTAACCCCGACTTCCTCTACCAACTCGCGTTGCCGGCCTTCGTCGCCGTTCCGGCGAGCACGCCGGTCGACGCGAGGCTGCCGCTGCCGGCCACGGGGCCGTACGAGATCGCCTCCTACCAGGCGAAGCCGGGTGTGGTACAGCTCGTCCGGAACCCGCACTTCCATGTCTGGTCGGTAGCCGCGCAGCCGCCCGGCTATCCCGACCGGATCGTCGAGCGTTACAACTACACGGGCGCGGCGGCAGTGCGGGCCGTGCAGCAGGGGAGAGCCGACATCACCGCCGACGGGCCCGACCAGACCTGGCTCCCGGCGCTCGCCGCGTCCCTGCAGACCCGCTACTCGAGCCAGTTGTACGTGGGGCCGCTCCTGGCCACGCTCGGGCTCTGGCTGAACACGAGGCTGGCACCGTTCAGCGACGTCCGCGTTCGCCAGGCGCTCAACTACGCCGTCGACCGCAGCAAGCTGGTCGCGATCAACGGCGGCAGCATCGAAGCGCAGGTGACCTGCCAGTTCATCACCCAGAACGTGGACGGCTACAAGGCCTACTGCCCCTTCACCTCGAACCCCGATACCACGGGTACCTACCACGGGCCCGACCTCGCCAGGGCGCGGAGGCTCGTCGCGGCGTCGGGTACGAAGGGGCAGCCGGTGACGATCTGGTTCTACGACATCCCGGTCGGGCGCCGGAACGGCGCCTACTTCGTCTCGGTGCTCGAGA
>DATIYE010000109.1:0-4829 GCA_035517795.1 Gaiellaceae bacterium | reverse complement strand
TTGCATTCGGTTGCGAGCGCAAACAAGGTACCGTGCAACAAATGCAAGGTCCGACCCCGGCTCGGGAGCCTCCCGTCTAGAGCGAGCGCTGGTAGGCGCGAAATGCCCGTGTCGCCAGGAACAGCGCCACGAGCAGCAGCGCGACGAGCAGTCCGATTCGCTGACCGACGAACGACCAGTCCGCGGGGCCGATCGCAGCGGTCCGGCCGGCCTGGGCACCCCAGTTGACCGGGTTGAACCTCGATATGTCGCGCACCCAGGTCGGCACGAGGTTCGCCTGCATGAACGCCGACGAGAGAAACGTGAGCGGGAGGATGATCGACGTCACGGCCGCGATCAGCGTCTCGCGGCGGCGCACGACGAGCGCGAGCGCGTTCGAGAGCGCCGCGAAGCACGACGCGAGCAGGCACGCCACGAGGATCAGCACCGCGACGCCCCCGACGCCGTTCGGGAAGTGCGCGCCGACGACCAGGCCGACGCAGATGATGATCAGCGATTGCACCACGGTGGTCATCGAGCTGTAGGCGATGCTGCCGACGTTCAGAGCGCTCCGCCAGACCGGTGAGGAGAGCATCCGGTCCATCACGCCGGAGTGCATATCCTCGATGAAGTCCATCCCGTTCCACCCGGCCGAGCTGATCGCCGTCATCACGATCACGCCCGGTGTGAGGTACTCGATGTAGGAGCCGCCGTGGAAGCCCGGGATCTCGGCGACGCTCTTGAACAGCGCTCCGAAGAGGAGCAGCCAGATCATCGGCTGGATCAGCGTGATCGCGACCCAGGCCGGCTGGCGTAGCAGCCGTCGCGAGTAACGCAGAGTGATGTACCAGCTGTGCCTCGCCGCTCGGGTCACGCTGCCTCCTCCGCTTCCCTGAACGAGCGGCCCGCGTGGCGCAGGTACACCTCGTCCAGCGACGGCCGGGCCATCGTCACCGATGTCACCTGGTGCCCGGCCGTCTCGAGCGCGGACAGGGCGGCCGGCATCGCGGTGGCGCCGTTGCGCGCGCGGGCGCGCACCATGCGGCCGTCGGACGTCACCTCGGTCAGCCCGGAGACCCGCGCCAGCGTCTCTCGCACCGCCACGTCGGCGGCCTGTGCGAGCTCGAAGTGGATCGTGTCTCCCTCGAGCTCGCTCTTCAGCTCCTCCGGCGTGCCCGAGGCGACGATCCGGCCGCGGTCGACGATCGCCACCTTGGCCGCGAGCTCGTCGGCCTCCTCGAGATAGTGGGTGGTGAGCAGGATCGTCATCTTCTCCTCGCTTGCCAGCCGTTCGATCTCGTGCCACATGTCCACCCTGGCCTCGGGGTCGAGGCCAGTGGTCGGCTCGTCGAGGAAGAGCGCCGCCGGCCGGTGGAGGAGCCCCATCGCGATGTCGAGCCTGCGCTGCATGCCGCCCGAGTAGCCCTTCGCGGGGCGGTCGGCCGCCGCCGTGAGTCCGAAGCGCTCGAGCAGCTCGTCGACCCGGCCGCCGAGCGTCCGGCGCGGATAGTCGTAGATCGCCCCCTGCAGGACGAGGTTCTCCCGCCCGGTCGACTCGGGGTCGAAGCCGTGCCTCTGGCCGACGACGCCGATCGCGCGCCGAACGAGGTCCGGCCGTGCAAGCACGTCGTGCCCGGCAACCCTCGCCTCGCCCGAGTCGGGACGCGTGAGGGTGGTGAGGATCCTCACGGTGGTCGACTTCCCGGCGCCGTTCGGTCCCAGCAGCGCGAAGATCGTTCCCTCGTCGACCGACAGGTCGAGCCCGTTCAGCGCCTGGACCTCCGGGGGGTAGCGCTTGAAGAGTGCGCTCGCTCTGATCGCTTCGGCCATGTACCGATCCTACGACCCGAGGTCGATCGTGTAGCTCGTCGTGTTGTCCTCGGGGTTGCGGTCTGTCTGCGCCGAGGAGACCGACGCGGTCAGCGTCTGCCTGCCGGGTTTGTCGACGCGGACCGAGAAGCGGATCAGAGTCGAGCTCTTCCCGGCGAGGAAGTCGAGGTTGCAGACGATCGTCGAGCTGCCGGTGCAACCCGAGCCGCGCTGGTAGTACGGCGGGCCGAGTAGCTTCACCGCCGGCGGCAGGCGCACGGTCAGGACGACGTCGTCGGCGGTCTGGTTGCCGAAGTTCTGGACGCCCGCGAGCAGGTCGATATCCCCGCCGACGCCGGGATTCGGCGAGGTCTGCTGGATGCCGGCAGCCAGGTCGACGAACCCCGCGGGGCCTCCGACGTACACGGTCCCGGCGGCTCGGGTGAGCGCCCCGGCGAGGTCGGCGGCGTAGCTGGCCGCGTAGAGCACCGCGACGATGACGAGGAAGAGGCTCAGCCTCCGGCGGCGTCGCACCGCACTCCAGGCAGCGATCGAGAACGCCGCCCAGCAGGGGGCGGTGAAGAGGAGGTAACTGGACTTGATCGGGTCGTCGTACTGCTGGGGGAAGCGCACGAGCATGACGACGAAGGACGCGAACGAGGCGAGGGCCAGCACCGCGAGCACGCCCAGGCCGACGTCGGCAGGCGAGCGGCTGCGGCGGCGTAGCACGCGCAGCAACGACGGGATCGCCAGCGCGGCGAGCCCGCCGAGCGCGAGTGCGTCCCCGACGAACCCGAGCACGCTCTGCGAGGTGGCGGTCGCCCGCTCGACACCCCAGCTCGTGCGCTGCCCGTGGATGACGCCGAACCAGTCGCTCCAGAGCTCGGCGTGGAGCTTGGGCAGGAGCGCATCGGTGAAGTCGGGCCGGAACGGATGGACGACGAGCGTCCGCAGCGGTACCGAGAACCAGAACGAGAGCGGCTGGTGACCCATCATCAGCGACTGCCGCGGCTCGAGGTTCGACTGCAGCGGGTTATGCCAGCGGTGAGAGGCATACCCCCACCACGGCCCGGCGACCAGCACGACCACGATCGCCGCGCGGGCGAGGAAGCCGGCGGCCTGCCGCCGGCCGAGGTACAGCGCCGAGGCTGCGAGCACCCCGATCACGACCACGGCCGGCTGCCGCGTCAGCGCCGCCGCGCCCAGGGCGGCTCCGAGCGCATACCCGAGCCGTGCCGGCCACGAGCTGCGCGCCGCCCGCAGGAACACGAGGACCGACAGGGCGCAGAGGAGCGCGAACGGCATCTCCGGGTGAAAGAGGACGCTCATCCGGTAGACAACCGGGTAGGCGGCGACGAAGGCGCCCATCGCGAGCGCGCGCTTCGGATGCTCCGGCCAGAGCTCGCGCCCGATCAGGCCCGAGACGAGAATCAGCCCGATGCCGCAGCCGAGCGCGATCAGCTGGCCTGCCGACCAGGGCTCGCTTCGCGCCAGCGAGACGGCCTCGTCGAGACCCCAGAGAGCTGCCAGCGCGAGCGCGCAGGCTCCGGCGATTCGGATCCCGCGCCGCGCCGCGGTCAGCGCAAACGCGCCGCCGACGACCAGCGCGAGCCAGACGGCGCGGGTCAGCAGGTTCCACGGCGACTCGGCGCGCAGCGACGGGAGGTGCCGCACCGCGCGCTCGGCGGCGACAGCCGCGAAGGCGAAGAGGGGCGGAGTCGCGTACTCGTAGTTCTGCGACCGTGGCGGAAGCCGTCCGTGGGCATCGAGGTACTGCGCGTAGGCGACATGCTCGCCGGCGTCGTCGGCTCCGAGGCGGCCGACGGTGGTGAGGCCCTGCCAGCCGAGGGCGGCGAAGAGGCAGAGAGCGACGAGGACGCCCGCTCTGACCGGTGACCATCTGGCCGGGCCGGGCGGGCGCACCGGCGACTCGTTCATTCGTACCAGGTCACCACGGCGAGGATCACGTAGAACGAGACCAGCGCGACACCCTCGAACAGCGTCGCCTCTCCGTCGCTCGTGATGAACCAGAGAGCGAGGGCGGTCAGGAGCAGCGCGCCGACGAACACGGGGTCGAGCGCGAAGGTCAGTCGGGTGGTGAAGAAGAACGACACCAGCACGAGCGCGGGGAAGAGAAACGCCATGATCTGCGCGACCGAGTTCTTCACCACCGAGATCGCGAGGTCGGACTGGCCCTTGAGGGCGAGTACGACGCCGGTCGTGTTCTCGACCGCATTCCCGGCGATGGCGACGATCACGAGCCCGGCGAAGGCCTTCGGGATCCCGAGCCGGTCCATCGACGGAGTCAACGCCGTGACGAACCAGTCGGAGACGAAAGCGGCGCCGACCCCCGCGAGGCCGAGCAGCACGAGCGCGGTCCTCAACGAGAGCCTCGGCGCTGTCTCGGTCGGCTCGGACGGCGCATCGGAGCGGAGGTAGTCGACGATCCAGACGACGTAGGTGACGAGCAGGGCCACTGCCCCGGCAATCGAGATCGCCTCGACGTGATTCGCGGCGCGTTCGCCGCTCGCAGTTGCGATCCCGAGCACGACGATCAGGAAGCTCGCGAGCATCATCAGGATCGCGTTGTCCTTGGGCAGTCGCGGCGAGAACCGCATCAGTCCGTCCTTGCTCGCGTACCAGCCGGCGGCGATCACGATGCCGAGGACGAGGAGCGCGTTGGCGAAGACCGAGCCAACGATCGAGCTCTGGGCGATCACCAGCTGGCCGTCCTTGAGGGCGAACATGACGACGAAGAACTCGGGCAGGTTGCCGAGCGTCGACTGGAGCACCCCGGTGACGGCCGGGCCGAAACGCTCGCCGACCTGCTCGGTTCCGAACGAGACCGACCAGGCGAGCCCGGCGAGCGCCAGGGTGGCGATGGCGAAGGTGCCGAGCGACTCCGGACTGGCGGCGTGCGCCAGGCCGGCGGCGAGCGTGGCCAGCGCCGTCAGCCCGACGAAGATCCAGGCTCTGCCCATCGACCGGAAGCTACGCGACCCGGCGGCCGTGCAACAAAACCGGTGCCAGGCCCCGGTTTT
>DATIYE010000108.1:0-15945 GCA_035517795.1 Gaiellaceae bacterium | reverse complement strand
TCCCTTCGCAAACCTGGACACGAAACTCCTGACGCAAGCCGCGGGCCAGGACCTGCCCAACCTGCTTGCCGTCGACAACCCGTTCGTGTCGACGATGATCTCGACGGGCCAGGTGGTTCCTCTCAGCGGTCTGAAGGGATTCAGCACCAAGGGGTATTTCCCGGCGGTGATCAACGAGGGTCTGTCCAATCACGAGTACTACAGCCTGCCCGTGGCGGGTGCCAATTCGATCGCGTTGATCTACAACATCGCGATGCTGAAGGCGGCAAACGTCAGTCCCCCCAAGACGTGGGCGCAGCTGCTGACCGCCGCCAAGGCGCTCACGACCTCGGCGCATTACGGGATCGCCTTGACCTGTGAGGCCGCGGAGGACACCACGTGGCAGTGGGAGCCGTTCTTCTGGAGCAACGGTGGTAGCGCCACGTTCGCGAACGTCGCGGGTGCGCCCGGCGTCCAGGCCTTGAACCTTTGGAATCAGCTGATCACGGACGGTTCTGCGTCCAAGGACTGCCTCCAGTGGAGCCAGACTCCCGCCGCGTCGACCCAGTTCATCGACGGCAAGGCCGCGATGATGGTCAACGGCCCCTGGAACTTCCCGACCATGAACCAGGCCAAGCTGTTCTACGGCAAGCAGTTCGGCGTCGTTCCCGTCCCGGTCAACAAGGCCGGCCAGCACACGATCGTGCCGCTGGGCGGCGAGGACTGGATGGTCTCGAAGAGCGGCGGCACCGATGCGCAGCAGGCCGCGTTCGAGTACATCCAGGGCATGCAGACACCGGCGATGGAGCTGTCGCTCGCGAAGCTGTTCGGCTATCTGCCGGCCAAGCCCGCAGTGGCCAACGTCTACCTGAAGCAAGCAGGACCCGAGTGGGGGGTCTACATCCACCAGACGCTGTATGCACATCCGCGCACCCTCGGCCTGGGCGTGAAGTACCCGAAGATCTCCCAGGCGGTGTGGACCGCGATCCAGGCCGCCCTGTCCGGTTCCAAGTCCGTCCAGGACGCGCTGAACACGGCGTCGGGCCAGATCTCGACGATCTTGAAGGGCTAGGCCAGGGGGAAAGAAGCAAGACGACTCACGATCACGGCCCGGTACCGCTTCTCCGGCTGGACGGGGCAGCGGTACCGGGCGGTTCGCAGTCGTGAGCGAGTCAACCGGTGAGCGGACCGAACCGCCGTGCCACATCTCGACCGTGCACCTCTCGACCCCGTCGGACCGCCTTGTACGCCGGGCCAACCGCAGCGCGTAAGCCGATTCTGCGTATGCCACAGACCGCTTGGATAAGCTCGTCCGAAGCGTTTCGCCGAGAACTCCACATGCAACCCTTTCGGGAGATCCCATGAAGAACAAGGACGAGACGCTTGAGTCCGTGGCGAGCATCGCGGCGAGCGTCGCTCCGACACCGTCTGCCCATGTGCGACTCCGTCCGATCGATGCCCGCGGTGTCGTCATCCGGGACGGCCTGCTCGCGGACCGCCAGCGGGTGAACCGAGAGGTGACGCTTCTTCGCGGGGCGGAGGAGCTGGAGCGCGCAGGAACGCTCGACAACCTACGGATCGCGGCGGGACAGGCCTCGGGTGAGCGCCGGGGCATGGTCTTCAGCGACTCCGACGTCTACAAGTGGCTGGAGGCGATCGCCTGGGAGCTCGGTCGCGAGCCGTCGGCGGAACTCGAGCGCCATGCGCACGAGACGACGGAGCTTGTCGCCGCCGCGCAGGAGCCGGACGGCTATCTCAACACCTGGTGTCAGGTCGTCGACCCGACATGGCGGTGGACGGACCTCGAGATGGGTCACGAGCTCTACTGCGCGGGTCACCTCTTCCAGGCGAGCGTGGCGTTCGCGCGAACCACCGGAGACACGACCCTCCTCTCGGTCGCCTGTCGTTTCGCCGACCTGGTCGACCAGACATTCCGGACGGGCACCGAGACCGGTACCGACGGACATCCGGAGGTCGAGGTCGCCCTCGTCGAGCTCTACCGGCAGACAGGTCGAGGGCGCTACCTGCAGCTGGCCGACACGCTCACCGCGCGGCGGGGACATGGCATGTTCGCCGACGGCCGCTTCGACCTCGACTACTACCAGGACGCCGAGCCCGTGCGCGACGCCCGCTCGATCGTCGGGCACGCCGTGCGCGCCCTCTATCTCGCGGCCGGGGTCACCGACATCTACGCCGAGACGGGTGAAGAGGCGCTGCTCGACTCGATGCTCCGCCAGTGGGACGACCTCACGGCGGCGAAGACCTACCTGACGGGCGGGGTCGGCTCCCGACACTACGGCGAGGCGATCGGCGATCCGTACGAGCTGCCTCCGGACCGCGCCTACTGCGAGACCTGCGCGTCGATCGCCAGCATCATGTGGAACTGGCGTATGCTGCTCGTCACCGGCGAGAGCCGCTTTGCCGACCTCCTCGAGCGAACGCTCTACAACGGTTTCCTCTCCGGCCTCTCGCTCGACGGAGAGTCCTTCTTCTACTCGAATCCGCTGCAGTCGCGAAACGGCGAGCGACGCCACCGCTGGAACCCCGTCGCATGCTGCCCGCCCAACATCATGCGGCTGCTCTCGTCGCTGCACCACTACCTCGCCACCGTGACGGAGGCCGGTGTCCAGCTCCATCAATATGCGTCGTCGACGATGCGAACCGTCGTGCCCGAGGCGGGCCCGGTCGAGCTCCACGTCGAGACGAGCTATCCGTGGTCGGGCTCGGTCGCGGTCGAGGTCGGCTCGAGCACCGATGCCGAGTGGACGCTGTCGCTCCGGGTCCCCGCGTGGGCGCGAGCCGCGACCGTCGACGGCAAGCCGGTCGCTGCGGGCGAGTATGCCACGCTGACACGGCGTTGGCAGGTCGGCGACCGTGTGGTGCTGGAGATCGACGTCGCGCCGAGGCTCACCGCCCCCAATCCGCGTATCGACGCCGTTCGCGGATGCGTCGCGCTCGAACGCGGCCCGATCGTCTACTGCCTTGAGCAGCATGACCTTCCGGCCGGCGCCGATCTGGCCGACGTCTCTCTCGATGCTGCGGCCGACCCCGTCGACGGCGGCCTGGTTGCGCAGCTGGGCGGCCTACCCGGTTTGTCGGTGTCGGGTGTTCTCCGCGACACGGACGGCTGGCGCCGGGCCGAATATCGCGATCTCCGGGAGCTGCCGGCGACCTCGGCGGCTCCGGCGCAGCTGCTCGCCATTCCCTACTTCGCGTGGGCGAACCGGGACGGTGGCGGGATGCGGGTCTGGATCCCGGCGGAGGACTAGGAGCGAGGAGCAGCCATGGCGACCCTAGCACTCGAGCAGCTGACCAAGGTGTTCGGGAACGGCGTCGAAGCCGTGCGGCAACTCGACCTCTTCGTCGACGAGGGAGAGTTCGTCGTCCTCGTCGGCCCGTCGGGCTGCGGCAAGACGACGGCGCTCAGGATGGTGGCCGGGCTCGAGGAGGTGACCTCGGGGACGATCCGCCTCGGCGGCAAGGTCGTCAACGACCTCACGCCGAAGGATCGGGACGTGGCGATGGTCTTCCAGAACTACGCCCTCTATCCGCACATGAACGTGCTCGAGAACATCGCCTTCTCCCTCAGGGTGGGAGGCGTGGCGAAGCAGGAGCGCGAGCTGAAGGCGCGCAAGGCGGCCGACGTCCTCGGGCTCTCGGAGGTGGCGCTCCGGAAGCCTCGCCAGCTCTCGGGCGGTCAGCGCCAGCGCGTCGCCATGGGGCGGGCGCTCGTGCGCGAGCCGGCCGTGTTTCTCATGGACGAGCCGCTTTCGAACCTCGACGCCAACCTGCGCGTCCAGATGCGCAGCGAGGTGCTGCGGATCCAGCGACGGCTCGGTGTGGCGACGCTGTACGTCACCCACGACCAGACGGAGGCGATGACGATGGGAGACCGGGTCGCGGTCCTCCGCGGCGGCACCCTCCAGCAGGTCGCCGCGCCGCATGACCTGTACGAGCAGCCGGCGAACCTCTTCGTCGCCTCATTCATCGGCTCGCCGGCGATGAACCTGTACGAGGCGACGGTCTCGGGGTCGGCGGATCGGCTCGTCCTCTCGCTCGGATCGCAGCGGCTCGCGCTTCCATCCGACGTCGGGCCGCATCGCCAGGCGCTCGCCGGCGCCGAAGGACGCAAGATCGTGGTCGGGATCCGCCCCGAGTGCCTGACCGTGGCTTCGCCGGCGGACGCAGAAGCCGCTCCCGAGACGACGCTCTCCGTGCGGGCCGAGCTCGTCGAGTCGCTCGGCAACGAGTCGCTCGTCCACTTCTCGACCGACGCGAGGAGGGTCCGCAACCAGGGCGGGGTCTTCACGGCAGAGGCGAACGCTTCCGGAGACATCGCCGGCGCATCGGCGACCGAAGGCGTCGCGCGCGTCGATCCGCGCGTGCGGATCGCCGACGGCGATCAGCTCACGCTTGCCGTTGACGTCAATCGGCTGCATTTCTTCGATGCCGAGACCGGCGATGCGATCCACGCGACCGAAGGCGCGCCCGTCGTGGCCGTGCGGGCGGGCCAGAGCTAGAGGTACGGTCAGCCGGCGTGGAGACGCTGCGGCTGCACGCGGCCGGTGAGCTCCGGTTACACGAGGAGCCCGACCCGGTGCCGCGGCCGGGCGAGGTGCTCGTGCGGGTCAGCGGTGTCGGTCTCTGCGGCTCGGATCGGCACTGGTTCCTCGAGGGAGGTATCGGCGATGCAGTGCTCAGCGAGCCGCTCGTCCTCGGTCACGAGTTCGCCGGTGTGGTGGCGAGTGGCCCGCGGCGCGGCGAGCCTGTCGTGCTCGACCCGGCCGTCCCCTGCGGCCTCTGCGCCGTCTGCCTCGCCGGGGAGGGCCATCTCTGCGCCGAGCAGCGGTTCGCCGGCCACGGCTCGACCGACGGCGGGCTGCGGACGCTCGTTTCCTGGCCGGAGCACCTCGCCTATTCCCTCCCGGACTCGATCTCGGACGAGGCCGCCCCCCTGCTCGAGCCCCTCGGCGTCGCGTTGCACGCCGTCGATCTCGGCGGAGCCGGACCGGAGACGACCGCCGCCGTCTTCGGCTGCGGACCCATCGGGCTGCTGCTCGTACAGGTGCTGCAGGCCGCCGGTGTCACGGTCGAGCTCGCAGCCGACCCGCTCCCGCACCGTGCGACCGCCGCCCGAGCACTCGGGGCGCGCCGCTCCGATCCGGCCGACGTGACGGTCGACGTCGCCTACGAGGCGTCGGGCGACGACGGGGCGCTCGACGATGCGATCGCCGCGGCCCGCCCCGGCGGCCGCGTCGTGCTCGTCGGCATCCCCGCCGGCGCCCGCACCTCGTTCCACGCTGCCGCGGCACGACGAAAGGAGCTGACGCTCGTCCTGTGCCGGCGCATGCGGGCGGATGATCTCCCGCGCGCGATTCACGAGGCCGCGTCGGGCCGGCTCGAGCTTTCGTCGCTCGTGAGCGCGCGATACCCGCTCCGCGAAGGGGCGCAGGCGTTCCGCGACCTGGTCGATCGCTGTGGCCTCAAGGTGGTCATCGAGCCGTGAAGTCCGCGCTCGGGATCGACTTCGGCACCGCGCTGTAGCCTGCCGATGTGCGGCGTGTGGTGGTGGTTGGGGCGACGGGGCACATCGGCACTTATCTGGTGCCCCGGCTGGTCCGCGCTGGATATGAGGTCATAGCGGTCAGTCGTGGCGAACGGAAGCCGTACCACGAGGCCGTGGAGTGGCGGTCGGTACAGCGTGTGAAGGTTGACCGCACCGCCGAGGAAGCCGCCGGCATATTCGGTAGGCGGATCGCCGACCTCCAACCCGACGCAGTCGTCGACCTGATCTGCTTCACGCCCGCATCCGCCCGGCACCTCATCGACGCGCTTCGACCATCGTGTCCGCTCCTGCTGCACTGCGGCACCATCTGGGTGCACGGACGAGTGGCTCGCGTACCCTTGACGGAGGACGAGCCGCGCACCGGTTACGGTGAGTACGGCATCAACAAGGCGGCGATCGAGGCGCTGCTGCATCGTGAAACGGTTGCCGGCGGCGTACCCAGTGTGGTCCTGCATCCCGGTCACATCTGCGGGCCCGGCTGGCCGGTGATCACTCCGGCGGGCAATCTCGACGCCGACGTCTGGCGGCGACTGGCGGTCGGTGAGGCGGTTGCCCTGCCGGCTCTCGGTCTGGGCGTGTTGAACCACGTGCACGCCGACGATGTGGCCCAGGCGTTCGAGAGGGCTCTCACCCGGCCGGCGGCGATCGGAGCAAGTTTCCATGTGGTGGCCGAGCAGGCAATGACCTGTCGCGGGCTCGCCGCCGGGGTCGCGGCGTGGTTCGGTCGTGAGGCTGTGCTCGACCTGGTCGAATGGGACGAGTTCGAGCGACGGGTAGGTTCAGAACAGGCAGCGGTGACGCGGGATCACATCGACCGCAGCATCACAGCCGGCATCGAGCGCTCCCGATCGATCCTGGGCTACGCCCCGCGGTACTCCTCGCTGGACGCCCTCCGGGAGTCGCTGCGCTGGCTGGTCGAGCACGGTGAAGCGGATGTGGCCGGACTGGCATTCTGAGGCAAGGGGAGCTCGGCGCGAAACCGATCTCAGCCGCCGGAGCGAAGCGACGACCACGGCGTCTCGCCGGACACATCGACGAGCCCGTAGCCGATCTCGCTGTCGATCGCCGGCCCGAGCACGACCTGCAGGTGGGCGGTCTCGCCGCCGTCGTTGAAGGTGGCATGCACGAGATCGGGGTCGATGAACACCGAGTCGCCCGGCCCGAGCGTCGCCGCCTCCTCCTCGAGCCACTGCTCGACCTCGCCGAACTTGACGATGATCATCTCCTCCTGACCGGGATGCCGGTGGAAGGCGTGCCCCTGGCCGGGCTCGAGCGAGACGTCGAGAAGGACGAGCTGCTTCGCTCCGGTACCTCCCGGCGTGCAGCGCCACCCGATCACGCCCCAACCGAAATCCTCGCTGCGGATCTCGGACTGCCTCACGAACGCGCTCATAGCTTCCCCTTTCCGGTCGGAATCGCCTTGAAGCAGCGCATGTTCTCGGTCATCGCCGTCTCGGTCGGCAACCGCTCCATCGAGGACGCGCCGAAGAACCCGACGACGCCGTCGGTCCGCTCGAGGATGTATGCGGCGTCGTCCGGCTCGGAGATCGGCCCGCCGTGGCAGAGAACGAGGATTCCAGGGTTGACCGCCGTGGCGGCGTCGTGCATCGCCTGGATCAGCGGGACGCACTCGTCGAGCGTCTTCGCCGTCTCGGCACCGATCGCCCCGCCGGTCGTGAGCCCCATGTGTGGCACGAGGACGTCCGCGCCTGCTTCCGCCATGGCCGCCGCGTCCTCGACGGAGAAGACGTACGGTGCGGTCAGCAGGTCGCGCTCGTGAGCGGCCCTTATCATCTCCACCTCGAGCGCGTAGCCCATCCCGGTCTCCTCCAGGTTCTGGCGAAACGTGCCGTCGAACAGCCCTACTGTCGGGAAGTTCTGTACGCCGCTGAAGCCGATGCGCTGGATCTCCTCGAGGAAGACCGGCATCAACCGGAACGGGTCGGTTCCGCAGACCCCGGCGAGCACCGGCGTGTCCCGCACAATCGGCAACACCTCGCGCGACATCTCGACCACGATCGCGTTCGCATCGCCGTAGGGCAGGAGCCCCGAAAGCGAGCCTCGGCCTGCCATCCGGTACCGGCCCGAGTTGTAGATGATGATCAGGTCAGCGCCGCCGGTTTCGGCACATTTCGCCGAGAGCCCGGCCCCCGCCCCGGCGCCGATGATCGGCTTCCCGGCATCCACCTGGGCGCGTAGGCGCGCCAGGGCCTCGGCGCGTCTCATCGGGCCGCCTCGATCAGCTCGTGGAGCCGGTTGGCCATCGCGTCGGCGAACCGGTCGTCGTTGACGTCGAGGTCGAGCTCGTGCACCTCGATACCGGAATCGAGGCTGTCGCGCAGCCCGCCGAACAGCGCCTCGTCGGCTTCGGCGTCTCGAAACGGCTGCCCGTCGACGTCGATCATCGACACGCCGCGCAGTGGGACGAAGACGGCAACGGGCCCCGTCGCCGCAGTCAGCTTCTTCCCGATCGTCCGCCCGAGCTCGCCGCACTCCTCGGCGGTCGTGCGCATCAGCGTCACGGTCGGGTTGTGGACGTAGAGGTTCCGGCGCTCGAACTGCGGCGGGACGGTTTCGCGGGGCCCGAAGTTGACCATGTCGAGCGCGCCGAGGGACACCACCTGCGGTACGCCGGTGCGGCCGGCTGCCTCGAGCCGTTCCGGCCCGGCCGAGAGCACCCCGCCGACGAGCTCGTCGGCGAGCTCGGTGGTCGTCACGTCGAGCACGCCGGCGAGGAACCCTCCCGCGATGAGCGCCTCCATCGACTGCCCGCCCGTGCCGGTGGCGTGGAAGACGAGCACCTCGTACCCGAGCTCCTCGAGCCGCTCGCGCGCACGCGTGACGCACGGGGTCGTGACGCCGAACATCGTGGCGCCAACCAGCGGTCTGTGCTCGATGTGGGGCAGCGTAGCTCCGGCCATGCCCGCGATCGCCGCCGCGGCGTTGCTCATGATCCGGGCCGAGATCGAGTTGACGCCCGAGATGTCGACGACCGAGTACATCATCGTGACGTCGACCGCCCCGACGTAGGGGCGCGTGTCGCCGGAGGCGAGCGTCGAGACCATCAGCTTCGGGACGCCTACGGGCAGCGCGCGCATGGCCGTCGTCGCGATCGCGGACCCGCCCGAGCCGCCGAGGCCGACGAGGGCGTCGAGGCACCCCTTACCGTGGAGCCGCGGGACGAGGACGGCGGCGCCACGCGCCATCGCGTCGACGGCTGCACCTCGGTCGCCGGCGTCGGCGAGCTGAGCGACATCGGCGCCGCCTGCGGCCGCCACCTCGAAGCGGGAGACATCGGGATCGATACCGACCGGCTCGTTGATCCCGGCGTCGATCAGCAGCGTCTCGACGCCATGCTCGCGCACGCGGTCGCACAGGAACGCGTACTCGTGCCCCTTGGTGTCAAACGTGCCGAGCAGCGCGACGATCGGCATCGTCACACCCCCTCCTCGGCGAACTCGACCGACGCGCGAGGAGCAGTGCTCCCCGTCGAGCAGTCCCGCGTGGAAGTGGACATGGCAAATGATCGCCCAAAAGTCCCGCTCGCTGTGGTTGATCGGGGCCTCTCGCGAAGATGCGGGTTGAGCGGATAGGGACCCTCGCAGACGGCGTCGGGGATCGGTTGCCCTCTCAGATCACTTGTGCAAGAGCGAGTCGCTCTGCGCCGACGAGAACCTGCCACGGCTCGACGCTGTTTGCGAGCGCGTTCATGAAGGCTGCGTGGTCGTTCGCTTCCGGCTGCTCGTACATGCCTCCGCCGTGCCAGCCGGGTCCCGCTTCGCGGATGACGGCGAAGGTGCTCATGCGCGTGCGATGAGGTAGTGGAACTCGTTTGAGAGCCGGTAGCTCCCGTTGGGGGCGCGGTAGGCCGCGAGGCCGTCGACGATCGCCGTCTTGAGCTCCCGTTCGCGTTCGGGGCCGGCGAGGACGACGAGGCCGGCGACGGCGACGAGCGCGCGGCCGAGCGTCTCCGCGTCTGGATACTCGAGTACCCAGGTCGCGTCGAACTCGCTCTCGGGCCTCAGGCCGGCCTGCGTCGCGAGCGCTTGCAGGGCGCCTGGCTGCGAGAGGTCGGGGTCGGGTGGTGCACCGGGCGGCCGCGGCGGCAGGAAGGGGCGTGCGAGTTGCTTCATCGCTTCGATGTCGCAGCGCTCGTGCGCGCCCCAGACCTGGATCACGATGGGTGCTCCGGGCTTGGCGACGCGGCCGGCTTCCCTCAAGGCGGCGACGATGTCGTTGGCGAAGAAGAAGGAGTTGAAGCCGGTGACGAGGTCGAAGGTCTGATCCTCCCACGGGAGATCTTCCATCTCGCCGACGCGGAGATCCGCGTCGGGCAGCCGCCCGCGTGCGAACTCGATCAGCGCGTCGGAGGCGTCGATGCCGTGGGGCTCGCCGCCGCGCTCGGCGACCAGAAGCAGGAAGGCGCCGGCGCCGGAGCCGATGTCGAGCACGCGACGCCCCGGCTCGAGCCCGGTCCGCTCGAGTGCTGCCTCGTAGGTGGGGCGCTGCCGGTCCTCGCTGAGCGCCCAGTCAAACGGGCGTGCGCCCCAGAGCGGCCCCCAACGGGTCGCGCTGCCGGTCATGGCGGACGAAGCCGGGGTTACGGCCGCTCCTTCCCTTAGACTACGATCTGTAGTTATAGACTATGAACCGTAGCTTCGTCAACAGTGAGCTGAGCCTCTTCTCGTACGAGATCCTCGGCCTCGTCGGCAGCGGCGGTGCAGGCGCGCACGATCTGCTGCGCATGGCCAGGCACGGACGCATCCTCGACTGGGCCGGCGAGAGCCAGTACTACGCCGAGCCGAAACGGCTCGCCAAGCTCGGCTACCTCGACACGCGCAAGGAGCCCGGCAAGACCCGCGAGCGTACCGTCTACACGCTCACCGACAGGGGCCGACAGGCGCTCGCCGACTACGCGCGCACGCCGGTCAACGTCACGCCCTTCAAGAGCGAGCCGCTGCTGCGCCTGCTGATCTGCGACCTCGTCGGCGAAGCGGTGACGCGTGAAAGCCTCGCCACCCTGCGCGACGACATCGCCGACGTCCGGCGGCGCCTCGACGACTCCGAACGCACCGCTGCCGAGCTTCCCCACCGAGAGAAGTATCTGCTGCTGGTAATCGACTTCCTGCGCGGCCTGCTCGACCTGCACGAACAGCTCGTCGATCGAGTCGAGCGCGAGTTCGGCAAACCCCGGAGAACGCCAAGTCCCGCGATTCCGCGGAACCCGCGCGACCTGCGGTCCTCGACTCGTTTCCTGCCCGAGACGTAATTGCCCGCGGCATCGTCGCTGTTGTCGCTGGGTTGTCGGACCGGCCCGACCCCACCGGCTTCAACGACGGAGTTGGGCCGGCGGGCTCGAGATCGACGTCAGCTTCCCCTGCTGATCGAGCCCCCTTCGCTCGGGGTGCGCTTGTTCGGGTGGCCCGTGATGAGGCGTTCGCGGTCGAAGAGGCGGGCGACGATGCGCCAGCCGGCGACGTCGATCGCGAGGAGGGCGAGCGCGAGGCCGACTGCGAGCGAGACGGAAGGGGTGATGACCTGGAAGGAGATGAGGGACGTGAAGGCGAGCAGCGGGAGGCTCGCGAGGGTGGCGAGTTGTTGCGCGACGCGCACGTCCGTGGCTCGGGAGGAGATGCCGATCCCGATCCAGATCGACCACAGCGCGAGGAGAGGGATGAACAGGACCTGGGCGAGCAGCTGGGGCGGGTGGAAGGCGGCGTCGCTGATGACGTGGGCGGCCCCGAGCCGGATGCTGACCAGGATGACGAGGTAGATGGTGTAGGCGAGCCCGACGGAGGGCAGGAACGTCGCGATGGCCTTGCCGAGCAGGAGCTCGGAGGCGCGAACGGGCGCGGTGAGGACCGGCTCGAGCGTGCCCTGGTCGCGCTCGCCGACTACCGAATATGCCGCGATCACCGGTGGGAGTACGACCGGGATGATCAGCATCAGTAGGGAGATGACTCCGAAGGCTGCTCGGGCCTGGGAGGCGGACGCCGACTCGGGGGTCTTGAAGATGGTGATCATCGGCGTGATCAGGAAGACGAGTGGAAGCACCGCCATCGTCCCGATCACGAAGCGGTTGCGCCGGAACTCACGGACCTCCTTGTGCACGACCGACCCGACCCGCTTGAGGCTCATCGAGTTGCCTCGGGGTCGTCGGCGATCAGCTCGAGATAGACGTCCTCGAGCGAGTGCCGCGCCTCGGCGAGCGAGAGGAGGTCGGCGCCCGCGGCAACGAGTGCGCGCGTGACCGCAGGTGCTGCGATGCGCGCGTCGCTGACGGTGAGCTCGTAGCGGGTTGTGTCACCGGCGCGCCAGCCGTCGACTCCGGAGACGGCGAACACCGTTTCCGGCGAAGCGAGCGGGGCGGCGGTGCGGACGAGCAGTGTCTTCGTGAAGAGCCGGTCGCGGAGCTCGTCCGGCCGGCCGATCGTGCGCAGGCTGGTGTTGAGGATGGCAACCCGGTCGCAAAGGCGTTCGGCTTCCTCGAGCCGGTGAGTGGTGAGAAAGACGGTGACGCCGCGCTCGCGCAGACCGTCGATCAACTCGTGCACGTCCCGGGATGCGACGGGGTCGAGACCTGAGGTCGGCTCGTCGAGGAAGACGACCGCCGGGTTGCTCAGCAGGGTGCGTGCGAGCGCGACCCTCTGACGGAGACCTTTTGAGAGGCTGCCGCAGGGATCATCGGCGCGGCCGGCGAGATTGACAGCCGCCAGCGCCTGCCCGATCCGCTGCTCGGGCTCTGCCAGTTCGTAGAGACCGGCGAAGAACGCCAGGTTCTCGGCAACCGTCAATCGCAGGTAGAGGCCCGGGTTCTCCGTCATCACCGCGATCCGCTTACGCACCTCGACTCCGTTTGCCGCGTCGAGCGGCAGCCCCGCGACGCGTGCCCGACCCGAGGTCGGCGCGATCAGCGTGGCGAGCATGCGCACCGTCGTGGTCTTGCCGGCGCCGTTCGGCCCGAGGAACCCGAAGACCTCGCCGACGCCGACGCTGAACGAAACATCGTCGACCGCCAGGCGTTCGCCGAACTGCTTTGTCAGGTGCTCGACGACAAGTGCCGGCTCATCGGGCGAGCCCGCCGCGGACCGGCCTGCGGTGAGCGTGCCGAGTGCCTCTCGCTGCTCGTCCCCGCCGACGCCCGCGTCGCTCTCGCTCTCGATCGGACGCTCGCCGGGAGAACGGACCTCGCCGGGCCTCGAGCCGCCGGTCGCGAGCGCGACGACTACGTAGGCCGCGATGATCGCGATCACCACCGGGATGCGCGCGGACGAGCCACGTAGGAGAACGACCACGGCGACCACCGCACCGACCACGGCAAGCGTGATCACCCAGCCCTGCCAGGCAGCCGGCCTCCAGCCAACACCGGTCCGCCGACGCTGAAACCATCGCTGCGCGCTCATCGACCCATGACAAACCTAGCCCCCGGGAGGGCTGCCCTCATCGCCAGAGGAAGTCTCGCCCCTCGCGAGCTCACGAAGCCCAGATTCGAAAGGGAGATCGCCGCCGCGCGAGCTCGGCGAGCGAAGCCGATTGCTCGAATGCCTTGCGAGGCAAGAGTATCGCGGCTATCATGTGTGGCATGGCACCTGGCACCCAGCGGCGAACGGAGCTGCTTCGCAGTGTGCTCGATCTTTGTCTGCTTGCGGTGATGGACGAGGGGCCGGCATACGTGGGGCCGCTTGCGACCCCCCAACGCTTCGCCCGGCAGTCATGCCCTGTCGTGATGAGCGTTTCAACCAGCACCAGTGCGATGAGACGGTGAGATCGATTGACGTGGCGACGGCGCGGCGAGAGCGCGCCCGGTTACGACGGGCCGGCCTCGTCGTCGTAGTGCTTGGCACGGTGGTTCTGGCCACGGGCTGCGGTGGTGCGTCCTCATCCGATCAGGGTGTCGCCGCTTTGGGCACGACGACGACCACCACGATCGGGCCGTCGACCAGCCAGAGTGCGAGCACGGCCAGCGCCAGCCCGGTCAACACCGCGCTCGCCTTCTCTCAGTGCATGCGCACTCACGGCGAACCCAACTTCCCCGAACCCGTCTTCCACGGGCATAGTGCGCAGATCACGCTCCACCCGGGCTCCGGAGTCGACCCGAACTCTCCCCAGTACGCTGCTGCGTACGCGGCGTGCAGGCACCTGCTGCCAAACAACGGCGCCCCCTCACCGGGGCAGTCGATCAGCCCTGCCGCTCGGGCGGACTACCTCAAGGCCGCCGCATGCATGCGCTCGAACGGAGTTCCTAACTTCCCCGACCCGACCTTTCAGGACGGTGGCGTCTCGTTCAACAGCCGGACCCCGATCGACACGAACTCCCCTCAGTACAAGAGCGCGCTGGCGACCTGCCGCAAGCTGATCCCCGCGGGTCTCCCCTACAGCAGTTCCAGCGGTCCGTGAGCGTGCTGCCTCGACTCCGCCAAGCCGGAGCCGGCAACCTCACGGTGATCGGGATCCCGGACCCATGAGGAAGGACGTCCGCGAGTTCATTCGGCGGCTCGAGGCGGTTGGGCTCACTGTCGAGCCGACGCCCGGCCACTACCGCGTCCTTCGTGACGGGGAGCCGCTCCGGAAAGCGAACGGGATGCCGTTCATGCTTCCTTTCTCGCCCGACACGAGCAGGTGGCGTAGAGCGGCGATCGTCGAACTTCACAAGCTCGGCATCGACCCGTAGCCGGGCGGAACCGAGGAACGCCGGCTGCACTGACCCCGCAGCTCTTGGTCCATTTCGCCGGCCAGGGTTCTTCCCAGCCGTCTGAGACTCACCGGTATCGTTGCGTGTTGCACCGGCGAAGAGGCTCGCCTCGGGCCGCGGCATCCCCGCTGATGGCCTCTACCGAAGCGTATATCTCGCGCGACGAGGAGGTCGCTGTGCCACATCACACGATCGCGAGCTGCGTCCCTGATCGGGCGGCGAGCAGTTCTCCGAAGTCCGACACCGGACGAACTCCGATGCGCGGTGCGCGCAGGCTCGCTCAGATGGCCAAGCCAAGTGAATAGCCGAAAGGAGAGGTCATGAGCTCGAAGATCCACGAGGTGCGGGCGCAGGAGATCCTCGACTCGCGGGGCAACCCGACGGTGGAGGTGGAGGTCGAGCTCGATTCGGGCGCGCAGGGTCGCGCCGCGGTGCCGTCGGGCGCCTCGACCGGGATCTTCGAGGCGGTCGAGCTTCGCGACGGCGACCGGTCCCGCTACGGCGGGAAGGGTGTGCTCAAAGCCGTGCAGGCCGTCGAGACCGAGATTCGCGCCGCACTTCTCGGGCGCGATCCGGAGGACCAGCGCGCCCTCGATACCACGTTGATCGAGCTCGACGGGACGTCGAACAAGAGCCGGCTGGGCGCGAACGCGATCCTCGGGGCGTCGCTTGCAGCGGCTTGGGCGGCCGCCGCCGATGCCGGGGTGCCGCTGTATCGGTGGCTGGGCGGGGACGAGGCCACGTTGCTTCCGGTGCCGATGCTGAACGTCGTCAACGGCGGTGCGCACGCGCAGAACTCGATCGACCTCCAGGAGTTCATGCTGGTGCCGGCCGGGGCGGAAACCTTTGCCGAGGCGCTGCGTCTGGCCGCCGAGACCTATCAGGCTCTGAGGTCGCTCCTCCATGAGCGGGGACTGTCGACCGGTGTCGGAGACGAGGGCGGATTTGCGCCGGATCTGCCGTCGAGCGAGGCGGCGATCGTCACGATTCTCGAGGCGATCGACCGCGCCGGTCACACCGGTTCGGTTGTGCTCGCGCTCGACCCTGCACCCTCGGGGCTCTTCTCCGATGGGGTCTACCACCTCAGCGGCGAGGGCCGCGAGCTCGACACCGACGCGATGATCGGAATGTACGAGGGTCTCGTCGATCGCTTCCCGATCGTGTCGCTCGAGGACGGTCTGGCCGAGGACGAGTGGGTCGGGTGGGCGGACCTCACCGAGCGGCTCGGACACCGGGTTCAGCTCGTCGGCGACGACATCTTCGTGACGAACGTCGATCGCATCCAGCGCGGCCTCGACGAGCACGTGGCGAATGCCGTGCTGATCAAGCCGAACCAGATCGGAACGCTGAGCGAGACGCTCGACGCGATCGAGCTTGCGCGATCGGCCGGGTACCAGACTGTGCTTTCGCACCGTTCGGGCGAGACCGAGGACGCCACGATTGCCGATCTCGCTGTTGCGACGCGAATCGGTCAGATCAAGACCGGAGCCCCGTGCCGGAGCGAGAGGGTCGCGAAGTACAACCGGCTGATGCGAATCGAGCGGCTGCTCGGAGATGACGCCCGGTACGCGGGCTGGAGCCCCTACGCCGCCTGGGAGTCCGCTCGGTCTCTTCGGTCAGGTGGTGGCGCCGCCTGAAGCTCGGGCCCGTTCGCCGCTGAGTTCGTGCCCGGTCTCTGACTCCTGGGCGATCGCTCCGCGGAGACCCC
>DATIYE010000107.1:0-12498 GCA_035517795.1 Gaiellaceae bacterium | reverse complement strand
TGCTCATTGCTTCTGACCTCCAATAAGATTGACTACGCAACTATATCGCAAAACAGTTGCGCGAGCAACAATATTCCCGGACGGTGGCGACTACTTCGACGGAACCGCGCCGCGGACGAGCGACACGAACGCCCAGACCTCGCCCGCCGCCGAGCCGATCACTGCCGCCTCCGCCAGCGACTCGTGCAGGTTCCGCTGCGCCTGCTCGATCCGGCGCGCATGCACGGCCGTGCCGGCAGAGCGCGCCTCGAGCTGTGCGAACCGACGCTCGAGCTCACCCAGACCGCGCCCCGACGTCAGCTTGAGGCGGCGGAATGCGCGCCAGGCGTCCAGGCCCCGGAGTGCCGCTGCAGCGAACCCGGAGAGGGCGGCGGCGGCGAAGACGAGGAGTGCGAGCAGGACGAGGTGGTGCACGAACCGAGCCTAGAGGATTGATTCCACGACCTCGCGTGTCCGGATGCCTCGGAGCGCCCGGCTCGCGTCCGGAAGCAAACGATCTCGTGAATCAATCATCCAGATGAACAGCCCCAGCTTGCCTCGTACACTCGATGGGGGTGAAGAAGCTCGTGTCGCGTCACGACGGCCTGATGCAGCTCGCAGTGGTGCTTGCCGCGGTGGGCATCTACGAGGCCCTGCGGCTCGTGCTCACCCCCAACTGGCCCCTCGCGCTCGCCAACGCCCGCCGCATTGCCGAGCTCGAGCACGTCACGGGTCTCGCCTGGGAGGCTCCCCTCCAGCGCCGTCTCCTCGGGAGGCCCGCGCTCGTCGAGGTGATGAACGTGTTCTATCTCGGCGCCCACTTCGTCGGTACCGGGTTCTTCTTCCTCTGGCTCTACCACCGCAACCGCGCCGGGTTCAGGCTCTTCAGAAACGGGTTCCTGATCACCACCGCGCTCGCACTCCTCGTCTGCTGGCGCTTCCCGACTGCGCCGCCCCGCGTCGCGGGGCTCGGAATCGAAGACACGCTCCGCCGCGTCTCCGGCATCGACATCGGTTCCCCGGGCTCGGGCGGCCTCTCGGACCCGGCCGCGGCCGTGCCCTCGCTGCACGCCGGCTGGGGCGTCGGTGTCGCCGTCGGCCTGCTGCTCTACGCACGCGCCCCGCTGCTCAGGGCCCTCGCTCCCCTCTACCCCGCAGCGGTGGTGGTCACGATCCTCGCCACGGGCAATCACTTCGTCCTGGACGCCGTCGCGGGAACCCTCGTGATGGCTCTCGGTCTAGCTGCCGCTGCGCTTCCCGGTTCCAGTCTGGTGGTACGATTGCGTCAGCGACGCGGGGTGGAGCAGCCAGGTAGCTCGCCGGGCTCATAACCCGGAGGTCGCAGGTTCAAATCCTGCCCCCGCTACTCCGGAGGCGCGCGCATGCGGGCCTCCGTTCCTTTCGAAGTGGTAACGGTCGCGAGCGGAAAACGCGACTACGATGGCCGGATGGTGCCCGCTGCGAACCTCGCCGCGTTCGCGGCCGCGGCCTTCGTCATGCTCATCATCCCGGGGCCGAGCGTGCTGTTCGTGGTCAGCCGGGGCGTCGTCCTCGGGCGCCGAGCTGCGCTAGCGACCGTCGTCGGGAACTCCGCGGGCGTCTACGTCCAGATCGTCGCGGTCGCCGTGGGGGTCGGGGTCGTCGTCGAGCGCTCGGTTGCCGTCTACACCGCCGTCAGGCTGGTCGGTGCTGCGTACCTCGTTTGGCTGGGCGTTCGTACCTACCGGCGCCGAGGTTCGCTTGCGGCTGCCCTGGCCGGGAATGTCGCGGCAAGGTCGGACCGGCGGATCCTGCGGGAAGGGTTCATCGTCGGACTGACCAACCCGAAGGCGGCGGTCTTCGTCGCCGCGATCCTGCCGCAGTTCGCCGATCCCGCGAGCGGCCACGTTCCAGTGCAGCTGCTCGTTCTCGGGACGGTGTTCATCGCAATGGCCCTCGTCTCCGACGGCGCCTGGGGGCTCGCCGCCGGCACTGTTCGCGACCGTCTGGTCGCCTCCCCGCGCCGGCTGGAGGCGATCGGCGGCGCCGGCGGGATTGCCCTCGTCGGGCTCGGCGTCGGCCTCGCGGTGACCGGGCGCAGGCCCTAGCCGTAGCCAGCTACGCCCGGCCGAGCAGGACGCAGCCGTTGTGGCCGCCGAGGCCCATCGCGTTCGACAGGGCCACGTCGAGGCGAACCTCACGCGGTTCGTTCGGCACGTAGTCGAGGTCGCAGTCGGGATCCGGGTGCTCGTAGTTGATCGTCGGCGGCAGGATCCCGTCCCGGAGCGCCATCGCGCAGAGGATCGCCTCGATCGCGCCGGCCGCACCGAAGGTGTGCCCCATCATCGACTTGGTCGAGGAGACGGCGAGCTTGTAGGCGTGGTCTCCGAACACGGCCTTGATGGCCCTCGTCTCGGCCGCGTCGCCGAGCGGGGTGGCGGTGCCGTGGGCGTTGATGTACCCGACCCGTTCGCGTTCGACTCCTGCGCGCTCGAGTGCCCTGCGCATCATCGCTGCGACACCGACGGCCTCGGGCTCGGGTTGGGCGAGGTGATGGGCGTCGTTCGAGGCGCCGTAACCGAGCACCTCGGCGTAGACCTCGGCGCCCCGCGCGAGGGCGTGATCCCAGTCCTCGACCAGCACGGCTCCTGCCCCCTCGCCGACGACGAAGCCGTCGCGGGTGGCGTCGAACGGCCGTGATGCCCGGGGTGGATGCTCGTTCTCGGAGGCAAGCCCTCGCATTGCGGTGAACCCCGCCATGATCAGCGGATCGACGCACGACTCGGTCCCGCCGGCGATCACCGCGTCGGCATCCCCGCGTTTGATCACCTCCGCCGCCTCGCCGATCGCGTGAGAGCCGGTCGCGCAGGCGGACACGATCGCGTAGTTGATGCCCGTGATCCCGAGCGAGATCGCGATCTGCCCGGAAGCGGTGTCCACCAGCACGTTGGGCAGGAAGCTCGGCGCAACGCGATCCGGGCCCCGCTCGCGCAGGACCGCCGCCTGCTCGGCGATCTGGGTGACCCCTCCGATCGCGGAGCCGAAGATGATGCCGACCCGCATCGGGTCGAAGTCGCGGAGACCCGAGTCCTCCAGCGCCTCGCGGGCGGCCGAGAGCGCGATCAGGACATAGCGCTCGAGCTTCCGGGCGTCCTTCGGCGAAGCGACCGCCAGCGGGTCGAATCCCTTGATCTCCGCCGCGATCCTGATCGGGATCTCGGAGGCGTCGAACGCGGTGATCCAGTCGATGCCGCTCTCGCCTGCCAGGGCGGCGCGCCAGGTCGACGGCGCGTCGAGGCCGAGCGGCGAGACGGCGCCGACTCCGGTGATCGCGATGCGACCCATTGGCTGCAGGAGCTTAGTCGGTAGTGGGCTCTAGGCTTACGGGCATGCCCCCGGATAGCCTGCCGTTTCCGCCGATGGAGGCGGAGCTCGTGCGGGAGCTGCCCGCCGGCGGGGGCTGGGCGTACGAGCCGAAATGGGACGGTTTCCGGGGGGTGCTCGAGAACCTCGACGGCGAGCTCGCGCTCTGGTCGAGGAACGGCCGGCCGCTGCTGCGGTACTTCCCGGAGCTCCGACCGCTTGGAGAGCGCCTGCCGGACCGGTCGGCGCTCGACGGAGAGGTGGTGATCGTCCGTGACGGAGCGCTCGACTTCGACGCGATGCAGATGCGGCTCCACCCGGCCGACTCTCGGATCCGGCGGCTCTCGGCCGAGGTCCCGGCGTCCTACGTCGTGTTCGACCTGCTCGTGTGGAGGGGGGAGCCGGTGTGGCAGCGGACGCTCGAGGAGCGTCGGGCCGAGCTCGAGCGTGTGGCGCGGGGATTTCGCCTCTCTCCGTCCACGAGCGATGTTGCCGAGGCCCGCGGCTGGCTCGACCGCTTCGAAGCGCTCGGCCTCGACGGCGTGGTCGCCAAGCGGCTCGGAGTGGCGTATCTTCCCGGCTCGCGCGACGGGGTCGTGAAGGTCAAGGAGCACCGGACCGCGGACTGCGTCGTCGTGGGGGTGAGGTGGAAGGGCTCGCGCGAGGAGATCGCAACGCTTCTCCTCGGTCTCTACCGAGACGACGGCGAGCTCGACTACGTCGGCTCGTGTGCGGTGGCGGCGAAGTCGCGCTCCGAGGTGGCCGAGAAGCTCCTGCCGCTTGTCGAGGAGGACCCGGAGTGGCGCGCCTCGGAGCCGAATCGCTGGGGGTCAGGCGGTCTCGAGGAGTCGCGCGTCCGGGCCGAGCTGGTGGTCGAGGTGCGCTACGACAAGGTGCAGGGCAACCGCTTCCGCCACGGCACGAAGCTCATCCGCTGGCGTCCGGACAAGGATGCGCGCGACTGCAGCTGGCGCGAGCTCCAGCCTGCCGGTGTCGCAACCGGCGAGTCGGTCGAGAAGCTCATGGTCTAGGGCTGGGT
Organism: Gaiellaceae bacterium; assembly: GCA_035517795.1. Classification (GTDB taxonomy): domain Bacteria; phylum Actinomycetota; class Thermoleophilia; order Gaiellales; family Gaiellaceae; genus PALSA-600. The sequence goes on along the minus strand of DATIYE010000107.1, from coordinate 8,138 downwards.
GGGTCGAGGCCCAGCCGCTCGAACCGGGAGCGCAGCGAGACCGCGTGCCGCCACATGCCGCGCATCGGGTCGCCGACCTCGGCGACGCGGCTACGCATCGTCCCCACGGTGAATGCGGCCGGATCGACCGCGTCGACCTCGTCCCAGTGCAGCGGCGCGGACACCCGGGCATCCGGAACGGCGCGGATCGAATAGGCGCAGGCGATCGTCCGATCGCGGGCGTTTTGACCGAAGTCGACGAACACCCCGACGCGGTCGGCGACCCGCCAGGTGGTCGTGGCGACCCGCTGGTCCGCGATCCGGCGCTCGACCTCCTCCGCAAGCGCCTTGGCGAACCGCCGCACCTCGGGGAACGGCAGCTCCGGGCGGATAGGCGCGAGGATGTGGAAACCCGTCGCCCCGGACGTCTTCGGAAACGACGCCAGCCCGAGCTCGTCCATCACCTCCCGTACGACGAGCGCGATCCGGCGGACGAGCGGCCATTGCCCGTCGCTCGTCGGGTCGAGGTCGATCAGGAGGTAGTCCGGTTCCTCGATCTCGGGCACCCGGGAATGCCAGGTGTGAAGCTCGATACAGCCGAGGTTCGCGACCCATGCTAGCGCGGCGGGGTTGTCGAGAAGTGCGAACACCGTCGAGTGGCCGCTCGGGAATGACACCGGCACCTCGTCGACGTAGTCGGGGTGGCCGCCAGGAACGCGCTTCTGGTGGAAGAATTCCCCATCCACGCCGTTCGGAAAGCGCTTCATGTGGAACGGGCGGCGTCTCAGGTGAGGAAGTGCGCAGTCGGCGACGTCGAGGTAGAACTCGACCAGGTCGCGCTTCGTTAGGCTCAACGCAGGAAAGAACACCTTGTCGGGATTCGAGATCGGGACATCGTGACGACCGACGCGCACCGGTCGGGATTGTTCCTGATCGCGGTCGCGATCCTGGTGACGGCGACCGCGGAGCCTTCTGCCACAGCTTCGTGTCCCCGCAGCATCCGCCCGGTTATCCGAGCCAGGCGTCCGTTCCTGCGGCTCCCGACGATTCCTATCGGATGACCGTGGTGCTTCCCGGTCACGTCCTGGACGGACGAGTACGCTGTAGGCATGCTCGACCCCGTTTCACGCCTCGAGGTCACCATCGAGCCCCTCGACGACTTCGTCGTCGTCCAGCCGCTCGACGAATCCGAGACTGCCTCCGGGCTGATCGTCCCGATCAACGAGGCTGCCCAGTGCGCGACGGGGATCGTAGCTGCCGTCGGCCCGGACGTCGGCATGGTCGAACCCGGCGACAAGGTGCTCTATCCGCGCGACGCCGGCTACGAGGTGAGACTCGTGCGGTCGAGCCACCGCGTCCGTGTGATCAAGCGCGAAGAGCTGATCGCCCGCATCCACGACTGAGCGCGCCGAGCGGCTACGCTGCTCTCCCTCGGAGAGATGTCCGAGCGGTCTAAGGAGCGCGACTGGAAATCGCGTACGTGCTGAAAGGCGCGTCGAGGGTTCAAATCCCTCTCTCTCCGTGAGGGTGGCTGTCCGGGGGAACCTCCCGGTTCCCCCGCGCCCCCTCCACCGGTCCGCTTCGCGGACGGGCGGCTTTGCCGCCGGGTTCAAATCCCTCTCTCTCCGTGAGGGTGGCTGTCCGGGGGAACCTCCCGGTTCCCTCGCGCCCCCTCCACTGGAGTGGTGAAATGCCTTTCGAACTCTGGAGGCCCGCACCGCGCGCGATCGTCCCGAACCGGAGTCGACGTCCCTCGTCCGAGGGACGATCTCATGCCTGCACGGCCGCATGCCGATGAGAGGAGGAGCCATGAGCTCCAGACAGCACCGTGGTGGCGCAGCCGAGCCGAGGCAGATCGAATGCCTCGCCTGCGGGGAGACCCGGGTCGTGTTCGGCACGAAGACGGGCGAGTGCCCGCAGTGCCGCTACGTGGGCTGGACCTTCTCGGACGAGCTCGACAGCATGACCCGTCGCAAGATCCTGAACGGCGAGTTCGCGGTGTGTCCTGTCCCGCCCCGGCCGGCCCGGCCCACGGTTGCGAAATCCCGGCGGCCGAGCCTCAGGCCGTAACTGTCACGAGCGTCCCGACGTTGACGTACGGGAAGATCTCGGCTGCGGTCGGAACCGGCACCTCGACGCAGCCCAGGCTCTGCGGCCAGCCGTAGCTGCCGCGGTAGAAGCCGTGGACCGCGTCGCCGCCGTTGAAGTAGTTGACCCAGGGAACGCCCGGATCGTTGTACGGCGTCCCATCGGGGTTGATCCCCGACATCGTCGTCGACGCAAGATGGGCGTAGACGGGATAGGTCCCGAGCGCGGTGGGACGTGACTCGATCCCGGTGTTGACGGCCGTCCGCAGCAACACTCGACCGTCGTGCCAGAGCGTCAGGGTCTGCGGCAGCGTCTCGCTGACGAGGACGTAGGTGTAGCCGCTCCTTGCCGAGCGCCGGGCGAGCTCGTCCCGCAGCAGCGCGCGGAACACGGTCATGCTCGGGAACCCGTCGGGGGTCATCCCGTGCGCCGACTGGAACGCCATGATCGCACCGCGAACCAGGATCGGGCGTCCGCTGCTCGAGGCCCACAGCCCCTTGAGTGCAGCCGGGGTCTTCGGGAACCTCCAGGAGAACGTCCCCTCCGGAGGATCGACAGCGGCCTGAACCTGGGCCGACGCCGTGAGCGGAACCCGGCCGTCCGCCGCGGACCAGCTCAACGGTAGGTAGCCCAGGTCGGCGAGCATCTCCTTCATCCGCAGCAGCGAGCCCCGCGGAACCTGCCAGGTCACCGTCTGCTCGTCGGTCGGGTCCGAGCCCGAGATCACCTGCAGCGTTCGCGGCAGCCGAAGGTGGACACGGCGGCCGAGCGGGAAGCCGAGGCCGCTCGGCTGGAAGACGAGCGTGTGCTCGTTCGGCTCGCGCCAGACACCCGGGACGCGCGGCTTCAGCAACGGCCGCGAGTGCCCGAGTACCTCCACCACGGGCCGCGAGAAGGTGAGCACGATCGGCTGGGAGGGAACGAGCGTGTCCGCGGGCGACGGCCGGACCAGCACTCGAGGTGCGGGACCTGCCGGGAACCAGCTCACCCGCACGGCTGCCGGGACCCGCTCCCATGAACGTGGGGCTCCGGCGACGAGAGCGGTGCCGGCGGCGTTCTCGTCTGCGGCGGCGATCCCGAGCGGGACGAGACGGCGCGCGACCCGAAGCTGCAACTTCTCCCGCTCTCCGCCTGCTGTCCGCACCGTGATCTCCTTCACCGGGCGGCTGAAGCGCACGGTCACAGGAGCGCCGGCGATCGGGTGGACCAGCGTCGTCTCGAGGCGGGCGGCCGGAGTGCGGACGACTGCGGTGACCCTCTCGGTCCGCCCAAGGAGCCAGCCGAGCCACCTCGACCTGCTGACGGTCACCTCGATCCGGAGCCGCTGCCCGCCGCGGACCTTCGTCCCCGGCTCGATCAGGTCCGCGCCGAGATGCGCCGGAATGCTCCGCCCGTGAGCGCTGAGCACGCGAACCGCCGAGACGTGCTCGCCCACGCCCGCCACCTCGACGCGGGCCAGCGCGGAGCCGCCCGGGATGATCCGGGCGTGCGGCCAACCGACACGAACCGCGAGCAGCGCCGCGTCGGCGAGGCAGAAGAGCGCTCCGAGCACGAGCAGCAGGCCGAGCAGAAGGTTCCGCACACGCGCCATCGCGGCAAAAGTACGAGACACGCCGGTCGGGTTCAAGCCCGAGCGGGCAACACCTTTCTCCCCGGGCTACGTAATCCGACGGGCGCCGACGTAGTTCGCCGCCGCCCAGCCGCTCGTGAGGCTGTCGACGCGGACGAAGGCGCCGGTGTACGGAGCGTTCACGAACTCGCCGCCCCCGATGTAGAGCCCGACATGACCGAGCCCGTCGAAGAAGACGAGATCGCCCGGCTGCAGCTGGTCGTACGGAACAGGCACCCCGTAGTCCCACATCGCGTACGACGAATGTGGAAGCGAGACGCCGAGCTGCTCGAACGAGTACATCACGAGGCCCGAGCAGTCGAAGCCCCCGGGTGCGGCGCCGCCCCAGACGTAAGGAGTGCCGATGTAGGACATCGCGATCGACACCACCTGGCTCCCGAACGGCGAGCTCGGATCGACGGTCACGCCCTCCGGGGCCGATGCGGTGGCGCCGACGACGGTGTCCTGGACCTGCTGCGCCTGCTGGGCCTGGGCGAGGTCGATTCGGGCCTGCGCCTCCTTCGCCATCAGCAGCTGGCGGGCGGCAGCCTGCGCTTCGAGGGTCGAGATCTCACCCTTGATCGAGGTCAGCAGCCGCTGGCGCTCGGAGAGCCGGTCGGCGACCGACTGCCTCACCGCCTGCCGTCTCGCCACGAGCCTCCGGGCGTACGCTCGCTCGTCCTTCAGCTCCCCGGCGTGCTGGACGACGGCAGCCTTGAAGCTCTCGACCTGGTGCACAACGAGGCTGTCCTCGCGCGACAGCCGGTCGGCGTTGTCGATTCGCGTCATCAGATCGTTCAGGCTGGTGGAGCCGAGGATCAGGTCGAGCGTGGTCGGCTGGGTCGCCGTGTAGAGGGAAACGAGCCGCTTCATGATCAGCTTGCGGCTCCGGCCGAGGTTCCGCCGCGCGACGATCAACTCGTGGCGGTTCACCTTCTGCTCGGCCTCGACGTTCGCCAGCCGGATGTTCGCGAGGTTGATCTGCTCGTCGGCTGCGCTCAGGCTCTGGTCGAGCTGGATGATCTCGCCGTAGACCTGCTGGGCCTCGGCCTTCTTTTCGTCTATCGGGGAGGTCCCGAATGCGGGAGCCGCGCCCGCCAGCGCCGTCAGCACGGCGGCAAGGCAAAGCAGAAGCACCCAACGCCTGCTCCGTGGGACTGACCCCGTTCGACAACGAGACCGGCCTGTTGACAGGGCCCGGCACGTCATTGGCCGCGCACCGTAGCAGGCGCACCGGTCGCAACACAAATCGGTAGCATCATTTCTCCCTGCAAACGGGCCGATTGCGTGCCCGGTCCCGCCCTTCTCCCCGGAGGATGGTACGTTCGACGCCGTGTCCGGGACCCGTGGAACCGTCGCCCGGCGTTGACGGCGGCGGCTAGAGCAGATCGGGGATCAGACCCTCGCCGTGCATGAGGTCGTTGGCCTCGTCGAGCGTCAGGTCGGCTGGGGGCACGACCAGATCCGAGGGAGCGAGATGGTCGTCGTCGAGGCGGTCGCCGTTCTCCCGCACCGCCGTCGCGAGCGCCGCCAGCGCCCTGTTCAGGGCCGTCTGGTCGCCGGCCTCGAGCGCCCGTGCGGTCTCTGCGTCGAGTTCCTCGAGTCGCGTCGAGATCGAGTCGTCCACCCGGTACTGGCCCTCTCCCATCACGCGCACGATCACCGGTCACCTCCGATCGCCGGGGGATCCGAGCGCGGCGCTGCTACGGCTCCCGGACCTCCGCTGTCCGAACCCGTGCCCAGCTCAGCTTTCATCTTCGCAAGCTCCTCGTCGACCTGGCCTCCCTGCGAGATTGCCGCCAGCTGGCGGTCGAGGTCGTCGCTCGTCGAGGTGAAGTCCTCGAGCGCCCCGCTCGCTGTCAGCTCGTCGACCGCGGCGGCGCGCGCCTGCATCTGCTGCGTCTTGTCCTGCGCGCGCTGGACCGCGAGCCCCACGTCGGCCATGTGCTCGCCGATCCCCGTCGCCGCCTCGCCGATCTTCACCTGGGCCTCGGCGGCCGAGTACTGCGCCTTGATCACCTCTTTCTGCGACCGGAACGCCTCGACCTTCGTCTGCAGCGCCTGCTCGGCGGTCACCAACTTCTCCTCCTGGTCGGCGAGCTGCTGCTCCTGCTGGTTGATCGAGTCGACCTGGCTCTGCAGTGCCGCCTTGCGCGTCAGCGCCTCGCGGGCGAGATCCTCGCGCCCCGCGGCGAGCGCCTGGCGCGCCTGATCGTCGAGCTTCGCGAGCTGCTGCTGCGTCGCGGAGCTCTCCATCTCGAGGCGCTTCTTCGCGGTCGTCACGTCGGCGATGCCGCGCTTGACGTTCTGGAGCTGCTGCAGCTGCTGTTCGTAGGCGTAGTCGAGCGTTTCCTCGGGGTTCTCCGCGTGGTCGAGCAGCTTCGAGAACTTCGCCTTGGCGATATCCGAGGTGCGACTCATCAAACCGGCCATTGGCCCTCCTTGAGCGTTGCGATCGAAGACTAGACGACCTTGCGTGCGCTTTACGTTCGGGAGACGTCCGGATAACCGTCGGTGCCGAGGATGAATCCAGCAACTCCCCTCCCGTCCCAACGAACAACGGAGAAGACCATGCGCAGACTGATCTCGATTCTCGCCGTGGGGGTCTTCCTCTCCGTCGCCGGCTTCGCAACCGCCGACGCGACTCCGACGACCACTGCGACGACGACCACGACCACGACGACGATTCCGACCACGACCACGACCACGACGACTTCGGTCAACAGCTCGACGACGACCACCACGCCGCAGCCGAATGCCGCGCCCGATCCGGCGCACAAGCTCGGCCCGCAGCACTGGTTCGCGGGGTCGGTCAGCAACGTCGAGTCCGACTCGCTCAGCATCGGCGTCCTCTGGGCCGGCCCGAATGACGGCTCGCTGAACGGTCAGACCGTCAGCGTGTCGGTGCTCGACCGCACCCGCATCAACCAGGGGCCGCATCGCGGCCCGATCGCACTCGCCGATATCCAGAACGGCGACCTGGTCGCCGTCCGGGCCGCCGGATCCGACCCGTCGAGCCTCACGGCCCTCAAGATCCACGTCTTCTGCAACTGCCACTGGATCGGCGGGACGATCAGCGACGTCGGCTCCAACAGCTTCTCGCTCAGCGTGAAGCGCACCGGCCCCTACGACACGGTGCTGAACAACGCGACCGTGACGATCGGCGTGGACGACCACACCGTCTACCTGCGCGGCCGCCACGGCGCTCGGATCGGCTTCTCCGACCTCAAGGCCGGCGAGGGCGTGGGCGTCGTGTTCTCGGCCAGCGGGTTCTTCAAGGCCCCGGGGTTCGACCCGACGACCGCGACGTTCACCGCGAAGCGAGCGCACGTCTGGGGCGCCCGGCAGGTTCCCCCGCTCTCGAGCGACTCGAGCGCGGCTGCCGGGGTTTCGGTTTCGTAGACCGGCTGTGAGGTGCGGCAGGGGCGCCTCCGGGGCGCCCCTGCCGCATCGGCGCCCTCCACGGGCCGTGCGAGACTGAATCGATGCCAGGGCTGCTGCTGATCGCGTCGGCGGTCGCCTCGTCTGTTCTCTTCGCTGCCGCCGCACGGATCCCGAGCCCGGTCTCGACGCTGCTTGCAGCCTACCTCGCCTTCGTCGCGAATATCGGCGTCGTGACCCTCGCGCTCTCCCCGTTCCACGAGGTGACGCGCAGCGGGCTCGCGGTCGCCGAGGCCGCGATCCTGGCCGGCTCGGCCGGCGTGTGGTGGGTGCGCGGCCGGCCGGGCCTCCCGGTCGGCGCCGGATGGGCGGCGGCCCGGGACATCCTCCGCGATCCACCCACCGCCGTGTTCGCTCTCGTGGTCGGGGCGCTGCTCGGCTACGAGCTCCTGCTCGCGCTCGCCGTGCCGCCGAATAACGGCGATGCGCTCGCCTATCACCTGCCGAAGGCGGCGGCCTGGGCGCAGCACGGCGGCATCTACTGGATCCCGGACGCTCCCACCGTGCGCCTGAACGAGTTCCAGCCGTTCGCCGAGCAGCAGCTCTTGTTCCTGTTCGTCGCGACCGGCGGAAGCGCGCTGATCGCGATCCCGCAGTTCGTGGCCGAGCTCGCGATCCTCGTCGCCGTGTTCGGTGCAGCGCGTCGCCTCGGGTTCGGGACGCGTGCAGCCGCCTGCGGAGGGTTCCTTTTCGCCACGTTCTCGCTGGTGGCTCTCGAGGCGACGACCGCCCAGAACGACCTCGTTGCGGCATCGTTCCCCGCCGTCGCGTGCTGCCTCCTCCTCGGGGGCGGCGGCCTCGAGGCCGCCCTTGCAGGCGCCGCCGTCGGGATGGGCGTCGGCGTAAAGCTCACGACCGCTCTCGTGCTCCCCGTGCTCGCGTGGCGCGCTCTCGCGCGCGGGAGACGGATCGCGGTCCTGGGCGCGGCAGGCGGCGCAGCGGGACTGGCCGCGGTCGGCGTCTGGGGCTACGTCCTGGACGCGGTGCATACGGGCCACGTGTTCGGAGTCGGCACCGGGCC
>DATIYE010000106.1:0-25737 GCA_035517795.1 Gaiellaceae bacterium | reverse complement strand
GGCGGTAAGCAGGTGGTCGAGAGGCCGGGCCTCGGGAAGCTCACCCGAACCTTCCCCACATGTGCCGGCGCGTCCGGCGGGTCGAGGCCCACCCTGCAATCGCTCAACCGTCCCGGAGACCTGTCCTCGATCCGGCAGCTCCTGACCGCGCAGGTTCGGCGTGACCGTCGTGCCGTTCGATTTCTGAGGGAGCTAGGATGCGCGCACCAGAGGGTCGGCGCACGATGCCGGGGGACTGCCCGGCGGGGGGTGAGGTGGGGTGGCCTGTGACCGTCTGACGTACTCCGGCGTCGATGCCTCGATGTGGGGGCGCGTGAGGAATCTGATCGGGCAGGAGTACGGCATTGCCGTCGAGGGGGACGCCGGCGAGGCGTCGAAACGCGGCTTCACCATCGAGTGGGCCTACGACGCAGGCAAGCAGATGCTGGAGGTCCGATGCACGAGTAAGCCCTTCCTCGTCCCCTGCGGCACCGTCAACAAGCACATCGAGCACCTGGCCGCACAATGCAGGGTTGCGGACGGGTGACCGGAGAAGCGGACGAGTGACGTCTCTGTGAGCTCAGCCGGAGCTGGAGCGCGTCCAGGTGTACACGTGCTCGGCCAGCCGAACGTTCCCGGTCATCAGCTCGCGCCACGCGGTTCCCGACTCCCAGAATCCCTGCGCCTGTTCGGCGAGCGCATCGAGGTCATCGGTCTCGAAGAAGAACACCGCCTCGTCGTCGAGGAGAAACGCATCGTGTGCGGCAAGAGCCGTCTCGGCAGGATCGAAGGGCGGCCCGGCCTGCAGAAGCCTCATTGCTGCCTCGCGCGAGCCGGGTTTCAGCTCAACCGCGAAGAGCAGCCGCTCCGTCCCGCGCTTTTCGACGGGTCCATCGAGACCGGTTTTGTCCCGGGTGCTCATACCACTAGATCGGGCGCGGGCATCGATTCGCGTCCGTGCCGCTCCCGCCATCCTACTGCCGAGGGGGCATTGCCACCGTCGGGTCCTGCGGGCGCGGCCGGCGCGGGCTCACAGCGCGACCGTCGCCGAGCGGCCGAGCGGAGCTCCGGTTGCGTCGAGCGCGACGACCGCCGCAAAGCGGTCTCCCGGCTGGAGATGCAGCACGGTCTCGAAGCCGCGACGGGGCGCCGTGAGCCGCGCGGAGAGTGCGTCCGACCGCCCGCCGGCGAGCACCTGCCACGCGTGCACGTCGGTGGCGCCGTTCCAGCTCGCGTACAGACGGTGACCGGTCGCGTCCGGGCGCGCCGCCAGCCGAGGCGGCTCGGCCGGGGTCGCATGCCACGGGTAGCGAAGCGTGCGGTAGTTCTGGCCGCCGTGGGGAAGCTTGGCGTCGAGCAGCGGCTCGCCGCCTGCCGTGTACTCGGTGAAGTAGGGCTCGGTGCCCCAGCCCACGAGGACGTTGCCGTTCGGCTGACCCTGGACGCTGCCGAACGCGTGAGCGAGCATCGCCGGTCGATGCGTGTAGGCGTGGGCCAGCGTCGCTCGCATCCTCGAGGTGTCGAGCGCGATCGCGAGACCGCGCGACTGGGGTTGCACCTGCGGGTCGTCGGCGTTGTCGAACAGGGTGATCACGCCGTCGTCGGCGTAATGGCGGGCGTCGTGCTGCCAGGCGAACCGGGTTCCCGGCCCCAGCTCGAAGTCGCTCTCCTTGCCGCCGAGGCGCCAGATCACCTTCCCGGTTCCGCGGTCGACCTTGTAGACGGTCCAGGTGTTGCGCGCAGACACGAGCAGGTTGCCGTCGGCGTCGGCATCGACGGAGTTGACGTGGAAGTAGTCGAACGCCGGGGCGACCCGCGAGTACGACTCCGTCAGGGCGACGTGCTCGAGGCTGCGCCACTCGAACAGCACCCGCGCGCTCGGCACCTCGAGCTCCTGCACGACCCCTTCGATCACGCGGCCGCGGCGGTGCCCGACGCTGGAACGGTCGACGACCGGGATGTCGTAGGCTGTGATCAGCGCGGTCCCCGCAGGAGTGAGGACCAGCTCGTGGAGGTCGGATCCGAGGCCGCCGCCGGCCGGGAAGCGCGCGATCTCCCGGTATGAGCGGTCGAAGACGACGTGGTCCCCCACCCCGAGCCCGTGCTTCGTCTTGCCCTCCCACCAGCTGAGCACCGGCGCGCCCCGATAGAGGCCGACCCTCAGGTTCATGGCGGTCTCCGGAACCGTCGGGTGGAACCAGACCGGCTCTCCGCTGTCGTCGACGATCATCGCCCCGCGCTGGCCCGGGCCCGATGAGGGCGCGAGGAAGATCAGTCCCGGTGCCGTTCCGCTCCGGTGCCGAACGACGGTCAGCTTCGGCGGGATCAGGTCGGGACGGGACACGTACCGATGGACCTCCCCGCCGGCTGCTGCGGCCGTCGCGGCCGCGCGGGCGAGAGGTCCGGCGGCGAGGACTCCGGCGCCGAGGCGGGCTGCCCCGGCGAAGAGCGCCCCTCGCGTGAACGGCTCGGTCGACCTACGCGGCACGGACGAGCACTGCACCGGCAAGCGCGAGGCTGATCGAGCTGCGCCTGCCGCCGCGGCCCGCGAAGGTGACCAGCTCGGCCGCCTCGTTCACGGTGACGTCGGCGAGCTGCCCGCCGGGGCTGACCCCGGAGTCGAGGAGCGCGCGCAGGCGGTCGCGGCTCGTCTCGTCGACCCGCTCGACTTTCACCGGTGTGCTCGGTGGAGCCGCGGCGAGGGACACCAGGCCTCGCGCCTCCTGACGGGCGCGCTCCGGGTCGGTGGGCCAGCCGTGCGGGCAGCGGTCGGGCCGACCGAGTGCGGCCCAGACGCGCTCGGGTGCGTCTCCGGTGAAGCTCGGGGCGATCCCCCGCGCCTGCTCGTAGCACTCGTCGAGGCCGTAGCCGAGCGTGTCGAAGGCGAACCGCTCGAGAATCCGCTGCTTGCGGAGGGCGGCGTCGGCGGCCGTCCTGCCCTCGGGCGTGAAGAGGACGTCCTTGTGGGGGCCGCGGCGGATGTAGCCGGCGTCAGCGAGACGGCCGAGCATCTCGCCGGCGGCGGGCCGCGACACGCCGAGCATGTGGGCGACGTGCGCCGCGAAGGTCGGAGCGTCGACGAGCGCACCGCACTCGACGACAGGCGAGGTGAGCATGTCCAGCGCCAGCAGGTAGTCCTCGTGCGAGTGCGTGCTTCGGCTCGAGAGCTCTCCCGGCAAGACCATCATCGCCCGGCGGCTCCGCTTGACCGGCCCTGATGCCGCCTCGAGCTCCTCGACCGACGAGGAGCGGGCGACCTCCTCGCCGCTCTGCGGCCCGTCGGTCAGGTTGAGCGTCCTCAGCGTCTTGACCTCGCGAGCGTCGAGGAGGCGCGCCTGGCAGCTCGCCGAGCAGCCGTCGAGCGCGATCACCTCCCGTCCCTCCCGGGCAGCTGCGACGATCGCCTCGATGTCCCCGACGAGCTCGGCGAGGCCGCTCGTCTCGAGCGCGGCGGCGACGTCGTCGGCACGGACTCCCTGGGCCGATCCGCCGTGACACGGAAGCAGGATCGGGACGCGCGACGTGCTCACGCCGGAATCGTAGAACGCAGTCGCGTTCCCCCGAGGGGTGCGAGGCGGCGGAACCCGTCCCGTACGATCACGTACCGTGCACCGGCGGGCTAACGTGCTTACGCTCGTCGGTTACGTGGCCGTCTCGGTCGCGTACTTCGGTTGGCGCCTCTGGCCTCACCCGGGTCGGGTCGTCTTCGGGAACGAGAACGCGCCCATCTACATCTGGTCGTTCGCCTGGTGGCCCCACGCGATCTCGACCTGGACGAATCCGCTCGTCTCACACGCGGTCTATGCGCCTGTCGGTGTCAACATCGCCTGGACGCCGTCCGCTCCCGGTCTGGCGCTGGCGTTCGCACCGCTGACAGCGCTCATCGGCCCGATCGCCTCGTACAACGTTGCGGGCGTCCTGATGCCGGCGCTGTCTGCCTGGACCGGCTACCTGTTGTGCCGCTACCTGACCCGGTCGGTGTGGGCGGGGGTCGTCGGCGGGTACCTGTTCGGCTTCTCGACCGCCGTCCTGCGACAGGTCGATCCGGGCAACATCAATCTCAGCGCGGTCTTCGTCTTCCCGCTGATCGCCCTCGTCGTCCTCCGGCACCTGCGAGGCGACCTCGGCGGGAGGGCGCTCGCGTGGCGCCTGGGGGTGCTGATCGCCCTCCAGCTCACCATCTCGACCGAGTTCACGGCGACCGTCACGATCGCCCTCGCAGCGTCGCTCGCTCTCGCCTTCGCGTTCGTTCGGGAGCTACGGCCCGGGCTCCGGTCGGCGCTCGGCCCCATCGCCGCCGGCTACGGACTTGCGGCGGTGCTCGCGGCTCCGTTCCTCTACTACCTGCTCGCCCACTTCGAGTCCGGCGCAGCCTTGACCGGGCTCGACGAGCTCGGAACGGACGCGCTCGCAGCGTTCGTCCCGAACGCAGTCATCGGCGCCGGGGGGCACGACCTGCCCTCGTTCGCGGCCCGCGTCTCGAGTCGGAGCGCCTACCTCGGGATCCCGACCGTGCTCATCCTGGCTGCCTACGCGTTTCGCCAGAGGCGCTCCCCCGGAGCTCGGTTCGCCCTGGCTGCGTTCGCGGCGGCCTTCGTCGCCACGCTCGGTGCGACGCTGGTCGTCGACGGGCACACCCTCTTCAGCCTGCCGTGGTGGACGGCGGCGTCGCACGTGCCGGTGCTGAAGGACACGCTTCCATTCCGGCTCGGGATCTTCGAGGCGCTTGCCGCGGCCGTGATCGTGGCGCTCTGGACCGGCTCGACGAAGGGCTGGGTGTTCCGCCGGCCCTACCTGCTCCCGGCTCTGGCGATGGCCGTGCTCGTCCCTTCGATTTGGGCGCCCTCGGCCTACACCGTCACCCGTCCCCCCCGGCTCCCGTTCTTCACCGAAGGGCTCTACCGGAAGTGCATCCCCCCGGGCGAGACGATCGTCGTCTATCCAGACGGCGGCGACGCCCTCGTCTGGCAGGCGGAGACCGGCTTCCGGTTCGAGCTCGCCCAGGGCGGCCTGCAGCCGTTCGAAAAGAACGGCCGGCCGCTCAACGCCTTCGACCGCGACCCGGTCGTGTGGGACCTCGCATTCGTCGACTTCGCACGACCGACGATCGACAGGCTGCTCGCATTCGCCGGCGCGCACGCTGTCGGCCGGGTCGTCTCGATCGCCGCCGGCGGCTATCCCAGCAGGTCGCAGATGGCGGCCTTCGGGCCCGCGCAGGCGATCGGCGGCGCGGTCGTGGCCCCCGCGTGCGGCCGCGCGCCGCTAAGCGCGAAGCACCTCGCCCCCTACGTCCGCCGGTGGGAGGCGGCCCCGCAGCCCTACGACTCACGCCCGAAGATCGGCTGGTGCCTCGGCTCGAACTACGTCGACATCGCGATCGGGCTCGTCCCCGATCCCGGGACGCCGCACAGCGTCGCGAACTTCGTCCAGGGAATCGGTCTCACCTGCTCGGCGCCTCCCGCCGGCTACGTCCGCCGCGGGCTCGCGAGCCCGGAACTCGGAGTCCGCGGCGGCGTCTATCCGTACTACGCGAGCTCCTGAGGTTCGGCCCGCATCCACGCGCGGCGTGAGGCACGCACGCCGTCGATCTCGCTGCCGAGGAGGCCGCCGAGCCGGTGGTCGATCGTTGCGAGCAGCCCGCCTGCCACGAAGATCCACGCCTCGGCCACCGGGTCGCGGTCGGGGTTGACCACGCCGTCCGCCTGCCCCTGCCGGATCACGTCGGCGAAGAAGTCGTGCACCACCCGAACCTGGGCGCGAAGAGCCTTGGCGATCGGCGGGTCCTCGGAGGCCTCGGTCAGCGCCTGGATCCAGAGGTCGACGAGCCGAAGCTTCGCCCGCCTGGCGATGAAGGCGTCGGCGATCGCGCCGAGGCAGCCCGACGGGTCACGCTCGAGCGCCTCCTCGGCGAACTCGCGGAACTGGCGCCAGGCCTCGTCGAGGCAGGCGAGGTAGAGGTCGCGCTTCGAGCCGAAGTGCCGGTACAGGATCGGCTCGGTGATCCCGGCTTCGCGAGCGATCTCGGCGGTCGTGGCCCCGCGGTAGCTCTTGTTGAAGAAGACGCGGCAGGCGGCGTCGAGGACTCCCGCGCGGCGCTCGTCGGCTGTGAGGCGGGACCGGGGGGCGACCGCCATCACACCTCCACGAGCGCCGGGCCGTGCGCTTCCTGCGGCCGGACAGGCTTCCGCACCGTGAGGAAGGCGACGGCCGCGCCGGCGAGCGCGATCAGCGCCGAGACCTCGAGCGCGGAGTGGAGCGCGTTCACGAAGGCGAGCGGCCGGGGCTCTCCGGCGGCGAGGCGGCTGGAGAGGCCGGAGGCGACGATCGCGCCGATGAGCGCGATGCCGAGGGAGCCGCCGACCTGGCGGGCGCTGTTCAGCACCGCCGAGCCGACGCCTGCCTTGTCCATCCGCACTGCCGACATCGCCGCGGTGCTCGTCGGCGTCATCGTGAGAGGCATCCCGATGCCGCCCGCCAGCATCGCGGGCAGGAGGTGCCAGAAGTCGGAGTGGACGCCCTGCCGCGAGAAGAGGAAGAGCGAGAGCGCGAGTAGCACCATCCCGGTGCTGGCCAGATAACGGGAGCCGAAGCGGTCGGCGCTCCGGCCCGCGACCGGCGCGACGAAGGCGATCAGCACCGTCATCGGCAGGAAGGCCGCGCCTGCCTCAACGGGCGAGAAGCCGAGGATCTGCTGCATGTACAGCGACATGTAGAAGAAGACGCCGAACATCGCGAGCGCCACGAGCAGCATGACCGCGTTCGAGCCGGCGAAGGTGCGGTTCCGGAACAGCGACAGGTCGAGCATCGGCAGACGCTGATGCAGCTCGAGCAGGACGAACGCGCCGAGCGACACGGCTGCGATCGCGAACGCCGTGAGGATCCGGGCCGACGTCCAGCCGTAGTTGTTGCCCTCGATCAGGGCGTAGATCAGGGCGAAGAGGCCGAGCGCCGAGGTGACGAGGCCGGGGAGGTCCAGGCGTTGCTCGGCCGAGGTATCGCGCGACTCGTCGATGAAGACGTACGCGGCGACGATCCCGAGCAGCCCGATCGGGACGTTGATGAAGAAGATCCAGTTCCAGTTGATGTGCTCGGTGATCAACCCGCCGACGAGCGGGCCGATCGCAAGCGCGAGCGCGGAGACGCCCACCCAGATCCCGATCGCCGTGCCGCGCTGGCGGGCGGGGAAGGTGACCGTGATGATCGAGAGCGTCGCCGGGTTCATCAGCGCAGCGCCGATCCCCTGGACGACGCGAGCCGCGATCAGCATGCTCGCTCCGCCCGCGAGCCCGCAGGCGAGCGAGGAGCCCGTGAAGATGACGAGGCCCGTCACGAACACGAGCCGACGGCCGAACAGGTCCGCGAGCTTGCCGCCGGTGAGCATGAAGGCGCCGAAGGTCAGCGCGTAGCCGGTGACGACCCATTCGAGCTCCGAGACCTGGAGGCCGAGTGAGCGCTGGATCGCCGGTAGCGCCACGTTGACGACGGTGTTGTCGAGCATGATCATGAAGAGGCCGAACGCGACCGCCGCCAGCGTCCACCACTTCCGGTTTTCCTCCGCGAACATCCTCGCCTTCATCAGCTCTCTCCCCGGTTAGCAGCCACTAAGTTAGTTCGCGCTAGCTTAGCGATCGCTAACCACAGCGTCAAGAGCGATCGCTCTATGCTCCTCCGATGGGCGGAGAAAGGCTTCGGGCAGGGGCGATCGTGCTCTTCGCCGCCGCCGCGGTGCTCGTCGGGATCGGCAACTCGAGCGGCCGGCACTGGCTCGTCGCGGTCGGCTTCGGGCTGTTCGCACTCGGGGCCGCGCTCTTTTTCAGGTGGCGCGCGGCGACTCGCGCTAGAGTTTTAGATCGAGAGGAGAAAACTAGCCGGGAGGACCCTTGAGGCTCGCGCTCGCACAGATCAACAGCGTTGTCGGCGATCTCGACGGCAACAGCGCCCGCATCGCCGAGCTCCTCGTGGGCTCGCGCGAGGCCGGCGCCGACCTGGTGCTCTTCCCCGAGCTGGCGGTGACCGGCTATCCGCCCGAGGATCTCCTGCTGCGCCCGGCGTTCGTGCGGGCGGCGCGCCGCGCCGTCGAGGGCCTGGCTCGAGCGACGGACGGCATCACCGTGCTCGTCGGCGCCCCGCACCTCGACGCCGACCTCTACAACGCCTGCTACGTCCTCGCCGCCGGGGAGGTCCGTGCCGTCTACCGCAAGCGCTTCCTGCCCAACTACGGCGTCTTCGACGAGAACCGGTACTTCGCCTCGGGCCGCGACCTGCTGCTCCTTCGCTTCGGTGACGTCGTCGTCGGGCCGACCATCTGCGAGGACGTCTGGCAGCCCGGGCCGCCCGCCACCGATCTTGCACTCGCCGGCGCGCAGCTCGTCGTCAACATCTCGGCCTCGCCCTTCCACGTCGGAAAGGGCCTCGAGCGGGAGGAGATGCTGCGCGTGCGGGCGCGCGACAACTCCTGCTTCTTCGCCCTGTGCAACATGGTCGGCGGGCAGGACGAGCTGATCTTCGACGGCGGCTCGGTCGTCCTCGACGACGAAGGAGAGCTGGTGGCACGGGCAGGGAGCTTCGAGGAGGAGCTGCTGCTCGTCGATCTCGACCCGGCGACCGCCGTCGGGCGCCGCCTCCGCGACGTCCGCCGCCGGGCGCTCGCACGCGAGCGCGCGGATCTGCCGTCGCCCGCCGAGGTCGTCCTGGAGCCGCCGCGCGGGCAGTCGGCATTCCTGCGCCCGGCGCCGGCCGAACCCCTCGATGATCTCGAGCAGATGCGGCTCGCGCTCGAGCTCGGCCTGCGCGACTACGTGCGTAAGAACGGCTTCGGCGACGTCGTGATCGGCCTCTCCGGCGGCATCGACTCGGCCCTGACGGCGGCGATCGCCGTCGGCGCCCTCGGCGCGGAGCGCGTCCACGGCGTCTCGATGCCCTCGCGGTTCAGCTCCGAGGGCACGCGCTCGGACGCAGCGCGCCTGGCCGAGTCCCTGGGCATCGACTTCCGCGAGGTTCCGATCGAGCCGATGGTGGAGGCCTTCGACGCGGCGCTGGCGCCGTCGTTCGCCGGCCGCGAGCGCGACCTGGCCGAGGAGAACGTGCAGGCGCGCATCCGCGGCACCCTCCTGATGGCTCTCTCGAACAAGTTCGGCTGGCTCGTGATCGCAACCGGGAACAAGTCGGAGCTCTCGGTCGGCTACTCGACGCTCTACGGCGACCTCGCCGGGGGGTTCGCGCTGCTCAAGGATGTGTTCAAGACCGATGTCTTCCGGCTCGCCCGCCGGCTGAACGAGCGGGCCGGCCGCGAGCTGATCCCGGCGACGATCATCGAGCGTGCGCCGAGCGCGGAGCTCCGTCCCGACCAGCTCGACGAGGACTCGCTGCCCCCTTACAACAAGCTCGACCCGGTGCTCGAGGCATACGTCGAGCTCGACCGCTCCCGGGACGAGCTCTCCGAGGACGGATTCGACCCCGAGGTCGTCGAGCGCGCGATCGCGATGATCGACCGCGCCGAGTACAAGCGGCGCCAGGCGCCGCCGGGGGTGAAGCTGCGCCCCAAGGCCTTCGGGCGCGACCGGCGCACCCCGATCACGAACCGGTGGGCTGGTTGAACCCGCCACGACCCGGCAAGATGCACAGATGATGCGGTTGCTGGTCGGCATGTCGGGCGCTTCGGGGGCCGTTTACGGCATCCGCCTGCTCGAGGTGCTTCGAGAGCTCTCCGAGCTCGAGACCCACCTCGTCCTCACCCCGGCGGCACGCCAGACGATCAGCCTCGAGACCGGCCGCGACCCGACGGAGATCGAGGAGCTCGCCGATGTCGTGTACCGCTACCGCGACATCGCCGCGGCGCCCTCGAGCGGGTCGTTCCGGCTCGACGCCATGGTCGTCGTGCCCTGCTCGGTGAAGACCGTGTCGGCGATCGCGCACTCGCTGAGCGACAACCTGCTCGTCCGAGCAGCGGACGTGACGCTGAAGGAACGCCGTCCGCTCATCGTCGTTCCGCGCGAGACGCCGCTGCATCTCGGCCATCTCCGCTCGATGGTGCAGCTGGCCGAGATGGGAGCCGTGATCGCCCCGCCGATGCCGGCGTTCTACCACCAGCCAGAGTCGATCGAGGACATCGTCGATCAGACCGTCGGCAAGCTGATCGACCTGCTCGGGCTCGAGGTGCCCGGGGATCTCTTCCGTCGCTGGCGCGGCGGTCAGGCCGCCGCTCGCGAGAGCCGTTTCGGCTTCCTCGACGACTGACTCAGCCGGCCAGGTCGGCGAGGATCGCGCCGAGGATCGGCACCGTGATCGTCAGCGCCAGGCTGATCCAGCCGACGGCGACGAGCGTCGGGCGGCTCCTCGTCGGGCGGCCTTCGCGAATCTCGTCCTGGAGCCGCGGTCCGTAGACGTAGTTGTGGAGGTAGGAGGCGACGACGAGCGCGATCGAAAGCGCGACCTTGATCCAGAGCACGGTCTTGAAGGGAGAGCGACCCTCGCTCCAGTCGTGGGCGGCGAGGGCGACGCCGGTGACGCCGAGCACGAGCAGCGCGCTGTAGCCGATCGGGCGCCAGCGCAGCCCCAGCTCCTTCATCGCGCGCCCCCGGGGCTCCCCTTCCAGCACGCGGATCGCCGGGACTCCCGCGAACACGAGCGCGACCGAGCCTCCGACCCAGACGCAGGCGGCGAGCAGGTGGACGATCACGATCGCCTCCATCGGCTCGGTCAACCGTAGATGAGCCCGCGCAAGAGCTCGGGCAGCTCCGGGGGCGAGTACCGCTCGTCGGTGGCCTCGAGCTCGGCGAGCGTCCACCAGCGGTGGCCGGTCATGTTCTCGGCCTCGAGGTCGATCGTCGGCGCGACCTCGAGCGACTCGACCCGCAGCTCGTAGAAGACGTCGCGCTGGACCCGGATGCCCTCGGCGCCGGGCAGGACGTGCGTGCGCTCGAACATCGGCTCTCCGAGGTCGACATGGGGGAGGCCGAGCTCTTCGAGGAGCTCGCGGCGAAGCGCCTGCTCGTCGGTCTCGCCCTCCTGCACTCCGCCGCCGGGGGCGATCCACCATTCGGCGCCCGGCCGCTGCCAGCGCATGAGCAGGATCCGGCCCTCGCGGTCGACGACCAACGCCCGAACCGCGGCGCGGGGGACGGGCTCGAGCCAGTCGTGGAGCGTTCGGAACCAGTGGAGCCGCTCCGCGTAGGGGACGGCCGCGTTGGCCGGCGAGGTCGACGGCAGGACGAAGAGCGACGAGTCGTGGAGCTCGCGACGCTGGGGACCGAGCTCGGGCCGCTCGCCGAACGCACCGCGGTAGGCCTCCTTGCCGACGAACGCGATCGCGTGCGGCCGCAGCTCGCGCGCGAGTCCTTCGAGGCGGCCGGCGTCGAAGTCGTCCCGGCGGAGATCACCCGATCCCGGCGTCGTCCGGTAGGCGGCGTTGGTGATCCCGTAGCCGAGGCCGATCAGATCGAACTGCTCTTCGGGGGCGAACAGGCGCGGTGTGAAGCCCGCGTCGTGGAGCAGGCGCCAGAAGTCGTTGCGCGGGTTGGCGAAGTGCGCGTGCGCTGCCGCGGAGACCCGGCCCGGGTTGATGCCGCAGAAGACGCAGCGGAGGTTCGGAGCGAGGACGTCGGGGACGTCAGATACGGGTGCGGCCACGCGGGCGACAGCGTGGCACACGCGACGTCCAGGTCGCGGTGCAAGACCAGGAGCTGGGGAGCGGCGCCGGCGGGCGGCCCCTCGTGGGCGGGGCGTAGCGGCGCCGGGAGGTCCAGCTCGCGCACGCCGGCGTCAAGCTGCCTCCCTCCCGTCGGCCGACTCGGCCGGTTCGGGGCCGTCGTACGGCTCGAGCGCCGAGTTGCCCCGGCCGGGTTCGGCCGGAGGAACGAGCCAGACCAGGTCGACGGACTCCTCGCGCCGCCCGCCGTAGCAGCGGGCGTAGCACTCGGCTTCCGTGAGCGGCCTCAGCCTCACGGAGGCTCACTGTAGGACCCGGTTCGGACAGACTCAGCTACCGTCTCCGCCGATGGGACATCACGAAGGCGAGCAGATCCTCGACGTCACGATCGAGGCTGTTCGCGACCGGTTCCAGACGCTCAACGTCCCGCTCGCCTACTTCGACGGGCCGGCCGGGACACAGGTGCCCGACTCGGTGCTGGAGGCGGTCTCGGGCTACATGCTGGCCGCGAACGCGAACGCCGGCGGCAGGTTCCTGACCTCGATGGTGACCGACGACGTGATCGCCTCCGCGCGCGCTGCCGCGTCCGACCTGCTCGGGGTGACGACCGACGAGGTCACCTTCGGCGCCAACATGACCTCCCTCAACTTCGCGCTCTCGCGCACCGCGTCACGCGACTGGAAGGCCGGCGACGAGGTAGTGGCGACGAAGCTCGACCACGATGCGAACATCTCCCCCTGGCTCGAGATCGCCGAGGACAAGGGCCTCGCCGTGAAGCTCGCCGATCTCGACTCCGAGTGCAGGATCGACCTCGACCACCTGCGCTCGCTCGTCACCGGGCGGACGAGGGTGGTGGCGTTCCCGATGGCGTCGAACGCGGTCGGGACGATCACGCCGTTCAAGGAGATCGTCGAGATCGCCCATGCCGCCGGCGCTCTTGCCTGGGTCGACGCCGTGCACTACGCACCGCACGGCGAGATCGAGATCCCCGAGATCGACTGCGACGTGCTGATCTGCTCGCCGTACAAGTTCTACGGGCCGCATCTGGGGCTCGCGTGGGTTCGCCGCGAGCTGTCGGAGAGCTGGCGGCCCTACAAGGTGCGGCCGCAGAGCGACGCGCCGGGCAAGCGCCACGAGACCGGAACGCTGCCGCACGAGCTCCTCTGCGGCTTCGTCGCCTGCGTCGAGTACCTGCACGGGGTCGGCTGGAAGTTCATCTTCGAGCACGAGCAGAGGCTCGGCCAGCGGCTGCTCGACGGGCTGCCCGACGGGTGGAGGCTGCACGGGCCGCCGACGATGGATGGGCGCGTCCCGACGTTCTGCCTGACCCCGCCCGACGAGACGCCGACGGAGGCCGCGA
This sequence comes from Gaiellaceae bacterium, assembly GCA_035517795.1. GTDB lineage: Bacteria > Actinomycetota > Thermoleophilia > Gaiellales > Gaiellaceae > PALSA-600. The sequence goes on along the minus strand of DATIYE010000106.1, from coordinate 12,751 downwards.
CGAGGCTAGCCGCTGCCGGATTCGCGGTCTGGGACGGGGACTACTACGCCGTCGAGGTCTTCAGGCATCTGGGCCTCGACGACGGCGCGGTACGGATCGGGATCGTCCACACGAACACGGAGGACGAGGTCGACCGGCTGCTCGCGGCGCTACCGCGGACCTAGCGGCGATCCGAGAGCCGGTACACGAACCGCAGCGCCTGCCAGTCGCCGTCGATCCCGCAGCTCTTGTTGTCGACCAGGCCGGCGGCGAGCCCGGCGGACTGCACAGCGTCGAAGTCGAGGTCGGACTCGAGCTTCGAGGCCTTCTTCGGCCACGCGATCCAGAGCCCGTCGGCGGGCCCGAGCGTCGCCTTGAGCGCGGGCAGCCGTGACGCGAGCTCCGAGCGCCGGGTCGTGAAGAACAGGAGCACCTCGGCCCCCGACCTCGCGCCCAGCTTCTTCCCGAGCGGCGTCCCGGAGTAGTCCTTCTCTGCCAACTACGCGAGGCCCCGCGCGGCCCACGCCCGCGCCTCGATCGCGAACGGCTCCGGCGGAAGCGTCGCCCGGCAGAGCTCGCGGAGCCGCTCGAGGCCCTCCCGGTCGAGGCTCGCGATGTAGGTCGCGTTCGGTCCCACGCCGAGGGTGAACGGCTCCCACCATTCCTCGAAGCTCGGGTGCTCGACGCGCACCGTAAGCGTGGCCTGCTCCACGTCGCGGATGCCCGCGGCGGCGAAGAGCTCGACCAGGTGGCCCTCGCGGGTGCCGGGGCGTCCGGACTCGGCGGGCTGGCTCGGGTCGAACTCGTGGAGGGCGAGGTAGTAGGGGCTGAGCGGCCCCCGGCCGCCCGGCGCGTGGTCCCACGCGCACGCTGCGACCACGCCGCCCGAGCGGCCGACGCGGGCCATCTCACGCAGTCCGGCGACCGGGTCGGTCATGAAATGGACGACGAGCTGCGCGATCGCGGCGTCGAACTCGCCGTCCGGGAAAGGCAGCGCTTCGGCGACTCCGCGCTCGACCCTGATCCGGGGCTGCCGCTCGCGCGTCGCCGCCACGAAGTGCTCGGACGGGTCGATGGCGGTCACCGCCTCGGGCCCGAGGCGCCGCACGAGCTCGGCGGTCAGGATGCCCGGCCCGCAGCCGACGTCGAGCACACGCTGCCCGGAGGCGACGCCGGCGAGATCGGCGAGCTGGGCCGAGAGGTGCGTCGAGTACCGGCCCATGAAGCGGTCGTAGGACTCCGCCGGAACCTCGAAGCTCACGGGCTCGGGCCTCGGGGCCGGGTCTTGACCGTCGAGGTCGGACACGGATGTGAACCATGCCACGATTGCGACGTTCGAGACCCGGCCCCCGGTCGAGCAGGCTGGAGTCACTGGAGGCGGTCAGACGGAGTTGCGCGCGGCCTGGTAGCGGTTCGCGGCCGGAGCGGCCTTGGCGTCCTTCAGGGCCGAGGTGACGCGCAGCGTCTGGCCGGCCGTTGCGCCGTCGCCGATCACCAGGAACTGGAGCGCCCTCGGTGCGGTCCTTGCGGTGACCTCGCGGGTCCCGTTCAGTGCGGGGCCGCTGTTGACGCGGCGCGTGAACGGCGGCTCGTTCTTCGGCTCGCCCGCGATCGTCATCTCTGCCACTCCGGAGGTCGCCTGCTCCGTGCTCCGGGGGGCCGTGATGGTGACATGCCGGGTGAACGGCAGCTCGTTCTTCGGCTCTCCGGCTGCGAGCACCGTCGGGGCGGCGATTGCAGCGGCGGTGAGGGCCGTGAGTGCGAGATGGATGTTGGCCTTGAGCTTCATTCGAGATCGTCCTCCTGGGTCGTTGCCGCTGGCTGCGGTGCCCGGGAGACTGCGAGGCGTCGGTGAACCGGCCCTTGATCGCGGTTGAACGACGGTGAATCCCCTGGTAGTCGCCTGTTTCGCAGCGGTGTTACGGTGAGCCCGTGAACTTCGGCCTTCTGGGCCTGCTCGAAGTCCTCGAGGGGGGCGAACCGATCGCGGTCGGCCGCGGGAAGGAGAGCGCGCTTCTCGCGATCCTCCTGCTCCACGCGAACGAGCCTGTCTCCACCGACCGCCTGACCCACGGTCTCTGGGGCGAACGGGCTCCGGAGAATGCGGCCAAGAACGTCCAGCAGTACGTGTCCAGGCTGCGACGGGTGCTCGGACCGGATCGGCTCGAGACGACCCCCGGAGGCTACGCGCTCCACCTGCAGCCCGGAGAGCTCGACAGCGAGCGGTTCGAGCAGCTCGCAGGCGACGGACGCGCGGCCCTCGAGCTCGGCAACGCGGCGTCCGCGGAGCGGCTGTTCACGACCGCGCTCGATCTCTGGCGGGGGCCCGCGCTCGCGGACTTCCGGTACGACGAGTTCGCCCAGGAGGCGGTGCGGAGGCTCGAGAGCGAGCGCCGCGAGGCGACGGCCGACCGGGTCGACGCCCGGCTCGCGCTCGGGCAGGAGGTTCGGGTCCGGCCGGAGCTCGAGCAGCTGATCGACGAGGAGCCGCTGTGGGAACGTCCGCGCGGTCAGCTGATGCTCGCGCTCTACCGCACCGGACGGCAGTCCGAGGCGCTTGATCTCTACCGCGACTCCCGCGCCCTGCTCGACCGGGAGCTCGGGCTCGAGCCCAGCCCGGAGCTCCAGGACCTCGAGCGCGGGATCCTCAACCAGGACCCGGCGCTCGGGAGCCGGCGTCGGCGCACCCTCGGGGTTCGCCGCCGTCACGTCGTGCTGCTCGCCGCCGCCGGCTGCGTCGTCGCTGTCGCGGCCGTCGTCGCGGCAGTCCTCGCGTTTACCGGCGGCTCGTCGCAGAATCTCGGCGCCAATGAGGTCGCGGCGATCGACGCCTCGGCCGGGGATCCGGTCTCCTACACGTCAGTCGGCACGACTCCCGGCGACATCGCGGTCGGCGAAGGGGGCGTCTGGGTGCTCAATTCCGACGATCGGACGATCACGAGGCTGGATCCGAGCACTCACGGAGTGGTCAAGACGTTCGCCACCACCGGTGAGCCGACGGAGCTCGCGGCGGGCGCAGGTGCCCTCTGGGTCGGCAGCGGCTTTCCCGATCGAGGGCTGATCGAGACCGTCACCAGCACCGGTGAGGTGTCACGGGTCGACCCCGCGACGACCGCGGTGCTGACCACGACGCGTCTCTACGGCTCGCAGGAGGGGGGGGCGTCACCTTTCCCGGGTCTCGGAGTGAGCCTGCTCGCCGTCGGCCCCGGCGCGGTCTGGGCAGTCGACCCCGACGGCTCGATCACCAGGATCGACGCCGCCTCGGGGGCGCGGGTGGCGCACGTGCACGCAACCGGAGCATCGGCGATCGCCGTCGGCGATGCCGGAGTCTGGTTCCTGACCACCGGCAGCGACGGGACGCCCGAGGTTGCCCAGGTCGATCCGCGCACCAACCGGGTGGCGCAGGTCGTTCGCGTCCAGACCACTGAGCTCGTCGGGATCGCGGTCGGAGACGGATCGGTGTGGGCCACCGATCCGTCGGAGGGAGTCGTCTGGAGGATCGACCCGGGCCCGCGGCCGGTCGAGCGCACCATCCAGCTCGGGTTCGGGGTGACGCAGATCGCCTTCGGGGACGGAGCCGTGTGGGCGTCGAATCTCGCGAGCGGGACCGTGTCGCGCATCGACCCGCGAACCGACCAGGTCACGCGCTCCGAGCAGCTCGCCGGGACGCCTCAGGGACTCGGGGTCGGCGACGGCCGGGCATGGGTCAGCGTCGTCGGCGGCACGAGATCGGGCGATCTCCCGGCGGCGGACTGCAGCCCGGTCGAGTCGGGCGGGGCGAAGCCCGACGTGCTCATCGCCTCGGACCTGCCGCTGCAGGGCCCCTCGGTCGCCGCAACACTCGCCGCCTCGGTCCGGTTCGTGCTGCGTTCGCACGGCTTCCGCGCCGGAAGGTACACGGTCGGCTACCAGTCGTGCGACGACTCGACCGCCCGGGACCAGAGCTACGACTTCTTCAAGTGCGCGGCGAACGCGCGCGACTACGCCCGCGACGCGAAGCTCGTCGCCGTGCTCGGCCCGTACGACTCGGGCTGCGCGGCGATCGAGATCCCGATCGAGAACCGGGGTCCTTCGGGGCCCCTGGCGATGGTGAGCCCGTCCAACACCTTTTCCGCCTTCACGCGCGTTGATCCCGACGGGCCTGCCCACGCACCGGCGATCTACTACCCGACCGGCACGAGGAACTACTTGCGGCTCGCTCCTCCTGACGAGCTGCAGGGCGCGGCCCAGGCGGTATTCGCCAAGCAGCTCGGCCTACATCGCGTCTTCCTCCTATCCGACGGGCAGGAGTACGGCGACGCGCTCGCCCTCGGGTTCCGCGAGGCGGCGGCCCACCTGGGAGTGAGGGTCGTCGGGAGGGCGACCTGGGCGCCGGGGGCCCCCGTCCAGAAGGTCGTCGCGGCGGTCGCCGGGGCGCGTGCCGAAGGGGTGCTGGTCGCCGGTTTCAACTGGGACGGCATCACCGCGATCCGTGCGCTGCGCCGCCGGTTCGGACGGCACCTGGTGATGATCGCCGGGGACGGGTACCTCGACATCCCGTCCACGCTGAAGGCAGTGGGGCCCGCCGCCGAGGGCATGTACGTCAGCCTCTTTGGGCTCGGGACGCCGAACACGCCTGCGGGGCGCCGGCTGCTCGCTGCCTTCGAGTCGACGCAGCAGGTGCAGACGCCGCTCGTCGGCACCTCCCTGCCGGAGATGCTCGAGGCTGCAGAGATCGTGGTCGACGCGATCGCCGGCTCCGACGGCACCCGCGCCTCCGTGCTGCACGCGCTAGAGAGTACGCACGTGACCGGCAGCATCCTCGGGAGCTTTCGGTTCGACCACGGGGACATGACGCCGGCGCCCTTCGCCATCTTCCGCATCACCGGCGGGCGCGGCGAGCGCGCGCTCCCGCCGGACTACAGGGGGTCGGTCGTCGCCCGCACCGTCAGAGCCTCCGTCGGCCTCCTGAGGGGTCGCTAGCTGTACGCCGCGCGGGCGCGGGCCCAGCGCTCGTCGTCGCGACGGATCAGGTCCGGGTCGATGCCGCGCGCCTCGGCGATGGCGAGGGTCAGCAGCTGGAAGCGGACGATGTCGACCACCGGGTGGCGGGTAGGCACGAGCGTCGTCTCGCAGCCGAGCTCCCCGAGCGCGGCGACGGCATCGCGGGCGCGGTCGACGGTGCGCCCTTCCCCCTCGAGGACGTAGGCGCGCACGCCGTCGTCGACCGCGGCGAGGTGACCGTGCAGGAGCTGCTCGACATGGTGGGCGCCGGCGGAGACCCGGGCTCCCTCGCGCAGCTTGAGCACGGCCTCCTGGGCGGTCGGCCAGTCGCGCCCGGCTCCAGCGACCAGGATCTTCGACTGGATCGGCGTGGGCTCCGAGAGTGCGAGCTCCTCCTCGACCGCCTCGGGAAGCCACTCGATCTCCTCGCCGCGGAGAGCCGCGATCGCGGCGACGGCGCACGTGTAGCTCGCCGTGTGGCACCACGATCGCTCGATCGCCGGAGTCGCGACGACGACCACCTCGGCGACCTCGGCCAGCGGCGAGGATGGAGCGCCCGTGACGAGCCACTTCGGCCCGCTGAACGCCCGCGCGGCTTCGAGGGTCAGCGGCGTCTCGCCTTCGTGGGAGACGCAAACCATCAGATCCGCCTCCGGCGGCGAAAGCACGGCCTCCAGGGACTGCATCGCCCAGCCGCCCGGGCTGTTGCCTCCATATTGGGCCGCATGGAACGAGGTCCCGCAGCCGACGAAGACCACTCGGGCGCCTTCCGGCAACCGCCGGTCGCGGGGCACCAACCGCAGCCACATGGGCTGAGCGGACACGGCTCGACGAGTCTCCCCGGGCATCGGCTTCCTCTATACCATCGAGCCGTGGCCGTGTTCGAACGCCAGACGCTCGGCAACGAGCTCCGCGTCCTCACCGCACCGCTGCCGCACGCCCAGTCGGTCGCCTGCTTCGTGATGCTCGCGGCGGGCTCGCGCTACGAGCGGGCAGAGAACAGAGGCATCGCTCACTTCGCCGAGCATATGTTCTTCAAGGGCACCGAGCGCCGGCCGACCTCACAGGCCCTGACGACCCTGATCGACGGGATCGGCGGCGAGTTCAACGCCTTCACGTCCAAGGAGTACACGGGCTACTACGTTCGCTGCGCCGGCGCCGACCGCGACACCGCGCTCGACGTCCTGCTGGACATGCTGCGGCACTCCAGGTTCGACTCCGAGGAGATCGAGCGCGAGAAGGGCGTGATCCTGGAGGAGATGAACATGTACCAGGACACGCCTCGCGACCACATCGGGAACGTCTACGAGACGTTGATGTACGGCGACAACCCGCTCGGCTGGGAGGTGCTGGGCACCAAGGAGACGATCAAGGCGGCGACCAGGGACACCTTCCTCGACTACGTGCACGAGTGGTACACGCCCGAGCGCATGGTCGTCGGCGTGAGCGGAATGGTTGGCGACGACCTCGCCCCGACGCTCGAGGAGCTGGTCGGCGATCTGTCGCCGAACGGCAACCGCCGCCCTGCCCCGGCCCAGCTCGACCGGACGCCGGGGCCCCGCGTGGCCGTCCACCACAAGGACGCCGACCAGGCGCACCTCATCCTCGGCGTCCCCAGCTATCCGATCGAGCATCCGGATCGCTATGCGCTTCAGCTGCTCTCCGCCGTTCTCGGCTCGGGGATGTCGTCACGCCTGTTCCTCGAGGTCCGCGAGCGCCGCGGGCTCGCCTACTACGTCCACGGGATGAACCACTCCTACACCGACGCGGGCTCGCTGCTCGCCCAGGCGGGCGTCGACATCAAGCGCATCGACGAGGCGATCAAGGTGATCGTCGAGCAGTTCCAGCGCATCGCCGACGAGGAGGTCGGGGCGGACGAGCTCGAGAAATCGCGCTCGCTGATCAAGGGGCGCTTCGTTCTACGCACCGAGGCTCCGCAGGGGCTGATCATGTACGGGCTCAACCGCGAGGTGCTCGAAGGCAAGACGCTCGAGCCCGAGGAGCTGCTCGCGAAGATCGACGCAGTCACCGCCGAGGACGTGCAGCGAGTGGCGCGGGACCTGATCTCGAAGGAGACGCTCCACCTCGCCGTGATCGGGCCGTTCGACGACGAGGCGCGCTTCCAGGACGTCCTGGCCGCGGCCTAGCTGCCCTAGCCCTCGGCGAGCTGCGCGTAGATCTGCACCATCGCCGCCTGGTCGAGGAGCGTCGGACCGCGTCCCGAGAAGTGGAAGAGCCCGGTCTTCGGGTCGCGCGCCCGCGCCCAGGCCTCGTCGGCGAACTGCTCGACCGACGCCCGGTCGGCTCTACCCGGCATCTCGGCAGTGAGCTCCTCGAGGTCGCGGTAGAAGATTGCGAGGAACACCGGCGGCTCGCCGGAAGCGAGCGGATCGCCGATCTTCGCCTCGGCCGCTTCGGCGGTCTTCTCCGCGTCGGCGAGGTACCGGCGCTCCCCGGTCGCCCGGTACAGCCGGACGCCGGCGGCGATCATCGCGCCCTGGTTGTAGCTCCACGTGTGCCCGTCGACGTGGCCGGCGAGATCGATGTGGTCGGCGACGAGACCGCTCGACGTGCCGAGGCAGCGCCTCGTCCAGTCGTAGGCCCGCTGCGCCCAGGTCAGATAGGCGGTCGAGCCCGAGCGCCGGTAGAGCGCCAGCGCCAGCAGCGCCGCGTTGGCGGTGGTGACCGCGTTGCGGTCGTGGTTCGCGCCCAGCCGCGTCCAGAAGACGCCTCCGGGGCACGGGTGCGAGCCGTCCCGGTCCCACCCGTCCCCGACCAGCGTGAACAGCCGGCGCGCGGTCGCGAGAGGCGCCGTGCCACCCGTCTGCACGAGCGCCAGCGCGATCCAGAGGTTGTCGTCGTAGTAGACGCGACCGCTGCCGCCGTAGACCGGTGCGAACTCGGCCGGCCGCCCCGGCTCGGGATGGCTGTAGGCGCTGAGCCCCTGGAGCCGGTCCCGCAGATCCTCGACCACGTCCGTGAGCGACGAGACGCCGATCGTCGCCCAGAGCGCCTGCGAGAACGGCCAGGCCTGTGCGTGTCCGCGTGACGGGTACGTTCCGGCGTACGAGCGATCGGCGCTCGAGTAGAAGTAGCGCTGCATCGCCGAGTATGCGTCGAGCGCCCGCGCGCGGGCCACTGCCCGGCTCGCGTCACGCGCCGCCGGCGCGCTTCCGACCAGCGCCGCCGCCAGGACGACGCACGCCAGCATTCCGACCCCGGAACGCCACACCCGGGCGAGGGTACCCGTCCCGGCTCAGACAACAAGGTCGTACGGGAAGCTCGTCATCTGCTCGCAGCCGTCCGCGGTCACGAGGACGATGTCCTCGACCCGAACGCCGTAGGCGCCTGCCCTGGACAGGTCGGGCTCGACCGCGAGCACGTCGCCCGCGACCAGCGGAGCGTGACCGAGCAGGCCGAGGGTGGGCGCCTCGTGCAGCTCGAGCCCGACCCCGTGCCCGAGTGAGTAGACCATCCCGTCGTCGAGCAGATCGCCCTCCTGCTTCGAGCGCTGGGTCGTGAAGCCGGCCGCCTCGACGCGATCGGCGACGGCGTCGTAGACAGATTTTCCGGTGACGCCGGGCCTGATCTCGGCGAGGGCGAGATGCAGCCACTCGACACAGAACCGGTGCCACTCGGCGACCTCGGCCGGCGGCTCGCCGGCGACGAAGGTCCGGGTCATGTCGGTGAAGCACGACGAGCGAACGTCCCGGGGCCAGAGGTCGACGACGACGGGCTCGCCGGCCCGGATCGGCCCCTCGCCGAAATGGTGGCCGATCGCCGTCTGAGGCCCGTGTGAGGTGATGAACTCGTCGGCCGCGGCGCCGTGCGCCAGGAACGTTGTGGCAACCGCCACCCGCAGCCGCTCGCTCGTGACGGGCATTCCCCCGGCCCGGAGGATCCCGTCGGTGTCGGGCACGCCGGCCGCGAGCAGGTCGCGGGCCGCGGCCATCCCCGCCTCCGCCGCCGCCTGCGCCCTGCGTATTCCGGCGAGCTCGGCTGCCGACTTCGCGCGCCGCCGGTCGGAGAACGCCTCGCCGTCGGGCGTCAGCTCGAGGCCGGCCGCCCTGAGACGGTCTGCAAGCAGCAGCGGGAAGGTGTCGGGCACGATCGCCCGCTCGATGCCCACAGCCCGCACGGCGCGCACGGCGATCTCGGCGAACATCTCGTCCCAGGAGGAGCTCGTGCGCCGAAGCTCGTCGAGCCCGAACTTCTCGGGGACGTGGATCACGTACTCGCCCACCTCCTCGATCAGTGGTACGTCCGTCGAGGACACGACCACGTGTCTGATCCCGTCGCGCTCGAGATAGAGGAACGGGTCGATGACCGTTGCCGGCACCTCGTGACGCATCTCCGGCGAGCGGATCGTGTCTGCGCAGATCAGGACGTCGGGCACGGCGGCACGCTACCGGCCCGCCCGGAGGTGCCCTGCTGCCGTTAGCTTTCGGAGGTGGCCCACACATTCGACCGGGCGCTCGAGCTCAGCGCACTCTACGACGCCGAGCTGCGGCGGATGATTCCGCCGGACGCTGACATCTTCGACTCGCACCTGCACCTCGGAACCGACATCGACGGGATGATCGGCGACTACGAGCGGCTCGAGGAGGTCATGAGCGCCTACGGAATCTCGCGGGCGTTCATGTTCTGCCTCGACGAGCCCGATCGCCATCCATCCTTCAGCGCCGCCAACGACCGCACGCTCGCGTTCGCGGAGCGCTCCGGGGGCCGCCTGATCCCCTTCGTGCGCCTCGACCTGAACGAGTCGCCACTCGAGGAGGCGACTCGCTGCCTCGATGCGGGGGCGCGCGGAATCAAGCTCCATCCGCGGGCCCAGCGGTTCGACGCCACCGACGAACGCCTCGGGCCGGTGTTCGCGCTGGCCGAAGAGCGCCGCGTGCCGATCCTGATCCACGGGGGGCGGGGGCTGCCGCCGATCGCCGAGGGGCTGGCGGCGCTCGTCGAGCGCAATCCCGACGTGGCATTGATCATCGCGCACGCCGGCATCGCCGACCTCGCGCATCTCGGCGTCGCGATGGCGGGCCGCAGGGGCGTCTTCTTCGATACCTCCACCTGGAGCGCGATCGACCTGCTCGACCTCTACCGGCGCGTCCCGCCGGAGCAGGTGGTCTACGCCTCCGATTTCCCCTACGGCCAGCAGCCGGCCTCGCTCTTCATCGCGCTGCGCACGGCTCTTCGCGCCGGGCTCGACGAGGGGCAGCTCCGCGGGATGCTCGCCGAGAACGCGAACCGCCTCGCGGACGGCGAGCCCCTCCCCGAGCCGACCCGGCCCGTCGGCGGCGAGACCCTCGAGCGGCCGATGCAGCTGGCGCGGATTCACCAGTACCTCTCGATGGCGATGCCTCTGCTCTGGCTGCGCCAGCAGGAGACGATCGGCTCACTCGGCCTCGCGATCAACGCCTGCGCCGAGCGCGACGGCCACCCCGAGACCGCCGACCGCATCGGCGAGCTGCTCGAGACTGCCGCGACGCTGTGGCAGAGGGTCCCCGAGATCGAGGACGAGGGCGACCGGACCCTGGCGACTCGCCTCGCGCTCCGGCTCATCCACATCGCCGATATCGAGGCGCTCACGGGTGCCTGAGCTCGAGATCAACGGGGGGCGCTACCGGCTCGAGGTCGCCGAAGGGGCGACGCTCGCGGATGTGCTGCGCGACGAGATCGGGCTCACCGGGACGAAGGTCGCCTGCCACGAGGGGCACTGCGGCGCCTGCACCGTGCTCGTCGACGGGACGCCGACGCTCTCGTGCATCACGCTCGTCCACCGGCTGGGCGGGCGGGCGGTGACGACGATCGAAGGCCTGCGCGATCATCCGATGGTCGAGTCGTTCGTCCGCGCCGACGCGGTGCAGTGCGGCTTCTGCACCCCGGGGCAGATCGTGTCGGCGGTCGCCCTCGTGGAGAGCTCCCCCGAGCCGAGCACCGAGGAGATCCGTCACCGGATGGCCGGCAACCTGTGCCGCTGCGGCACCTATCCCAAGATCGAGGAGGCGATCCGCACGTGGCGCGACTGATCCGTACCGAGAAAGAGGTCGAGGGCCGGTTCGAGGAGGTCTGGCTCGTCGTCGACGAGGACGCGCTCGAGCAGTGGGGCGAGGGCGCCCGTGAGGTCGTCGGCCGCCCGGCCGCCAAGATCGACGGCCTCGCGCGGGCGCGCGGCGAGGCGCTCTTCACGGCCGACGTCCGGCTGCCCGGGATGCTCCACGCTGCCGTTCTGCGCAGCCCGCACGCGCGGGCGCGCGCCGCCCGAGTCGATCTCGCCGCTGCTCTCGACGCCCCCGGCGTCCGTGGCGCGATCGGGCCGGGCGACTCGCCGTCGCTCTCGGACCAGGCGAATTACGAGGGCGCGGCTGTGGCAGCGGTCTGTGCCGACACCTTCGCCGAGGCGCGTGCCGCTCTCCGGCTGATCGAGGTCGACTGGGAGGTGCTCGCGCCGCTGCTCGACGCCGACGAGGCCGTCGCCCGCGGCGAGTTCCTCGACGTCCGCTCCAGCGAGCGCGGCGATCTCGAGCGGGGTCTCGCCGAGGCCGACGTAGTCGTCGAGGCGACCTACCGAACGCAGGTCGTGGTGCACACCTCGATGGAGACGCATCAGTCGGTCTGCCGCTGGGTCGGCGACACGCTCGAGGTGCACATCTCGACCCAGTACGTCTGGGGCGTGCGCGCCAATCTGGCGGAGGGCCTCGGAATCGATCCCGACCGGGTCAGGGTGATCTGCGACTACATGGGCGGCGGCTTCGGCTCCAAGAACGGGCCCGACGACCACTGCTTCATCGGGGCCGAGCTCGCCCGCCGCACCGGCCGCCCCGTGCGCTGCGCGCTCACCCGGCGCGAGGAGCACGTCGCGGCGGGGAACCGGGCGGCGACCATCCAGCGGCTCGTGGTCGGCGCCCGCGCCGACGGGACGCTGACCGCCCTCGGAGGGGAGTTCGTGAACGCCGTCGGGTGGTCTGGCTGGAACACGTTCGTCGAGGGTCCGATGCGGACGCTGTACGCCTGCCCGAACGTGCGCACCACGACGCACGGCGCCCGGCTGAACCTGCCGCCGATGAAGGCCTTCCGTGCGCCCGGCTACGTCGAGGGCACCTTCGGACTCGAGTGCCTGCTCGACGAGCTCGCGGCCAAGCTCGGCCTCGACCCGCTCGAGCTGCGCCGGCGAAACCACGCCGACGTCGAGCCGACCGAGGGCCGCAGCTACTCGGGCAAGAACCTGCTCGAGTGCTACCGGCGTGCGGAGCCCCACTGGGAGCGCCGGCACGAGGTTCGGGCCCGCTCGACCGCAACGGTGAAGCGCGGCGTCGGCATGGCCTCGCAGGTCTGGTGGGGCGGGGGAGGCCCACCGAGCTACGCCTGGATCCGGGTCGGCTCGAACGGTCATGCGGCCGTGGTTACGGGCGGACAGGACGTCGGCACCGGCACGAAGACGGCCCTCGCCCAGATCGCCGCCGAGGAGCTCGGGATCCCGCTCGAGCATGTGACCTTCGCGGTCGGCGACTCTGCCCGCGGACCGTACGCGACGCTCTCGGCAGGCTCGTCGACCCTTCCCTCGATCGGTCCGGCTGTTCGTGCCGCGGCCGCCGATGCACGCCGGCAGATCCTCGACCTTGCCGCGCAGCGCTACGGCGGGAACGCGGGCGAGCTCGCGCTCGACCGCGGCTCGATCGTGCTCGCCGGGGGCGAACGGCGCCCGCTCGAGGAGATCGTCGGCCTGCTCGGGGACGGGCAGATCCTCGGCTCGGGCGCCCGGGGTCCGAACCCGGCCGGGATGCAGGTG
>DATIYE010000105.1:0-5975 GCA_035517795.1 Gaiellaceae bacterium | reverse complement strand
TGCCCAGACGAGAAGGCCAGTGGCTACTCGACGTCGGCTGTGACGACGGAGGGTGGACGGATGAGCTGCGATTGGCTATGGGAATCACGCCGGATCACGTGATCGGGATCGAGATCTTCGAGGAACGCGCGGATATCGCGCGCAGCCGGGGATTCGACGTCCGTTTCGGCGATCTCGAGGCAGCGTGGCCGGTTTCCGACGGCGAGATGGATGTCGTCCACGCAAACCAGGTGATCGAACACGTCAAGCGGCTCGACCACTTCGTCACGGAAACGTGGCGGGCCCTGAAGCCCGGCGGCGTGACGGTCGTTTGCACCGAGAACCTCGCCAGCTGGCACAACGTGGCCGCGCTTGCGGCCGGGTACCAGCCTTTCTCGGAGACGAACATCTCCGCCCGGAGGCCGATCGGGAATCCTCTCGCCCTGCACGCAGGGGAGTCGAATCCTTGGGAGAGCTGGCAGCACATCCACGTCCTGACGTGGTACGCACTGCGGGACCTGTACCGGGCGCACGGCTTCGTCGTCGAGCAGGCCTGGGGCGCCGGTTATCACCCCGCGTGGGGAAGAGCCGCCCGCTTCCTCGCACGCCGGGACCCTCGGCATGCCCACTTCATCGGGGTCGTAGCCCGCCGTCCGTGATGTGCCTCAGGTCGCCGGCTGCGGAGCGGATGCGCGGTCGACCGCCGCACGCACGGCCTCGTCCGGGTCGATCCCGGTGGTGATCAGGCGGTGCGGGAGCACGTGGCCGGCCATGTCGACGACATCCTCTCGCGTCACCGCCGCACGGTTCTCGAGTCTCGCGTGCGCCTTGGCGGCCGCGAGCAGGTGGATCGAGGCGCGCGGGCTCGCCCCGAGGTCGACGCCGTCGAGCTCGCGGGTGGCACGGACGATGTCGACGACGAACGCGATCACATCGTCGGGGACGGGCGTCGCGTCGAGCGCCTCCTGGGCCGCCTGCAGCTGCGGCACGTCGAGCAGCGGGGCGACGTCGCCGAGGACGTCCGGGGCGAGGCCCCGGTGAGGCAGTCGGAGCACCGCCCGTTCGACGCCGGCCGACTCGTAGTCGAGATGGATCTTGAACAGGAAGCGGTCGAGCTGCGACTCGGGCAGCGGGAAGATGCCGGCCTGCTCGTACGGGTTCTGCGTGGCGATCACCATGAACGGGCTCGGCAGCCAGCGTGTACGGCCTTCGACCGTCACCTGGCGCTCCTGCATCGCCTCCAGCAGCGCGGCCTGGGTGCGCGCGGGCGTCCGGTTGATCTCGTCGGCGAGGAGCACGTTGGTGAAGGCCGCGCCCGGCTCGAAGACCCGCTCCCCGGCTCGGGTGGTCATGTACCCGCTGATCTCCTCGGGGGTCGTGTCCGGTGTGAACTGAACCCGCTTGAAGCCCACGCCGAGAACGCGCGCAATCGCGCCGCCCATCAGCGTCTTGGCGATCCCGGGCGGCCCCTCGACCAGCACGTGGCCGCCGGCGACCGCGGCCACGAGAAAGAGGTCGAAGGCCCCTTCGTAACCGACGATCACGCCTTCGAGCTCCCGACGCACCGCGTCGCGCAGGTCCGAGAGTGAGTCGTTCCGCGCGTCCATCACCGAACGCGGGACGTTGATCGACATCTCCCTCGGTCCGTCGAACTCGCTCATGTCGTCTGATCCTGCCAGGTGAGTCGGCTCCCCTCGGCGAGCCCGACGCGGGCTGCCTCGCCCGCGCGAAGCTCGAGCACGCTCCTGGCGCCGAGCTTCCACGCCGCCCGCCAGGGCCTGAGCTCGGGGACGACCCGCCGGACCGCCATCGTCCTGTCGAGGAAGACCGCGTCGATCGGGAAGGCCATGAAGACCGTGTGGATCGACCCGGTCTTCTCGATCAGCATGCCGTGGCCGGGTTCGACCCCTTTCCGGCCGAGCAGGCCGCGGACCCGGGCGCCCATGCTCGCCGCGACCTCGCAGCTCTCGCAGACGACGCGGCCGCTCTCGTCGAGGAGCGAGCGGGATTGCACGGGCCGCCTAGACAAGGGCCGGCGGGTTCGAGAAGAGGATGGCCGCGGCGCCTGCGAGCGCGAGGAACGGCCCGTACGCGATCGAGGAGCGGAGCCCGGCGCGCCCCGACGCCAGCAGGGCGACCGCCCAGACGCCGGCGGCGAAGACCCCGAGTACGAGCGCCGGGACGACGGTCTTCCCGAGCAGGAAGCCGAGCATCCCTGCGAGCTTGACGTCGCCCATCCCGAGCCCGCCTCGCATCAGCGCCGAGGCTGCGAGGAAGACGGCGAAGACGGCCGTTCCGGCAACGAGGATCTCGAGCAGCGCCGTGCGCTCGAAGACGGCCCGGAAGCAGACGGCGAGAGCCGCGACCGGCAGGGTGACGGCGTTCGGCAGGCGGCGCGACTCGATGTCGCACCCCGCGAGCCAGACGAGGACGACCTGGACAGCCGCCCAGGCGGCTGCGTTCGCGTCGTGGCCCAGGTGGACGAACGTGGCCATAGCGAGGACGAGCGCAGCGGGCCCGACCCACCAGGTGGCGCGGTCGCGCCCGACGTGTGCCGCGAAACCGACGTCCATCGTTCGACCGTACCCTCCCGCCCAGCCCGACTAGGCCGTGTCCGGACGCCAGGTGTGGAGCGTGGCCGTGATCGTCGTCGGCCCACCGGGGCGGCTGGACACCTTGAACTCGCCTCCGAGGAGCTCGACGCGATCCTTCATCCCGACGAGCCCCATACGACCGCGCTTCGGCGGCGCCGTGGACTTGAACCCCCGCCCGTCATCCTCGATCTCGAGCGTGAGGCTGTCCTGGTCGCCACGGACCCGGATCGAGACGTGCTCGGCGGCGGCGTGCTTGGCGACGTTCGCGAGCGCCGCTCTCGTCACCGACTGGAGGGCGATCCGCTGCGAGTCGGTCTCGGTGCTGATGTCGCCCTCGACCGTCAGCGTCACCTCGGCGGCAGCACGACGCTGGAACTCGGCGATCTCCAGCTCGATCGCGTCCACGACCGGGACGCTCGTCACGCCGCCGTGCTCGAGAGCGCCGATCAGCGCGCGCAGCTCGCTCTCGACGCGTCCGAGCTCGGTGGTGATCTGCTCCATCCCGGCGTCGATGTTGGCGTGCTCGTCGGGCGGGACGAGAGTGCGCATCCGGCGGCGGATGTCGCTGAGGCTGAACCCGATCACGGCCAGGTTCTGCATCGGCCCGTCGTGGACGTCGAGCGCGAGGCGCGTGAGGCGCTTCTTCAGCGTCTCGGCGGAGCTTTGGCCGACGGCCACCTTCGTGCTCGGAGGGGCCTGCTTCGCGTGGTTGCCGTTCACCTTGGGCGCGCTCGAGTCGGCCTCGGTGGCGGGCCGCCCCGCGTCCCAGCGCTTGCCTGCTCCTTTCTTGCGCGCTGTTGCACTCACCCAATGTGTTTCGACAGCCCGGGAGGCGCAGCTGTCCCTCGAATGGGGGATCGCCTCGGCTCGGTTACTGGTCTTCGGCCGCTGACGGCGGCTCGTTCTGCCGAGTCAGACCCCGCGCTTGTCGCGCAGCGGACCGCAACAAGACGGTGCCAGACCCCGCGTTTGTTGCGCAGCGGACCGCAACAAGACGGTGCCAGACCCCGTCTTGTTGCACGCGCCCGCCAGGCGGCGGGTCGAGCGCGCGGCGGCCGGCGGGCTACAGGTCGAAGCCGAGCTCGTCGAGGCTTCGGTGGAGGTCGGCCGCGTCGTCGTAGACGCGGAAGGCACCGGCCGCCATCAGCTCGTCGGTGCCGTAGCCGCCGCTCAGCAGCCCGATCGAGAGCATCCGGGCCCGCCGGGCCGCGAGCAGGTCCCAGACCGCGTCGCCGACGACGTAGCAGTCGTCGGGCTCGACCCCGAGCGCGGCGGCGCAATGCAGGAACAGATCCGGCTCCGGCTTCGCGCGCGCGACGTCGCCCCGGTCGACAACGACCGTGTCGTCGAGGATGCCGAGCACGTCGAGCGACCGGTCGATCTCGGGGCGCCGGCCCGAGGTCGCGATCCCGTGCACGACGCCTCGGGCGCGCAGCTCGGCGAGCAGCTCGACGGCCCCGGGCAGCGGCCGGCGGTCGGGCAGCAGCTCGTGGAAGATTCGCCCGTGCAGGTTCTGGATCGCCTCGGTCTCCTCGGGCGACAGCTCGCGCCCCACCTCCCGCGCCACCGCGCGTGTGAACAGCCCGCCGCTCATCCCGATCCGGCGGTGGATCCGCCAGCCGTCGATCGGCATGCCCTCCTCGGCGAGCGCCCGCTGCCAGGCGAAGACGTGCGCGTAGACGGTGTCGACGAGCGTGCCGTCGAGGTCGAAGATCAGCGCCCGAGCCATGCTGCCCCCACCGCCCGCACTCAGCCGAGGCTGGCCATGACGTGCTTGATCTGGGTGTAGTCCTCGAGCGAGTACATCGATAGATCCTTCCCGTAGCCCGACTGCTTGTACCCGCCGTGCGGCATCTCCGAGACGAGCGGGATGTGATCGTTGATCCACACCGTCCCGAACTGCAGCGCCTTCGCCGCCGACAGCGCCCGGCCCACGTCGCGCGTCCAGACCGACGCCGCGAGGCCGTAGGGGACGTCGTTGGCCCAGGCGATCGCCTCGGCGTCGTCCGAGAACCGCTGCACCGTCACCACCGGCCCGAACACCTCTCGCTGCACGATCTCGTCGGTCTGGCCGACGTCCGTGATCACGGTCGGCGAGACGAAGAAGCCGCGACCCGAGGGCGCCTCGCCGCCCGTGAGCACCGTCGCCCCCTTGGCTCGCTCGAGGAAGCCGACCACCCGCTCCTGCTGGTCGCGCGAGATCACCGGCCCCATGTCGATCTCGGCGCCGCCGGCCGGGTCGCCGACGGCGAGCGACTCGACGGCGGGCACGAGCTCCTCGAGCAGCCGCTCGTAGATCCCGGGCCCCGCGACGACGCGCGAGGCTGCGGTGCAGTCCTGCCCCGAGTTCCAGTAGCCGGCGATCTTGATTCCCTCGGCGACCGCGGCCGGGTCGGCGTCGTCGAAGACCACCACCGGCGCCTTACCCCCGAGCTCGAGATGGACGCGCTTCAGCGTGTCGGCGGCGGTCCGCGCGATCGTCTTCCCCGTCTCGACGTCCCCGGTCAGCGACACGAGGCGCACGTCGGGATGGGTGACGATCCGCTCGCCGACCGGGACGCCGTCCCCGGTGACCACGTTCAGCACGCCCGGCGGCAGGACGCCCTCGGCCAGCTCGACGAACCGCAGCAGGGAGAGCGGCGTCTGCTCGGACGGCTTCAGCACCTGCACGTTCCCGGCGGCGAGCGCCGGCCCCAGCTTCCACACGGCCATCATCAGCGGGTAGTTCCAGGGAGCGATCCCGCCGACGATCCCGAGCGGCTCCCGGCGGATCATCGACGTGTAGCCGCGCATGTACTCGCCCGTGCTCTTGCCCTCGAGCAGCCGGGCCGCGCCGGCGAAGAAGCGCAGGTTGTCGACGCAGACGGGGATCTCGTCGCGCGCATAGGCAAGCGGCTTGCCGACGTTCGCCGACTCGATTGCCGCCAGCTCCCCGGCGTTCTCCTCGAGCACCCGCGCCAGGCCGAGCAGCGCCTCGGCGCGCTCGCCCGGCGTCGTCTCGAGCCACTCCGGCAGCGCGGCCCTCGCGGCGGCGACGGCGGCGTCGACGTCCTCCGCCGAACAACGCGGAACCTCGGCAAGCACCTCCTCGGTGGCCGGGTTCAGCACCTCCATCGTCTCGCCGGAGGCAGCCGGCGTCCAGCTGCCCCCGACGAGGATTCCCTTCGCGCCCATCGACGCGACTCTAACCGACGACCACCGTGCCCTTCATGTTGTCGTGCACCGTGCAGATGTAGTGGTAGATGCCGGCCTTGTTGAACTTGAGCTGGTAGCCCTCGATCACCGGTGGCCCGAACGAGTTCTGGAAGACCCCCGAGCTGAAGAAGCCCTGGCCGTTCCAGCTCGCCTTCGCGACCACCTTGAAGTGAATGCCCGACGTCGGGCCGCCCTTTGCCGGCGGCG
>DATIYE010000104.1:0-5311 GCA_035517795.1 Gaiellaceae bacterium | reverse complement strand
TCGTGCTCCCCGTGCTCGCGTGGCTCGCTCTCGCGCGCGGACGACGGATCGCGGTCCTCGCCGCAGCCGGCGGCGCAGCGGGACTGGCCGCGATCGGCGTCTGGGGCTACGTCCTGAACGCGGTGCACACCGGCCACGTGTTCGGAGTCGGCACGGGGCCGGTCGAGTACCGCGCCTCGCCCGCCTATCCGCGTAGCCTCGCCAACGCGTTCGACCTCGCGTACGGCCTGATGGACGGCTCGATCCTGTCGAGCCGTCTCATCCACCTGCTCGCGCTCGCCGGAATCGTGGCCGCCCTCGGAGCCGGCGCCTGGGCGCTTCGGCGGGTCGGCCGGCGGCGGGCCGCAGCGGACGCGGCCGGAGTAGCGCTGCCGTTCGTCGCGCCGTTGCTCGTGATCGGCGGAGCGGGGGCGATCGCCTGGGTCGCGGGGAAATGGGGCTTCCCGCTGCGCGGGCCGAACGGGATCCTGACGCCGCTCGAGGAGAACCTGAACGAGGAGTACGGACGGATCAGCAACGAGGACTACTCGGCGTTCGGGCCGGTCGGGATCGTCGCGCTGATCGCCGCCACGGTGCTCGCGGTCGTCGCCTACGTCACGCGGCGCGCCGACGTGCGGCAACTGGCGCTCGCCTGCGCCATCCCGTCCTTCCTGGTCCTCGTCGCGCTCGACACCGTCTGGAACCCCTTCCTGATCCGTTTCTTCCTCGTCCCCGCCGTGCTCGCTGCGCCGCTGCTCGCCTGGCTCTTCTCGAGCCGGCTCGTCACGGTTGCGTTCGTCGTCGCTGCGGGGCTCACGGTCGGTCTGACGATCACGAAGGACCAGACCAAGCCGCTCGACAACCCCTACGGCCACGGGCGGCCGTGGAACCTCACGCAGGAGAACTCGATCGGCGTCAACGCCAACCCCACCTTCGCCGTCGCGGCCGGGCTGCTCCCTCAGTACCTGCCGGCGCATGCGTGCGTCGGCGCGATCGACGACGTCTGGGAGCCGACGTACCTTCTTTTTGGACCGGGGCTCCAGCACCGCGTCACCTATCTGCCCCGGGATGCCAGCGCGGTCGCGCAGGCGGCCGAGACCGGGCTGAGCTACGTCGCGATCAGCTCGGGCACATACGCCTCCGTTGCCGACTCCTTCGCGGCCGCAGGCTGGAAGCTCCAACCGATCGGGGGCTGGATCCTCGCTTCGCACCCAAAAGCCGGTGACGGCATCTGTCCTTCATGAGCACGGAAATGCCCTCCCCCTTTCGAGGGATTGTCGGGGAGGAGGACGCTGCCACGGGGCGAAAAGACCGTCGTGGGTCACCCTGCGCATGTGGCGACGTCGTCGCCGGGAACCGGTCGGCGCGCTCCGGTGCTGGAGGCGCGTGACGTGATGCTGCTCGAGTGCGTGTCGTTTGGGCTGACCGACGAGCAGATCGGGGGCGAGACGGGCCTCACGGCGGACGCCGTGCGGGCCAACCTCCGGAGGGTCGTCCGAACCCTCGGAGCGCGAAATCGCGCCCATGCCGTCGCGATCGCGCTCAAGGCCGGCCTGATCACCTGATCCCCGGTGGGACGGTTCGCCGGCATTTCGGCTCGGCCGGCGGCACGAGCTCCGATTCGCGATCACCGCTCCGTTGCAGCCCGCTCGCCGGTGACGGTTCCGAGCGCCTCCGCCGTAGCATCGGCGATGCATCCGGCAGGATCTTCCCACGCGCGGTCGCGTCCGTAGCGCGCCACGAGCGAGGCCGCGGGCGACGGGCAGTCGACGCCGTCTTCGATCTCGCCGGCAACGACCACGGACGGGATACCCCGTCGCTCGCAGAGGGCAAGCAGCTCGCCGACGATCTTTCCGGCGAACGACGTCCGGTCGAGCCGACCCTCGCCCGTGAGAACGATGTCCGCGCCGGCCAGTGCGTGGTCGAGGCCCAGACGGCCCGCGACCAGCTGGAAGCCGGGCACGAGCTCGGCGCCGAGCGCTGCGAGCCCGCCGGCGAGCCCTCCGGCCGCCCCCGCGCCCGGCAGGGCCGCCACATCGACGCCGAGCTCGGTGCGGTAGCGGCCGGCGATCTCGGCCAGACGTTCCGAGAGCAGCGCCACCTGGTCGGGCGTCGCTCCCTTCTGGGGGCCGAACGTCGCGGCTGCCTCGAGAAACGGCGTGCGGACGTCGCAGGCCACCTGAACCCGCACGGCGAACGGTTCCCAGCCGAGTGCCTCCACGGCGCCGAGGCCGCCGTCGGTGGTCGCAGAGCCACCGACGGCCACCACGATGCCGTCGGCGCCCGCAGCGAGGGCGGCGGCGATGAGCTCACCGGTACCGCGCGTCGAGGCGCGCACCGGATCGTTCGCGGGAGCTCCCCCCGCGAGCGAGAGACCGGATGCGCCGGCGGCTTCGATCACCGCGTCCCAACCGTCGAGGCGCCAGCCGGCTTCGACCGGTGTGCCGAGCGGCCCACGGACGACGCTAACGCGGTTCGCGCCTCCGAGTGCCTCGAGGGTGCCTTCGCCGCCGTCGGCGAGCGGCAGCTTCCGGCAGTCCCAGCCGGCCCGGCGTGCCCCGTCGGCGAGCGCATCGGCGACCTCGACCGCTCGTAGCGAACCGCGGAACTTGTCCGGCGCCGCCAGGGCCAGCCTGCTGCTCACTCCCGGTAGCGGTGGTCGTGCCAGCTGCGGACGACGCCGAACCTCTCGCCGTTCCCCTGCCGGCGGCCGTGGACGAAGCCGCCCGTCGGGCAGCAGCTCGGGTCGTTCTGGTCGAAGATCGGATCTTTCTCGACGATGTCCGCCCCGATCCGGACGAGGCCGAGCTTGCAGCCGCCGCGCACCAGCGAAGCTTCGCAGACCCGGCGGCGCGTCAGCCCGATTGCGGTTGGGTTACAGGGCGGAGAACCCCGGCAGGAGACCTCTCCGCAGGAGCACACTGTGAGTGAGATGGCATCCAAGCTCGCGCCCCTTCTCTGTGAGCTCCACGCTCATACGACGTGGAGTGACGGGGCGTTGGCGGTACGCGAGCTCTGTGATCTCTACGGTCGCACCGGGTTCGACGTGCTTGCGGTCACCGACCACACCCTTCCGCACGCCCACGTTCGGGCTCCGGACTTCGCCGGTTACCTGGAGGAGCTCGCAGTCGAAGCCGAGCGGGCGCGTCGGCTCTACGACCTGCTCGTGATCCCCGGGCTCGAGCTGACCTACGAGGATCACGACCCCTCGCTCGGGGGACACGCCCTCGCGATCGGGCTCCGGCGCTTCGTCGGGGTCGAGGACGGGCTCGAAGAGGCTCTGCGCGCAGCCCGCGCGCACGGGGCGGCGCTCGTCGCCGCCCACCCGTACGAGCTCGAAGACGTCGGCCGGATGACGAGGCCCACCGCCGCGTTCGCAAGCGATCCGGTCAGATGGGCGCGGCTAGTCGACCGCTTCGAGCTCTTCAACCGCGACACGCTGTTCTCCTGGGTCGCCGAGGCCCGGCTGCCCGCGGTCGCCTGCGGCGACTTCCACAGACCGGAACATCTCGCCGGCTGGAAAACACTGCTCCCGTGCCCGAAGGACGAGCAGGCCGTGATCGACTACATCCGTTCCCCGCGTCCCGCGTTCATCGTGCGGCTCGAGCCCTACGCTGAGCGGCTTCCGAGGGCAGCCTGATGGAGCACGCCGAGGACACGTCGCGGGCCCCCCGGCCGTACGGCTGGACTGACTGGTACCTGTTCGCCCTGAACGAGCTCGGCTTCGCGCAGGGCGAGAGCGCCGAGTACGCCAACCTGCGCTACGTCGAGGAGCAGAACCGGGAAGCTCTGCACCGCGGCGACAGCGATCGGCTGCCGCACAGGCGCACGTTCTAACGGCGTTTGCCACGCGGCCGTTCGGCGCGCAGATCCTTCTCGATCTGGCGCCGCTGGTTCTTCTTCGCCTTCTTGCGAAGCTTCGCCTTCCGAGCCCCTGACACCCCGTACCAATAGTAATGCCGCCCGAGCCAGTCTGCCGCAGCTTCTTTACCAGGCTGTCAATCCGGCGGCGCCCGAGCGGGATAGGTTGGCCGCGATGAGCGCGAGAGCGGTCGTCATCGGAGCCGGCGTGCTCGGCAGCTTCCATGCGCTCGCTGCGCTCCGGCGTGGCTGGGAGGTCGTGCACCTCGAGCGCGAGCAGGACGCTCGCGGGGCCTCCGTGCGCAACTTCGGCCTCGTCTGGGTGAGCGGTCGTCGTCCGGGCCCGGAGCTCGCCCTCGCGCTGCGCGCCCGCAGCCTCTGGGAGGAGCTCGGAAGAGAGGTCCCGGAGCTGGGATTCAGGCCGAACGGGTCGCTCACGTTGGTCCAGGACGAGGCCGAGCTTCGAGTCCTCGAGCAGGTGGTGGAGCGGCCCGACGCGGCAGAGCGCCGGCTGGAGCTCCTGGATGCGGCGCAGGTGACCGAGGTGAATCCCACGGTCCGCGGACGGGTGCTCGCGGGGCTCCTGTGCCGCGCGGACGCGGCGGTCGAGCCGCAGCGCGTCCCCGGCGCGGTGCGGGCTGTGCTCGAGCGCGAGCCGGGCTACCGCTGGCTGCCGGGGCGACACGTGGTCGAGCTGGACGACGGCTGGGCACGCGATCACCGCGGCGAGCGCCATGCCGGCGACGTCGTGATCGTCTGCCCGGGTGCGGCCCACGGCTGCGCCGGCTGGCAGCCGGAGAACGCCCCACTACGCCGGGTCCGCCTGCAGATGCTCGAGACGGAGCCGTTCGGGCACCTGCTCACGACCTCGATTGCCGACGGCGATTCGCTCCGCTACTACCCCGCGTTCGACGTCCCGGCACGGGCCTATCTCGCCCGGCAGCCTCCTCTCGTCGCCGAGCTCGGGATCCAGCTTCTGCTCCAGCAGCGCCTCGACGGCCGGCTCACCGTCGGCGACACGCACGAGTTCGAGGAGCCGTTCGCCGTGTCGGTCGCCGAGGCCCCGTACCGCCACCTGCGCGAGCGCGTCGAGTCGCTGCTCGGCGAGCCGATGCCCCCTGTTCGCCGCCGCTGGGCGGGCATCTACAGCCAGGCGACCGACGAGCGGCTCTACTACCGCGAGCGGCTGGGAAAGTCGACCTGGGTCGTAACCGGGGCGGGCGGGCGTGGCATGACCCTCGCGCCGGCGATCGCCGAGGAGGTGATCGGGCTCGTGCTCGCCGGCTACGAGCCGCGGGTCGCGACCGCCTCGAGCACCGGGCGGTAGTGCTCGAGGGGCGGCACGTCGGCCCCGGGCGCCTTGGCGATGTCGTCCCACCGTCGAAGACGGCAGGCCTCGCGCCAGTGCGGTTGCTGCTCGAAGGCAGCCTGCTCGTCGGGGTCCATCGGCCCCCCTTGAAGCTGCAGGCTG
>DATIYE010000103.1:0-19853 GCA_035517795.1 Gaiellaceae bacterium | reverse complement strand
GTGCCCGGCGGCGACTTCGAGTCGGCCGCCGGTCCGTGGACGCTCGCGGGCGGAGCAGCAACCATCCCAGGCAACGAGCCGTACCACGTCCGCCTTGGCTCGGATGCCACGTCGCTGCTCTTGCCCGCGGGCGCTTCCGCGACCGCTTCGAACGTCTGCTTCGGCCTCCTGAACCCGGGGATCCGGTTCTTCGCCGCCGGGGTCGGCGGGCCGGCCACGCTTCACGTCGAGATCGTCACCCGGAGCCTGCTCGGGCTGCTCTCGGTCCTCGACGGCGGCACCGTCACCGTTGCTCCGGGCTGGGCTCCGACCCCGGTCTTCTCGACCGCCGGGAGCCAGCTTGCGATGCTCGCCGGAGCGAAGACGATCCAGCTCCGGATCTCGACCGTCAGCGGCAACGCCCAGATCGACGACGTATACGTCGATCCGTTCTGCAGCCGCTAGCCGCCCTCACCCTGCAGCTCCCGCCGCCACCCGGTGAGCAGACCGTGCACCGACTCGGCCCCGACGAGCGGCTCGGCAGGCTGCGGAAGCTCTGCCGGATGGAGCACGAACGGTCGGGTCTGCGGGCCGCCGAGGCCGCCGTGGAACGAGATCAGCTCCTCGAAAGCGCATCCTTCGTCGAGATCAGGCTCGTAGAAGCTCCCGACCATGATGTCGGCGACATGGGCGAAGCCGTCGGATCGCAGTAGGTGGCGGGCTGCGGTGGGGGAGAAGTGCGCCAACGGATCCTCGCCCTCGAGACGACCGTCCGCGAGGTTGCGGATGCCGTGCGCGCCGAGCGCGAGGGGGCCGTGCTCGGCTGAGCGCACCAGGAGCCAACCGATGTGCGGGTGCTTCCGGAGCTCCGGGATCAGCCTCGGGTGACGCTCGTCGATCTCCTCCATGGTCAGCCGCCGCGGCTCCTCCATCAGGTAGACGAGCCCCAGGTTTCCGGAGCCGAGCACGATCGCCCGCCGCTCCGAGGCGGTGCCTCCGTGCTGCTTCCGCTCCTTGCCTGCAAGTCCCGTCGCTTCCTCGATCGCGAGAGTCGCCATCTTGCTCTGCTCGTCGCCGCCGGCAATGCCGGTGACCGAGGCCGACTCGAGCGAGCGTCCCACGAGATCCTCGAGCGAGTAGCCGTTGCGCTGCTTGAAGGTCGCACCCTGAGTTTGACCGTGGTCGGAAAGGACGACGAGATGGTAGGGGCGCGGGGCGAAGCGCCGGGCCCGCTCGATACGCCCGAACTGCTCGTCGAGCTTGCGCAGCGCCTCCAGCGTGTCGGAACGCTCGAGTCCCGAGTGGTGGGCGACCTCGTCGTAGCTGGAGAACGTGGCGTAGACGGCCGGACGGCCCCGCATCATGTCGGTCAGGACGCCGTACACGATCAGGTCGCGCACGATGACGCACATCGTGGCCCGCAGGAGCGGATAGACACCGCCGCGGTGCCCACGAGGGCGCACATCGCGGCGCGCCGCTCGCAGCGCCGCCGTCCATTCGAGGATCAGCTCCCAGGTGAACAGCACGAGCGTGCGAGTGACGTTGAAGCCGTTTGCGAAGAAGGCGCGGTAGCCGGGGTTGGCTCGTTTCTCGGCGCTCATCCGGCTGACCGTCAGGATCACCTCGTCAGCCTCACCGGAGAGCAGGTTGCCGCGACTCGAACCGCCGTTGACGAGCAGTCCGGCGCCGGTAGCCCTGTCCTTCTCGATCTGGGCGCAGTCGGCGGGGCCCGAGCAGGCGATCACCCGCCCCGATTCCTTCTCGACCCAACGGAAGGCGGGAATGTCGTCGTTCGAGCCCAGCAGGATGCCGGCCTGGCTTGCGCCCGTCTGTGACGAGAGATCGGGCTCCCATTCGAGCAGCCGATGGGAGCCGGTCGAGAGCCAGGAGGCCATCGTCGTCGCGTTCCCGTCGCGCATCGCGCGGCGCAGCACCGGCAACGCGAGCCCGTCGATCTCGAGGAAGATGATCCCCGGAGTGTCGGTTCTCGTCACGTCCCCACTGCGGCGGGCGACACGCTGCACCACGCGCAGCGTGTACGTGTCGTCGTCGTTCGTGCCGAAGATCACATCCAGCACCACGCCCACCGCCGAGGCGACGAGCGCCACGACGAGTGCCCAGCCGAAGCTCGTGACCTCGAGCGCGCCTGGTGCGATGTGCGAGACGAGCTCCAGCATCAGAGCATCGAGCAGGAGGATGAGCACGAAGCCGAGCAGCGCCATCAGCGGCAGCCGCAGGGCCGCGATCACCGGCGGCAGGAGGGCGTTCAGGATCGCGATCAGCAGCGTCGCGCCGATCGCTCCCGCGAGACCGTGGACGCTGACGCCCGGTACCGCATACGCGGCGACGAGCAGCGAGAGGGCGGCCAGCAGCCACGAGAGAAGCAGCCGCGCAGGGTGGAAGCGCGGACGGGCCGGCTTCCAGACGACGTTCTCGCCGAACGAGGCGGCAGCGGCCATCGGAACGGGTGACACTAACAACCAGCCTCGGGAAGCCGATTGACGGGCCGTCGGGTCACCTGGCTCGGACACTCGACCACCGTGATCGAGCTCGACGGCGTGCGCCTGCTCACCGATCCGCTGCTCCGTTGGAGGGTTGCCCATCTGCGGCGGGTGGGGCCGGCGCCGGCCGTGCCGCAGGCCGTGGACGCGGTGCTGATCTCGCACGGCCATCTCGACCACCTCGACCTGGGGTCGCTTCGTCGCCTCCCGCGTGGCTCCACCGCGATCGCGCCACGTGGCCTCGGCAAGCTGCTCGAGTCGCGAGGCTTCCAGGTGCACGAGGTGGTGGAGGGGGAGGAGGTGAGAGTAGGCGCCGTCACCGTCAGAGCGACGCGCGCGGAGCACGGCGGCGGCAAGCCGCTTCCCGGACGAAGCGATGCCGCAGTCGGCTACGTCGCCGAAGCATCGGCGAGCGTCTACTTCGCCGGCGACACCGACCTGTTCGACGGCATGGACGGGCTCGTGCCGGCACTCGATCTCGCGTTGCTGCCGGTCTGGGGGTGGGGGCCGTCGATCGGGCCCGGCCACCTCGATCCCGGGCGGGCCGCCGAGGCGCTGACGCTGCTCCGTCCGCGGTTCGCCGTTCCCGTCCACTGGGGCACGTACCGCCCCTTCTACGTCTCCGGACACGCGGACTTCCTGACCAATCCCCTCGAGTCGTTTCTCACGGCCGCCGCCCGAGTTGCACCGCAGGTCGCGGTCCGAGTGCTCGAGCCCGGCGACTCGCTCGAGATCTGAGCGAGGCTTGACGATACGATCCGCTGCCGTGAAGGCCTCTGTGATCTGCATCTCCCATGCCGACGGCGCCGAAGGGCAGGCGGTGGGCGAGCTCGTCGCGACGAAGCTCGGATACCGCTATGTCGACGACGCGATCATCACGGACGCCGCGCGAGGGCGGGGACTCTTCCCGGAGTCGGTGTCCTACGCCGAGGGAGCGAAGGCCAAGCGCAGCATCGAGGTCGACTTCGGCCGCGTCGAGAAGACCGAAGACCTCCGCGATCTGATTCGCGCGACCATCCACGAGACCGCCGATGGCGGGAACATCGTGATCGTCGCCCACGCGGCGTCCTACGCGCTGACCGGGCGCGACGACGTGCTGCGCGTGCTGGTCACCGCGCCCGTCGCGACCCGAGCGGGGCGGGTCGCGGTCGCCGATGCCCTCGACCCGAAGAACGCGTCGAGGCGGCTCGCCGAGTCGGACAAGGGGCGAGCTGTGTACCTCCAGCGCTTCTACGGCATCAAGACCGAGCGCCCGACCGACTACGACCTCGTGATCAACACCGAGCGACTCGCCGCCCAAGACGCCGCTGCCCTGATCGCGAGCGCGGCGAGCCCAACCGCACCCTAGACTTTCCCGGGTGACGCCCTGCTCGCAATGCGGCGGGGAAAATCCCCCGCAATTCAGCTTCTGCGGCTACTGCGCCGCGCCGCTTCGGCGTGACCACCCGGCCGCGCCGGTTCACGAGACGCGGCGCCAGGTCACCGTGGTGTTCTCCGACCTCAAGGGCTCGACGAGCCTCGGTGAGCGGCTCGACTCGGAGGCGCTCCGCGAGGTGATGACGCGCTACTTCGAGGAGATGAGCGCGGCGCTCGAACAGCACGGCGGCACGGTCGAGAAGTTCATCGGCGACGCGATCATGGCCGTGTTCGGGATGCCCCAGGCACACGAGGACGACGCGCTCCGCGCCGTGCGCGCGGCGCTCGAGATGAAGGAGCGCCTCGCCGTCCTCAACGAGGAGCTCCAGACGCGGTGGGGAGTGAACCTCGCGAACCGCACGGGCGTCAATACGGGAGTCGTGATCGCCTCGGGCGACTCGAGCACGCGGCAGCGGCTCGTCACAGGCGACACCGTGAACGTCGCCGCGCGTCTCGAGCAGGCGGCGCCGGCCTACGAGGTGCTGATCGGAGAGACCACCCACCGCCTGGTGCGCGACTCGGTCGAGGTCGAGGAGGTCGAGCCGCTCGAGCTCAAGGGCAAGTCCGACCGTGTTCCCGCGTTCCGGCTGCTCGCGGTCGGGGAGGGGATCGGCCGCGAGCATGCGACGCTGCCCCTCATCGGGCGGGAGCACGAGCTCGCCGAGCTCTCGGCCGCGCTCGAATCGGCCGTGTCCGGCCGGTCGCCCCGCCTGGTCAAGGTCGTCGCCGACGCCGGAACCGGGAAGTCGAGACTGATCGAGGAGCTGATGGCCTCGACGGCCGAGCAGGGCGGGCTCGTCGTACGCGGCCGCTGCCTCCCGTACGGCCGGGGGATCACGTTCTGGCCGCTGGTCGAGATCGTCGCCCAGGCGGCGGGGATCGCCGAGGACGATGGACCGCAAGCCGCGCACGCGAAGCTCGCGGCGATCGCGGTCGACGAGGCGGTCGCCGCGAGGGTCTCGCAGGCGGTCGGCCTTTCGGATTCGAGCTTCCCGCTGGACGAGCTGAACTGGGGCGTCCGAAAGCTGTTCGAGTCGCTTGCCCTCGACCGGCCGCTGCTCGTGGTATTCGAGGACGTCCACTGGGCCGAGAGGGCGCTGCTCGATCTCGTCGCACACATCGCGACTACTGCGACGGGGGCACCCGTGATCGTCGTGTGCGCAGCCCGACCGGAGCTGGACGAGCGACATCCCGGCTGGCCCGACATCGAGGGCGCGATCGAGCTTCGGCTACGGCCGCTCGAGGGCGAGGCGGTCGACCAGCTCGTCGAGCGCCTGCTCGGCGGCAGCCTCTCGGCCGACGTGCTCGCCCGGATCTCGACTGCCGCCGAGGGCAACCCGCTGTTCGTCGAGCAGCTCGTTGCGATGTTCATCGAGGAGGGTGCGCTGATTCGTGAGGGCGACCGCTGGGTCGCGGCCCGGGACTTCACAGCCCGCGTCACCGTACCGTCCTCGATCGACGCACTGCTCGCAGGGAGGCTCGACCTCCTTCCCGCCAACGAGCTGACCGTCCTCGAGTCGGCCTCGGTGATCGGGGTCAACTTTTCGAAGGAGCCGGTGGAGGAGATCGTTCCGGCCGCGCTCGTCCCGGTCGCGGAGCGTCTTGGGCGAATCGAGTCGCGCCAGCTGATCCGCCGCGCGGAGGATTCGGTCGACGAGCTGTTCCGCTTCCACCACGTGCTGATCCGCGACTCGGCCTACAACCGGCTACCCAAACGCATTCGCTCGACACTCCACGCGCGCTTCGCCCGCTGGGCCGAGCGTGTCAATCGCGAGCGCGGCCGAGAGCTCGAGTTCCAGGAGATCATGGGCTTCCACCTCGAGCAGGCGCGGCAGTACCTGCTCGACCTGGCGCCTCTCGACGCTGAGGGCCGTGAGCTCGGTCGGCGGGCCGCGGGACATCTCGTTCCGGCCGGGCGCCGCGCGTTCGGACGCGGCGACATGGGTGCCGCCGCGAACCTCCTGCGCCGCTCGGCTGAGCTGCTGTCGGACGAGCCCCACGAGCGGCTGGAGCTGCTTCCCGACCTCGGCGAAGCGCTGATGGAGATCGGCGAGTTCGAGGCGGCGCAGAGGTACCTGGACGAGGCAGTTGCGGCGGC
The DNA here is from genome assembly GCA_035517795.1 of Gaiellaceae bacterium. Taxonomy (GTDB): domain Bacteria; phylum Actinomycetota; class Thermoleophilia; order Gaiellales; family Gaiellaceae; genus PALSA-600. The sequence continues at coordinate 13,859 of DATIYE010000103.1, read as the reverse complement.
CGCCGAGCTCGGCGATCCGGTGCTCGAGGCCGACGCGATCCTGACCCGGCTCCTCGTGGCTCATCATACGATCGAGGATCTCGAGGCCTGGCGCGGCGAGGTGCAACGAGAGACCGACCGGCTCATTCCGACGCTCGACGGGGAGGATGCGTCGGCCGTCCGCGCCAAGGCATGGCGGATGGTGGCGTTCGTGCACGGCACCGTCGGCCGTTGGCAGGAGACCGCGGACGCGCTCGAGCGGGCGATCGCCGCCGCCCGGCTCGCCGGGGACGCCCGCAAGGTGTCGCGGCTCTCGGCGTCGTACGTCTATGCGCTGACCGAGGGACCCACCTCGGCCTCGGAGGCAATCGGGCGCGCCGAGGAGGTGCTCGGCTTTGGTCTCGTCGATCGCCAGGCCGAGGCGATCGCCCTGCTCACGGTCGCGCCGCTCCACGCGATGTCCGGCGACTTCGACCGTGCACGGGAGCTCGCGACCCGCGGCGAGGACCTGCTGCAGGAGCTCGGGGCTGCCGCGATCGGGGCGCGAACCTCGTTCGCGTGGGCGCGCATCGAGCTGATTGCGGGCGATCCAGGGGCCGCCGAGCCGAGGCTCCGGGCAGACTTCGACAGGTTGACCGAGATCAACGAGAACTACGTCAGGCCGAACATCGCAGCGCTCCTGGCGAAGGCGCTTTTCGAGCTAGGGCAGATCGACGAAGCCGACAGATTGGCCACGGTGGCCTCGGAGATAGCGAGCCCGGACGACATCGACGCGCAGCTCGTGCTCCGAGCGGTGCAGACGCGAGTGCTGGCCGCCGGCGGTCGGCTCGACGACGCACGCTCGGCGGCGGAGACGGTGCTCGAGCTCTGTCGAGAGACGGACGCCCCGGTTCTACGGGCGGATTCGCTCGCCGACGTCGCCGGGGTGCTCGATGCGACGTCCGAGGAGCGGATCGCGGCGCTAGAGGAGGCACGCCTCCTCTACGAGCAGAAGGGACACCTCGTGGGCGTCGCGCGGGTCGACGCAGAGCTGGCCGCTGCCGCGGTTTCCCGCCTTGCCTATCCGATGTAGTGAGGGTCGCCGAAGCCCGAGCCCTGCACGAGCAGGGTGACTGTCCCCGAGTCGTAGTCGTGCGCCGGGTCATTCGGATCGGCCACGACGCTAATGACGCAGGAATGCCAACCGGGCGGGAACGCCGGCCCCGGCTTGCACTTCGGGACGACGAACCGCTTCCCGTTGACGTCGAGCCGCCAGAGCGGATTCGGATTGTCGAAGCTTGGGTGCACACCCGGCGGGAGGACGATGAGCCCCTCGTCGGGGAGGGTTTCGTTCGGGAATTTCAACACGACCCGCGCCGGGTGGCTGAGCTTCGGGACGTCGACGCTTGCCAGCTTGGTCTTGAAGCCGCGATTCGGCGGAGTCGGCGAGACACCCACTGCGAGCGGGGTGCACGGAAGCTTCAGCTTCGGATCGACGACCGGCGGCGCGGGCAGCGAGGTCTCCTGCTGGTCGAGGGTCGCTGTGAGCGTCTTCGGCACCTTGAGGCAGCTGCCGACCTTGTCGACGGTGTTCGAGGCGAGCACCGTGGCCGAGGCGCCGGTGATCACGGGCGGTGGAGTGCCGGGCCCGACTCTCAGCGCGAACCCGACCCGCACGTTTCGGCTCTGCGCCAGGTTCGAGGTTACCCGGGCGCTCACGCTCGCCCTGGCGAACGCGCCGGCCTGGACGTCGCCCAGGCCACAGACGTAGTTCGTGCTCGAGCCGCCGACCGAGGTACACCCTGGCGCCGAGACGACGCTGAGGCCCAGGGGGAAGTGGAGATTGATCCGGACATCGGGGAGCCTCACCGGGCCGACGTTGTGGAACGTGGCGACGGCGAGCGCCGGCTGACCCGCCGACACGGCAGCCGGCACCAGCTGCACGGTCAGCGTCGCGTTCGGCGCCGCCGAACCGGTTGGCGCCAGAGCGGCCGCGAGCGCCGTCGTGACGATGGCAAAGGCGAACAGTCCCTTCCCCAGGGCACGCCGATCCGTGCTCGGACTACGATCCATTTGGCGCTCCTTTCCCCGCTCCCCGCGGCCATTCGACCTCGGCCGCACTATTTGTGCGCGCAAGCCTACCCGGTTTCGAAGTCCGAGAAAAGCGCTAGGAGCGACTTTTTCGCGTCGTCTTAGACGCGGGCGTCCTCGCGGCGCAGCCGCCCGGCCATGACCCGCATCACGATCTCGGCGAAGTACGGCGTCTCCTGGACGAGGAACCAGAAGCGGCGCTTGTCGATCGCCACCAGAGTCGTGTCGGACTCGGCGATTGCCGTTCCCGACCTCGGCTCGCGTTCGATCACGGCCATCTCGCCGAATAGCCCACCTGGCCCGACCGTCTCGAGGTGGCGGTCGCCGATCGACAGGCTGACGCTGCCGCTCGAGACGACGTACATGCGGTCGGCCGGCTCTCCCTGGCTGAAGACGGTGTCTCCGGCGGCGTACTTCTCGGTGTCGCCGCTTCGCTGCAGCAGCGTCAGATACCGATCCTGGAGGTCTGTTTCGGTCATGAGAGATTGCCCCCGTCCGCTCCACGCGCGGACGAGCCAAGGCTAGAGCGGGCCGTCACGGGCTCGCAAGTCGATCTGGTGAACATCCGGAGTCGATCCGGTTGTTTATCGCTCCGCGATCAGCTTCGCGAGCGAGTCGAGCAGGTGCCAGGCGACCGTCGGGTTGTCTTGCACGAGCGGCCGGAACACCCAGCGCGCGATGCCCCAGCAGTGGAGCGGCGTTTCAGCCGTGACGGTCGCGGTGCGCGGCGTGTCGACGATCAGAGCGATCTCGCCGAAGTAGTCACCGGGTCCGAGGATGCGCTTGCTCTCGCCGGCGATCGTCACCCTGGCAGTGCCGCTCTCGATCACGAAGAAGCCGACGCCCTGCTTGCCCTCGACCGCGATGTCCTGCCCAGGCTCGACCCGGCGCTCCGTCATTGCCTCGGCGATGTGCTTGAGCTCCTTCGGCTTCAGGTCTGCGAATAGCGGCACGCCGCGCAGCAGTTCGATCGGGGCTTCGGCCATGGCGCGATTCTATGGTGCGCGGAACTACGATGCCAGGCCGGGGCTTCCGGCGCCGACGTCCCACGGCGTGCGAATTCCGAGTCGCGCCCCGACGACCGCGTCGGCAGCATTGGAGCTGGCCGGATTACCGGTGACCGTCCCGATGAACCGCCGGCGCTCGAGCCGCTGGAGCCTCACGTCGGTGCGGGAGACGACCGTGGCGGTGCGAGGCACGTCCCGGAGCAGGGCGATCTCTCCAAACGACTCTCCGGCGCCGAGCGTACGAACGTGAACGCCGTCGATGACGATGTCGACCTCGCCGGCCTCGACCACGTAGAAGCCGTCCCCGTAATCGCCCTGGGCGAACACCGTCGCGCCGGTGGGGAGGTCGATCTCCTCGAGCGACGAGGCGAGATGCTCGACTGCCGGATCCGGGAGCGGCACGAACATCGGGATCGCCGCCAGGAGAGCTACCAGCTCCGGATGCGCGGCAGGCCGCTCGTCGAGCGAGCGCAGGCGCCGCCAGAGCCCGAGCGACAGGATCGGCAGTAATGCCCCGGTGACGAGCAGGGCCCCCCGGACGCCCAGGCTCGAGACGAGCAGCGGCGCGACCAGCGTCCCCGCGGCGACACTCGTCACGAAGACCGCCTGCAGGACTCCCAGGGTGTGCGGGAGAAGGTCGCCCCGGGCCGTCCGCTGCAGCAGCGTGATCGACGCGACGTCGACGACCGTGACCCCGATCCCGACGATTGCGAGCAGGAAGAACGCCGCCGTCTCGGACGAGACCAGCGCCAGCACCACGAGCGGCACACCCCAAAGGAACAGGCCGAGGGCCAGGTCGGCGCCGTGGCGCCCGCTGCGGAGCCTCGCGAAGACGAGCGCACCCCCGATCACACCGCCGATGCCGACGGCTGCGGTCAGCGCACCCACGCCCGACTGCCCCATCCCGAGCAGCCGCAGCGCGGTGACCACGATCAGCACGTTGAGCGCGCCTGCGACGAAGTTCTGTGCTCCGCAGAGCAGCACCACGACTCGCGTCGCCCGGTCGGCCGCAACGGCGCGCGCACCGGCGGTCGCCTCGGCGAGGAAGCCCGGGCGCGGGCCGGTTTCGCCCTGCCTGGTCGCCCGGGACGCAGCGCGGATGGGCACGAGTAGCAGCGTCGAGACGAGGTAAGCCGCGGCGGCAGAGAGGAAGACGAACCCGATGCTGGTGCCGTGCAGGAGCGCGGCGCCGATCAGCGGCCCGAGGAAGACGCCGGCGCTCTCGATCACAGAAAGGGCGAGGTTGTTCGAGGTGAGCTCTTCGGGAGTCCGCGAGAGCTCCGGCAGGAGTGAGTTCTGCGCCGGCCTGATCACGGTCGAGACGGCCGACTCCGCGCCGGCGAGTACGTACACCGCCCAGGTCGGCCCCTCGGCGAGCACCACCGCGCCGGCGGCCGCGAGCGCCGCGGTCCTGAGCAGCCCGGCCGAGAGGAGCAGCCGATCGAGCCGGGCGCGGCGAACGAGCGCGCCCGCGAACGGCGCCGCGGCCGCGGCGGGCCCGAGCCGGACGATCGCCGCGAGTGCGACGCCGCCGGCTCCCGCCTCTCGGTAGGCGAACACCGCCAGCGTCACCGTGTAGGCCCACCGCCCCGTAACCGATGCCAGCCGCGCGACCTGGACGAGTCGCAGGCGGCGGTTCGCCCCTGATACCCGGAACGCCCGCAGCGACAGCCGAATCCGGGCGCTCAGCGGCACCCCGAAACCCTACGGAGGCGCGTGAACCCGCGTGTGACGATTTGGTGAGGTAGGGCGCTAGACCGTGAAGCGGCCGTCGTCGTAGATCTTCTTCGTCCGTCCGTTGCGGAGCAGCGCAGTGACCTGCCTGCGGGCGGTCGAGACGATGTCGGTGTGCACGGAGGAGTCGTTGAACCCGAGGCGCTGCCAGTCGCGGCGGGTCTGCGCGGCGATGACGCCGCTGAAGGCCTCGCGGTAGGCGTTGCCGACCGCGAGGTGAAAGTTGCCGTTTGGCCCGCCGCGATTCTCGTCGTAGAGCGTCTCGGCCATGTAGCGGGTGATCGGGCTCAGGCGCCCGTCGGTGAGCGAGATCTCGCCGACGGCTGATGACCCGGCGTCGGCGGCGACCATTGCGCGCAGAAGCTTCTCGTTCCGCTTTGCGGTCGCCTCGACCACCCGCCCGCGCTCGAACGTGAGCCTGATGCCGTCGATCAGGCTGCCGTACCGGTGGAGTGGCTCGGTGAAGGCGACCGTGCCCTCGGTCCCGCGCCAGTCGGGTGACGTGAAGACCTCGAAGGAAGGGATGTTCCGGCCGGTGCCGCCGAGCCAGCGCCGCCGGGTGCCGACAGAGAAGCCGATGTCGACGCCGTCACCCTCGACGTGGAGACGGTCGATGTCCAGCGCGTCGAGCCGCCGTTTGACGCGGGCGATCTCGCGGTGGGTGGCGCGCCATCTTCCGATCGGGTCGGTGTCCTCGAGGAAGCAGGCAGCGATGATCTCCCGCCAGTACGCCTCGAGCGAGAGACGCGCCTCCCTGGCCATCGCTGCCGTGCCGTAGAGCGCGAGCGTCCAGGTGTAGCGGCCCTCGTCCTCCTTCTTCGCGATCCAGCGCTGGTAGGGGCGCATGGTGCGGCGCCCGACCAGAAGCTTGTCGACGTCGACGCCCTCGAGCTCGCGGGGATCGCTCGTCGAGATGATCCCGATCCGGTGGTCGATCGTGGAGGCGATCCCCCGGTAATAGGCACGGTGGAATGTCGCGAGCTGCTCGGCGGTCGCAAGCTCGAGCTCGGCCCGGGCGCCGCCGCTCGCCGAGTAAGCGCCGATCACCGTCCCGCCGGATCGCAGCACGGCCTGACGGATCGCTAGATAGAGCGGCTTCGCGTCGTCGCCCGCCGAGACCATGACCACATCCCCGCGTGAGATCCCTCGGCCGCTGCCGAGAGCGAAGTCGACGAGGATCCGGGCGTAGTTCTCGAGGAGCTGCTCGGAGGGCCTGAATGCCACGGCGACAAGGTAGAGCTCCACCCGGCCGGACAGCCGACGCTCCGACTAATCTCACCGAGTCCTGATCGCGCCCTTGCCGTTTGCTAACGGGGCGCGGTCAAGATTGACATGGAAGGCACACTTCCAGCGATGGCCGAGGAGGACCGCGTGGTCACGACTCGAACGACCCCCGGCGGCACGGCCGCCTCCGATGCGCACGAAGAGGATTGGCTCGCCGATACCGACTCGGCCGAGATCGAGTGGTTCGAAGATGCGCCCGGTACGGCACGCGCGTCCCGCGGCGAGGGCTCCGGCGGCAGGGGCGGCGCGGAGGCTGACGGCGCGAGCGTGTTCCGTCGCCGCCGCGAGGTCGCGGTAGCGGCCGTGCTCCTCGGCCTCGCCCTCGTGGTGGTCCTCGCGGTGGTCGTTTTCGGCGGAGGCGGTTCGAAGGCCCCGGCGACCACGACAGGGATCACGACCACGCCCGCGATCACGACGAATCCGGCGCAGACGGGGACGACGACCACGACCGCGACACCCCCGGCGTCTACGCCGTCGAGCAAGCCCACGAGCCTGCGGCTCGACCTTCCCGCCGGGAGCGAGCTCAAGCTGGGCGACAGCGGCTCGGAGGTAGTCACCCTGCAGAAGGCGCTCGTACTGCTCGGCGCCGGGTCGCTCACCGCCGACGGGAACTTCGGCCCGGCTACCCAGCAGGCGGTGAAGTCGTTCCAGCAGTCGAATGGGCTGAAGCCTGACGGTATCGTCGGCTCGAAGACGGCCTCCGCGATCGACTCGGCGCTAGCTTCGCTCGGCAGCAGCGGGTAACCCTCCCTACCGGCGGGTCGATCTGCTGTAGTCAGCCGAGATGACCTGGCCGGGGCTGATCTGGAAGAACCTGCTCAGGCGCCCGGCCCGGACGGCTTTCACCGCGGCCGGTGTCGGGCTCGGCGTCGGTCTGATCATCGCTTTGCTCGCGATCACGAACGGGGTCCACAAGACGGCCGAGGACCTGACGCATGTCGGGCGGGCGGACTTCGGCCTCTACCAGGCCGACGTGAGCGACTTCACGCGTTCGGAGTTGCCGGAGACGCTGGCTGCCAAGGTCGCGGCCGACCACGGCGTGGCCTCCGTTGCCAAGGTGAAGCTCGTCGTCGCCGAGGGGCTGCTCGTCTTCGGCTTCGACCCCTCGGAGTTCGCCTTTAAGCGACTGGTCGTCGTCGACGGCACGAGAGGGCCGGTGCTCGCGGGTGATCACTCCGGCAAGCATGTAGGGGAGGTGCTGAAGCTCGGCGGCAACACTTACAGGATCGCCGGTGTCTACCACTCGGGCGACCGATTCGAGGATGTGGGCGTCGTACTACCGCTGCCCGAAGTCGAGAAGCTGGCGAAGACCCCGGGCGAGATCACCTCGATCGGTGTCAACGTCAAGCTGGGTCAGAACGTGAAGCTGGTCGCGAACCGGCTGCAGGCGCATTTCCCGGGAATCGCCGCCATCACCGAGCCTGGGCAGGCGATCAAGGTCGACACGTCGAGCCGTCTGATCATCTCGACGGGGTGGATCGTGTCGATCCTGGCGCTGATCGTGGGCGGGATCGGCGTCACGAACACGATGGCGATGTCGGTGTTCGAGCGCACCCGCGAGATCGGAATCCTCCGGGCTGTGGGGTGGCCGGTCTCCCGGATCGGGGCGATGATCCTGTCCGAGGCCGTCGGGATCTGCCTGTTCGCGCTCGGGGTCGGATGCGCCCTCGGCGTGCTTGCCGCCCAGGTGTTCGTCGACCACAGCGCCCTTTCTGGGCTGATCTCGCCGAGCTACACCGCCTCGACGTTCGCCTGGGGGCTCGCGTTCGCGCTCGGCGTCGGGGTCATCGGCGCTCTGTATCCGACGTGGCGGGCTGTGAGTCTGTCGCCGATCGAGGCGCTCCGTCACGAGTGAGTTGGTCGCCGTAGACGACGCCGTCGCGCAGACGCAGCGTGCGGTCGGCGTGGCCTGCGACCGTATCGTCGTTCGTGACGAGCAGGATCGTCATCCCGTGCTGGGTGCGCAGCTCCTGCAGCAGCGCGAGTACCTGAGCGCCGGTCGCCGAGTCGAGCGCGCCGGTGGGCTCGTCCGCGAGCAGCAGCCGGGGCCCGTTCGCGAGCGCCCGTGCGATCGCGACGCGCTGGCGCTCGCCTCCGGAGAGCACCGACGGCCGCGCCTCGGCCCGTTCGGCCAGACCGACCTCGGCCAGGAGCTGTGCCGCGCGCTGCTCGCGCTCGCCGCGTGGTCGGCGGCCGAACATCGGCACCTGGACGTTCTCGAGCGCAGTGAGCGTGGGGAGGAGGTTGTGCGCCTGGAAGACGAATCCGATCGTGTCGGCACGGTAGGTGGACGGGCTCTCCAGTGCGCGCAGGTCCTGTCCGTCGACTGTGATCGAACCTTCGTCGGCGGTGTCCAGCGCACCGATCAGGTTCAGGATCGTGCTCTTGCCCGACCCGGACGAGCCGGTGAGCGCGACGAGCTCACCCGGGTCGACGTGGAAGGAGACATCGCGCAGCGCCGGTACCCGGCCGCCCTCGAACGACTTGCGGACGGCTTCGACGGCGATGGCGGCGCCTGCGGTCACGGGCTCAGCGCTTGGGCGTGACCGTGTAGCCGATCACCTTCTTCGTCGGACCGGCGACGACGGTGACGCGGAACACGAGCGGCAGTCCAACGGCGGAGTCGGACGGCCAGATCACGAAGTCCTTGAACGTCCCCTTGAAGGGCCAGTTGGTCACGTACTTGGTGCTCTTGCCGAACTGGACCGGGTGAGCGGTGCCGAGCGGATCGACGATGGCGACGGTCAGCTTCGCCGCCGCCGGCTTGCCACCGCTCGTGACCGTGACGCTGTAGTTCCAGTGCGTGTTCACCTTCGGCTTGTGGGTCGGCGCCGTGAGCGTGACCTTCGCCGTCGGCGCGGCTGCGACCAAGCCGCCTGCTGCGGCGAGGCTTGCGGCGGCGGCTGCGAGGCTCATGCCGCCGACGGTATCAAGTGCGCCGGTAGCTGATGGTGCGGCTGAAGCCGGCAAGGTAGCCGGCCCCGGCCTGGTTGACGCTCATCGCGACGCGGATCTGGGAGGCCCCACGCGGGAGCGCTGTGGCGGCGAAGATCGCCGACGACCTCGCGTTCAGCTTCGCCTTCGCGACTGTCGCCCAGCGGTTTCCCGGCAGGAGCCGCTGCAGCTGGATGGTCTTGCCCGCGAACGAGGAGGCGGCGACCACGCGGGAGGTGAAGCGGGCGCCGGTGATCACCCGCAGCGAGATCGCCGGCCGGACGCCGATCGTCGCGGTCGAGCTTGTCCCGTCGGGCGCCTTGGCCTGGTAGACGGTCTGGACCCTCGGGCGCACCTTGAAGGTCCACGTCCCTCCGGGTCCCGTGACAGCGGTGCCGACTGTCGAGTACGCGCTCGAGCCGTAGGGCTGGGCAAGGACGGCGACCGAAACGCCCGATTGCCTCGTCGCGACGGCCCCGGAGAGCGTCGCCGGGCTCCCGTAGACGAGCTGGGGGGTCGAGGTCTGGAGGCTGACCGCCTGAACCGTCGTGAAGGTGACGTCGCTGCCGAAGGTCGTTCCGGAGCCACTCGAGGCGACCAGGCGGTAATGGTAGGTGGTGCCGGCGGTCAGCCTCGAGATCGCGGCCGAGACTCCCGTCGGGGCGGTGCCCGAGCCGGCGCTCTGGGCGGCGGTCTTCAACCCGTACGAGGCGGTGACGCCGTACTCGAACCACCATCTGGACGAGTTGCCGCTCGGGTTGACCGAGCCGGTGAGTGTGGCGGCGCTCGTCGAGGCGCCCTGTGCCGATCCCGTCAGCACCACCGGCGGCCCGGTGACGGCGAAGGTGAGGTCGCTGCCGTTGACCGGGCCTGCCGGGCCCGTGACGACGAGCCGGAAGTGGTAGGTGCCGGTGGTGAGTCCGGAGACGGTTGCCGAGACGTTGGTGTTACCGGTTCCGTTCCCGGCGTTCTCGAGGGACGTCTGCGAGCCGTAGCTCGTCGAGGTGCCGTACTCGAAGTACCAGGTCGTCGCCTGCCCCTTCGGGTTGACGGTTCCGTTGAGCTTGGCGCCGGACGAGGTGATGCTCGTTGCTGCCTTTGTGGTTGCGGTCGGTGTGGGAGGGCCGGCGGTGAACGTCTGGTCCGAGCCAAGAGAGGTCGGGCCCGCGCTGCTCGTCGCGTCGAGCCGGAAGTGGTAGCTCTGGCCGGCCTGGAGGCCCGAGATCGCGGCGGAGACCGTCACGGCGCTCGTCCCGGAGCCGGCGCCTGTGGCCGAGGTCTTGGAGCCGTAGCTCGTCGTCTTGCCGAACTCGAAGTAATACGTGGTCGCACTGCCGTTGGGATTGACTGTGCCGTTCAGCGTCGCGCCCGTGGAGCTGATCCCGGTCGCCGGGCTCGTGACGACCGTCGGGGTGGCCGCGGCCGCCGGGGATGTGGTCAGCAGGCCGTCCAGGCCGTCTGTCGTCCCGGCCGAGCTCATGGCGACGAACCGGTAGTGGTAGGTCGTGGCGGGGGTGAGCCCGGAGATGTTGGCCGAAACGTCCTGGGCGACGGTGCCGGAACCGACGTTGGCTGCCGGCGTCTTCGAGCCGTAGCTCGTCGAGGTGCCATACTCGAAGTACCAGCTGGTCGAGGTGCCGTTCGGGTTGACCGTGCCGCTGACGGTGGCGGTGGTCGAGGTCACCGATGTGACCGCCCCGGTGGTCGCGCTCGGGGCCGCCGCGGCCGTCGCCGTACCTGAGAGGACGCAGAAGCCGACCGCGGCCAGTCCCGTCGACGCGCACCTGCGCGCGATGTTTCTGGAAGCCCACATCGCCCTCGGAAGGTACAGACCGTTCGTGACGAGACTGCTAAGAACCCGAACGAAAACGATGTGTCAGCGGCGTTCGAGCTCGTCGAGAGCCGCGATTGCCTCGTCCACCGACCAGCACACACGGCTGGCTGAGGCGGCGAAGGCGCCGATCTCAGCGGCCGTACCGTCGTCGATCACGGGTCCGTCGAGCCAGGCGAGAAGCGCGTTCGAGGCTCGCAGACCTGCCCGTCGACACGGTAGACATCCTCCGGGGTGAGCTCGACGAGCGCATCGAAGTTCTCGTGCGGCACGAAGCGTCGAATCCCTCGAGCGGAGCCTCGCCGAGAGCTTGTCGAGGCACTCGCGCTCCGCGTTGGAAAACAGCGGCCCGGCGAGGTAGAGCTGCAAGCGCCGCCTCAGAGCTGCGACCGAAATGAGCTATGTCCGAGCGACTCAAGGCTCATTTCGGTTCCAGCCCTTTAGCCGGCGACGAAGCTGGTGAGCTGCAGCGAGCCGTGCTCGCAGACTGGAGTGGGCGGGGAGATGGGAACGACGACCGTTCCGCCGCCGGCGGGCGTGACCCGGAGCCTGTAGGCGGTCGGCTCGCAGGCGTGCTTTAGCACCGGCTCACCCCTGCCCGGGACGTCTGGCGAGAAGCGCGCCGTGAGTGTGGCCGACTTGCCGGGAAAGAGCGGCACCATGACGGCGGTGAGGACTCCCGGCTTGCCCGCGAAGGCGCCGTGGGTCGGCAGCCTACCGCCCCTGGCGTCGAGAAGCAGGACGCCTGGAACACCCGTCGTGAAGCACGCGGTGCTCGAGATGTTCTCCAGCTGCAGGCGGTAGACGATGTTGCCCGCCCCCGCACTCCCCGGGATGGCCTTGAAGGAGCCGCTCAGCATTGCTCCGGTGCAGGGCACATCGGTCCGCATAGCCCCGGCCGCCGGCGAGGTAACCACCGCGACAGCAGCTACCAGAAGCCCGAGCCGCCCGAGCGTGACCATGTCTCGAGGATATCGGCGTGCAACAGACCCGGTGCCTGACCCCACCCTTGTTGCGCCTCGCATGCAACAAAACCGGTGCCAGACCCCGTTCTTGTTGCACGAGAACCGTGGGTCGCGAGCTGTGCAACAGATCCGGTGCCTGACCCCGGTCTTGTTGCGCGAGACTTGCGCCGGGCTCGGAAGGCTTGAAACGGAGCCGCGGGCCGCGTCGGACGCCGCCGCTTGTCTATCTCGACGGCGGGCGTCGTCCGGGCCCGAGACGCTCGCCGTGTTCGGCACGGTCGGGCGTTCGCCTTTCGTCTTCACCCTGCCGATCGCCCTCCACGACGTCTTCATCCTCTGTCTCGAGACCGACGACACGCGCGTTCTCGTCCTCTCGGCCCGCGCTCCGTGCTCTCGGTCGCCGGAGGGACATTCACCGTGCTGGCCGCCCTCCGGGGTACGTCGGGGTACTGGTGCTTCACCACGGTCCGGTTCGGCTTCTAGAGTGACCCGGTGACTCAGGTGCTCGAAGAAGGGATCTACCTCGGCGACAACATGGAGCTGCTGTCGCGTCTGACCGACGAGTCGTTCACGCTGATCTACCTCGACCCGCCCTTCAACACCGGCCACGTTCAGAGGCGGCTCTCGCTTTCTACCGGGCGCGACCCCGACGGTGACCGCAAGGGGTTCGCAGGCCACAGCTACAGGACAACCGTGCTCGGCAGCCGCTCCTACCCGGACAGCCACGACGACTACCTCGGCTTCCTCGAGCCCAGGCTCCGCGAAGCCCGGCGCGTCCTGCGCCGCGACGGCACGCTCTACCTCCACCTCGACCCACGCGAATCGCATTACTGCAAGGTGCTGGTCGACCAGATCTTCGGCCGCGACTGCTTCCTCAACGAGATCGTCTGGGCCTACGACTTCGGCGCGCGCACACGACGCCGCTGGCCGGCCAAGCACGACACGATCCTGGTCTACGTCAAGGATCCGGACGCCTACCTCTTCGACAGCGAGGCTGTCGACCGCGAGCCGTACATGGCGCCCGGACTGCAGACGGCCGAGCGCGCCGCCCGCGGGAAGCTCCCGACCGATGTGTGGTGGCACACGATCGTCTCACCGACGGGCCGGGAGAAGACCGGGTATCCGACTCAGAAACCGCTCGGGGTGCTCCGTCGCATCGTTCGCGCCTCATCTCGCGAGGGCGACTGGTGCCTCGACTTCTTCGCCGGCAGCGGCACGCTCGGCGCCGTCTGCCTCGAGCTCGGGCGGCGCCCTGTCCTCTGCGACGAGAGCCGCGACGCGGTCGAGGTGATGCGCAGCCGGGTCGGCCTTCCGGTACGCACGACCGCGGGTGCGCCGGTACCTCCACTCGAGGCACCGGCGCTCGCAGGCTGAGAGCTCAGACCGCCGATCGGGGGGCTGTGCCGTGAAGCACGTTGTGCACCGGGCTGAACGTCGGCTGGAGCTCCATCCCTTCCGGTGCCGCGGGCACGATCTCGCTCTCCGCGAATGCCGCGAAGGCCTCGGGCGACTCCCAGAGGTCGGCGACGTAGATCGTCCCGTCCTCGGCCACTGCCGCGATGTGGGCGTAGACCGGGTGGCTGGACGCATCGCCTGCATGCGATGGGATCTCCGAGACCATGCGGTCGTATTCGTCGGTGTCGATCGGCGCCCGCGTCTCCATGATCACGTTCGCCTGTGTGCCGGCGCCCCGGGGGATCGTGTTGTGCACCTGCATGATCTCCGGCGTCCCCCCGGTCATGCCAACCTCGTTGAGGACCGGCATCAGCTTCTCCGCGAACGCGTCGAGCTTCTCCTGGGACTCCCAGAGGTCGATCACGAGGAACCCTTCCGGGACGTCCGCGGCCATGTGGATGATCAGGCCGTCGGGTGCGTCGTCGTCGCCGGCGATGTGAAGCGCCTCGTTGACCTTCTCGTACTGCTCGATCGTCCCGCCCGGAACCTCGAGCCGCATCAGTACTGCCATGTGCTCCTCCTTTGTGATCGTCGGGGCTCTTGCCGGAACGTCGTTCGCAATCATCCCGTATCCGGTTCGGTCCCGGAAGGTCCCGCCTG
>DATIYE010000102.1:0-13552 GCA_035517795.1 Gaiellaceae bacterium | reverse complement strand
AATCCAATCGATCCGCTCCGCGGCGGTCGCTGCTCTCGCTGCTCGACTGGCGTGACCACTGGCTGGAGATCGATCGCAGCGTCCTGCCGGTGATCCCGCACCACGTCGAGATGCGCCTGCTCGGCGTGGCGCTCGAGGCGGCTCAGGCCGAAGGGCTCGATCATGTGATCGCGCGTCATCGTCGTGCAGCCGAGCAGAGCCGCGCGGGGCTCGTTGCGATCGGGCTCGAGCCCTTCGTCGCCGACAGCGCCCGAACCGCCGCGATCGCAACCACGTTTCGTCCCCCGACCGGGATGACTCCTGCGGAGCTGCTGTCCCGGATCGAGCTCGAGCCGCGCTGGCTCGTCAGTCTCGCGCCTGCTGCGCCCGACGCGGCGCTCCGGATCAATCACATGGGGCTGCGGGCCACCGAGTCCGACGTCGAGCGCGCGCTCGGGGCGATCGGCGCAGCTATCCCGACGAGGTGATCGTGAACTGCGGGCCGGAAAGGTCGGGGCCGCAGGGAATCGCCGTGTTCTGGAACTGCGTCACGGGGACGCTGCCCCGGAAGACGGTGCAGTAGGCGACGATGTGCGGATCGCCGAAGTCGACGTTGCAGCGGACGACCGTGACGCCCTTGAACCGGTGGTTCGTGTCGATGCAGGCAACCCAGTGGTAGGTCAGGTGCTGTGCCTCGAGCGTCCTGACGGTCGCGGCGTGGGCCTGGCTCAACGTCGGCGTCCTGAATCCGCTCGGGGGCGCACCCCACGCCGGGGCCGCGAACGCAAACGTGACGAGACAGGCGGCCGCGGCGGTCCTCATGCGGTGAGCACGACCTTCGTCGCCGCTCTCTCGTCGAACATCCGGTAACCCTCGACCGCCTCCGCCAGCGGCAGCGTGTGGGTGATCACCGGCGTCGGGTCGAGCTGTCCCGCCTCGACGAGCTCGAGCAGCTCGCCGTGCAGACTCGTCGGATCGCCCCAGCTGAAGCGGAGGGTCAGCTCCTTCTCGAACATGGTCAGGTTGTCGAGGGGATGGTCGCGCTCGAAGTGCGCGCCCACGACCGACACCGTCCCGCGTCCTCGGGCGAGCTCGAGCGCCGCATGCAGCGCAGGCGCGGTGCCGGCCGCCTCGATCACCACGTCGGCTCCCAACCCGTCCGTCAGCTCCGCGACGAGCCCCTGCGCAGCCGCGGGCTCGACGGCGACCGCCCCGAGCTTCCCGGCGAGAACGCGGCGATCCGGGACGCCGTCCACGCCGATCACGCGCCCGGCCCGCGGCACGGCGCAGAGCACGGCCATCAACCCGACCGGGCCGCAGCCGAGCACCACGACCGTCTCGCCCGACGACACCTCGCCGCGCACGACGGCGTTGAACCCGGTCGGGAGGATGTCGGCCACGAATACCGCGGCCTCGTTCGAGACCGTCTCGGGGAGCTGCCAGAGACACCGGTCGGCGTTCGGGACCCGCACCCGCTCGGCCTGGCCTCCGTCGAGGCGCCGGTAGACGCCCGAGTAGCCGAAGAGCCCGCGGTCGAGGCACTGCGTCGGCCGCCCGGCCCGGCAGTGGGCGCACGTCCCGTCCGTGAGCGTGCTGCCGCAGACGACGCGGTCGCCGGGCCGGTGGCCCTCGACGCCGGGCCCCACCTCCGAGACGACGCCCACGAACTCGTGCCCGAGGATCGTGCCCGCCTCGAATCCGGGCGTCAGGCCGTGATAGGGGAAGAGGTCGGCGCCGCAGATCGCAGTGGCGCGCACCTCTACGATCGCATCGCCGGGCTCGAGGAGCTTCGGCTCCGGCACCTCCTCGACCCGCAGATCGCCCGGCCCCCGGAAGACGACCGCTTTCACGCTCCGCTCACGCCGGCTGCTCGATCTCCACCAGGTAGCCGTCGGGATCGACACAGAAGAAGCGAACTCCGCCCCACGGAGGCCTGTACGGCTCGGCGAGGAACGGAGCCCCCTCGGCCGCGAGCCGCCCGTGCACCTCCGCGGCGTCGTCGACCTCGAGCACGAGCACGACCGACGCCACCGAGCGGTCTGCCGGCGCCGACAGCTCGATTCCCGGCCGATCCTCGGCCGGGTGGCCTTGCTCGGCGAGCGAGATGCGGGCGCCGGCCGACACGAGCGTCGCATACGGCGGATCGTCGTAGAGCGCTTCCAGCTCGAGGCCGAGCGTATCGCGATAGAAAGCGAGCGAGCGCTCGAAGCTCGACACCGCGAGAATCGCCCCCGCACGGCGCACGGCGAACTGCGCCATCAGTTGTGGGTCATGCCGCCGTCGGCGACGATCATCTGGCCCGTCACCCACCCCGCCTCCTCCGAGGCGAGGAACGCGACCGCAGGAGCGATGTCGAGGCACTCGCCGCGGCGTGGAATCGCCTGGAGCATCTGCACGAACTCGAACGCCTCGGCGTGCGGGGACGCCATCACCCCTTCGGACGCGGTCAGGCCGGGCGCGACCGAGTTCACCGTGATGCCGTACTTCCCGAGCTCGCGGGCCGCGGCCCGGGTGAACGACCACACTCCCCCCTTCGAGGCGACGTAGTGGGCGAGGTTCGGCGTGCCGGCGAGGATGACGTTCGAGGCAGTGTTCACGATCCGGCCGTAGCCCGCCTCGCGCATCGGCTTCTCGACCGCCTTCATCGTCAGGAACACCCCGTCCAGGTTCGTGCCCATGATCCGCCGCCACTCGTCGAACGTGATCTCGTCCCACGGCGTGAAGGGGATGATCGCCGCGACGTTGACGAGCACGTCGACCTTTCCGTAGCGGGCGAGGGTCTCGTCGACCATCCGCTGCACCTGGTCCGGCTTCGAGACGTCGATCTCGAGCCCGACTGCGTCGGGCAGAGCAGCCGCGGCGGCCTCTACACCCGGTCCGTTCACATCGGCCCCGACGATCTTCGCACCCTCCTGCGACAGCTTCTCCGCCACCGCTCGCCCGATCCCCTGGGCCGCCCCGGTGACGATCGCAACCCGATCCTGCAGCTTCATCGGTCAGCCTCCTAGAGCTCGTAGAAGTCGGGCGCATGCTTGTAGCCGTTCCACGCGTCCATGTCATGTGAGAACAGGATCTCGGCGTCGTGCTCGGCCGCCAGGTCGCGCAGACGCTGGATCGAGCGAACGCCGGCGACCGGGTCGTAGTGGAAGCCAGGCTGGACCCCTTTCTCCAGCGCCTCGGCCGTGTAGACCACGTCCACCGCGAAGAGCAGCCCGCGGCCGCCGTCGGCGGGCTCGGCGAGGAGCGAGTAGTGGCCGATCGTGTGACCCGGGGTCTCGAACAGCCAGAGGTTCCTGGCGAGCTCCAGGTCGCCCGAGACGGTCTCGAACTCGACCCCCTCCCGGTCCCAGGTCTGGTCGGAGTAGCCGAAGCGCTCGAACGGCTGGCAGTTCCTAGCCTCGACGAGCTCCTGCTCGTGCAGCACGACCTTCGCGTTCGGGATGTGCTTGTTCCCGCCGCAGTGGTCGAAATGGAGGTGCGAGTTGACGAGCACGGTCACGTCCTCGGGCGAGAAGCCGCACCTGGCGAGTTGCGCGGGAATCGTCTGCTCATCGGTCTGTTCCGGCAGCTCGAAGGGAAGAACGCGGTTCGTATGCTCCCAGTCGAAGCCGGTGTCGAAGAGGAAGAGGCCCTCGTCGTGCTCGATCAGCACGCCGTACGAGGGGATGCGCACCGGAGTCCCGCCGCCGATGTTCCACATCAGCTGGGCGTGATCGATGACGATCGAGCCGTTGTCGAGCAGCCAGATCTTCATGCCCCGCCTACTCGTTCAGCGCCTTGCGGACGGCGACGAGCTTCCGGGCGCGCATCGCGCGTAGCTCGTTGATCCGCTCGGGTGTGTAGTCGTAGAGACCGCTGCCCGTCTTCATGCCGAGCTTGCCGGCGGCAGTGCGGTCGGTGATCGTCTTCGACACCTCGGTGCCGTTGCACAGGTCCTTGTTGAGGTAGCTCCCGACGGCCTGGTAGATGTCGAGACCCGCCATGTCGAGGAGCTCCATCGGCCCGATCACCGCCAGCTTGTAGCCGATACCCCAGCGAACGCAGCGGTCCATCCCGTCGGCGTCGATGATGCCGCGATCCACCAGGTCGACCGCCTCGCGCATGATCGCGTAGAGGATGCGGTTCTCGACGAAGCCGGGCACCTCTCCTTCCACGACCGCCTCGTAGCCGATCCGCTCGACGAGCGCGACCGCCGTGGCCGTTGTCTCCGGGCTCGTGCGCTCACCGGGGATAACCTCGATCATCGGGATCACGTGAGGGGGGTTCGACCAGTGCATCCCCACCACGTTTTCGGGCCGCGCGCAGTTCTCGGCGATCTTCGTGATCGGGATCCCGGATGTGTTCGAGGCGAGGATCGCGTCCTCCGGCGCGAGCTCCTCGAACTTCGCGAACACCTCGTGCTTGAGCTCGAGCCGCTCCGGGACGGCCTCGGCTACGAGCTCGGCGCCGTCGAGCGCCTCGGCGAGGTCGCCGACGAAGCTGATCCCGCCGCCCTCGACCTGCTCCGTCCCGAACTGGTCGAGAACGCTTTCGGCGAGCTTGACGCCGTCGGCTGCACGCCCGAGCGCCTCCTCGCTGACGTCGTAGAGCGTCACCTCCATCCCGGCGCGCGCGAGTACCGCGCCCATGCCTGGACCCATCGTCCCGGTCCCGATCACTGCGGCGCGCTTCACCGCTGTCGCCCGTGTGACGGCCGCCTCGGCCGCCTCGTTCACCGCTGCCACGTACCAACCTCCTTCAGCTCTTGGATTCGCCGCCACACCCGTTCGGGGCTCAGCGGAAGCTCGTTCATCGACACACCCGCGTCGGCGAGGGCCGTCACGATCGCAGCCGTGGTTGCGGCGAGCGATCCCTCGCCGCAGCCCTTCGCGCCGTACGGTCCGGGCCCGTCCTGGTTCTCGACGACGATGCACGTCATCTCGTCGGGCACGTCTGCGAGCGACGGCACCCGGTACTCGAGCAGCGTGTCGTTCGCAATATGACCCCCATCGAAGACGATCTCCTCGAACAGGGCGTTCCCGAGACCCTGCAGGGTCCCCCCTTCGTCCTGCCGCTCGACGAGCAGCGGGTTGATCGCCTTGCCGACGTCCGCGACCGTAGCCGTCTTGCGCACCCGAACGACTCCGGTGTCCGGGTCCAGCTCGACCTCGGCGGCGCCGACGCACACCTCCCAGAATACGGGCCCCTCTGCGTACGAGCCGGTGCCGGTAGGCGCAACCTCGCCGTGGCCGATCAACTCTCCGCCCGCGAGCCCGAACCTGCGCGCCATCAGGCTCGTGATCGCGTCCGGCTCGATCGGATCGCCTGCTGCGATCTCCTCCAGCTCGGCGCGCACGCTCGCCGCCGCACGCTGCACGGCGAGACCGGCGAGCGTCGTCGACCGGCTCGCCCCGGTCGAGCGGTCATAGGGCGTGAAACGGGTGTCGGCCCCGCGGACCGTGACCTGGTCCGGCCGCACACCGAGCTCCTCGGCGACGATCTGCGCGAACACGGTACGGGCGCCCTGACCGACCTCGGTCGTGCCCACCAGGACGACCACGTTCGCGTCGGCCTCGAGCTTGACCACAGCCGTCGAGACCGGATGCGCCCCCGCGGCAAGCAATCCGACCGAGACGCCGCGCCCGACGTTGGCCGGCTTCGGCTCGCCCCAGCCGATCCTCGCCGCTGCCTTCTCGACGTCGCCGACGAGGTCGGCGTCGAGCGGCTTGCCGCCCTGCCTGATCTCCTCGCCCGGCGAGCAGAGATTCTGCCTGCGCACGTCGAGCGGGTCGAGGCCGGCGAGGCGTGAGAGCTCGTCGACCTGCTGCTCGCCGATCCATTGCAGGTGGGTCGCCCCGAAGGCCCGATACGAGCCCGACGGAGCCGTGTTCGTGTAGACGCAGTCGGCGACCACCCGGAACGCTTCCCAGCGATACGGCCCCGGCGCCGCGTCTCCACCTGTCGCGGTCACGCGCGGCCCGTTGTCGGCGTACGCGCCTGTGTCGAACCAGCAGTCGACCTGGCGGCCGAGCAGGCGGCCCTCGGCATTCATCGCCGTGCGCATCCGGCAGCGCATTCCGTGGCGGCGCGTGGTCGCCATCGACTCGTCGACCCGATTCTGGACCCGGACCGGCCTGCGCGCCTTACGGGCGAGGGCGACGGTGATGGGCTCCATCTTCGTGTAGGACTTCGAGCCGAAGCCGCCGCCCAGATAGGGCACGATCACTCGCACCGAGGCGAGCGGGAGCTCGAAGAGCGCGGCGAGCTCGGCACGCACGAGAAACGGGTGCTGGCATGACGCCCACACCGTGATCTCGCCGTCGCGAACGTCTGCGAGCACCGTGTGGGTCTCGAGCGCGTACTGGTAGGTGCCGGGGAAGACGTACTCGCCCTCGACGACGTGCTCGGCGTGCGCGAAGGCCGCCTCGACCTCGCCCCGCTCGATCCGGTAGCGGTAGCAGACGTTGCCGTCTCGCTCCGGGAGCTTGCCGAGCCCATGGAAGAGGCCGGACTCCTGCGG
Organism: Gaiellaceae bacterium; assembly: GCA_035517795.1. GTDB lineage: Bacteria > Actinomycetota > Thermoleophilia > Gaiellales > Gaiellaceae > PALSA-600. The sequence continues at coordinate 7,074 of DATIYE010000102.1, read as the reverse complement.
CCCCTCGTGGACGAGCGGCGCTCCGGGTGCGAGAGCCTCCTCGAGGCTCCCGGCGACGGAGAGCTCCTCGTACTCGACGCGGATCGCCCGCAGCGCATCCTCCGCCGCCTCCTCGGTCTCGGCCGCGACCGCCGCGACCGGTTCGCCCGGGAAGCGGACCTTGCCGAGGGCGAGCACCGGGCGATCCTTGATCGAATGGCCCCAGTAGGGATTGATGTCGTCGAGGTCGGCACCGGTGAGGACGCAGGCGACGAGCGGGATTGCCTCGGCTGCCGCCGTGTCGATCGAGACGATCCTCGCGTGTGCGACGGGGCTGCGGAGCACCTTGCCGTGGAGCATCCTCGGCGCGAGCAGGTCGCCGGCGAACTGGGCCTGTCCGCGAAGCTTCTCCGCCGCATCGGCCCGCGGCGCGGAGACCCCGATTGCCCTCCGGCGAACCTCGACGTCCGAGACGGTCATGCGAAGGTCCCGGTGAGCTCAGACACCGCTTCCAGAATCGACTTGTACCCGGTGCAGCGGCAGATGTTTCCGGCCAGGTTGCGGCGCAGCTCGGCCTCGTCGTGGGGCCCTCCGGCCGCGAGCAGGCTGTGGACCGTGAGCAAGAGGGCGGGCGTGCAGAAGCCGCACTGGACGGCTGCGTGGCCGGTGAACGCCTCCTCGAGGCGGGCGAACTCGGGGAGCTCGGCGAGCCCCTCGATCGTCAGGAGGTCCCTGCCGTCGGCATCGGCCGCGAGCGTGCAGCACGAGCTCACCGGCAGGCCGTCGAGCAGCACCGTGCAGGCGCCGCAGACCTGCACCTCGCAGGAGCGCTTCGCCCCGGTCAGACCCTCGTCCTCGCGCAGGAAGTCGAGCAGCAACCGGTTGTGCGCGATCGTGGCCCGGCGCGACCCGCCGTTGAGCGTGTAGGAGATCTCCATCTCAGAAGCTCTCGACGGTCCCCAGGCCCACGCCGAGGCGGTGAAGCTTGCGCTGCCACGCGGCCCAGTAGTCGTCGACGAGCCGATCGTTGTACTTCTCGGGCCACACCTCGAGCGCGTGCTCGCGGCTGATCGGCCGCAGTCGGCCGAGCGAGGATGCGATCGACTGCAGCCGGACGGCCCGCTCGAGCGTTGCCGCACCGAGCACAGCCCAGGGCACGTCCTTTCCGACCACGAGCACTCCGTGATTGCGCATGACGACTGCGCGTCCGTCACCGAGCGCCGCGGCGACCGCCGCGCCCTGCTCCGAAGCCGTGATCAGCTCCGCAGTCTCCTCGAAAGTCGACAGGCCATCGGCGAACATGACCGAATCGTGCGTGATCAGCTCGAGCGGGCTCTCGACCGCCCCGAGCGCCGTCACGTACGGCGGATGCCCGTGCACGACCGCTCCCACGTCGGCCCGGGCGAGGTACACCTCCGTGTGCAGCACGGCTTCTGCGTGCATGTCGGGCTGCTCGAACGCAGCCGGATCGTCGAGGTCGAGCGGGATCACGTCGTCGGGCTCGACCTCGTCGAGCGCGACGCCGCGGCGCTTGATCCACACGAGCGAGCTCGTCTCGCGGGCGCTGACGTGGCCGAGGGTGAGGTCGGTGTACCCCTCGAGCGCGAGGATCCGGCACGCCCAGGCAACCTGCTCGCGGAGATGCGGTGCGTCGGAGCGGAACCTCAACGGCGCTCCGTCGGCGGGTAGTCCGGATGTGGAAAGCCGAACACCATGATCACGTCCTCGTCGCCGGTGTTCACCACGGCATGCCAGACGCCGGCCGGAATGTAGAGCGCGTCATTCGGGCCGAACTCGACCGGATCGTCGTCGAGGCGGAGCTCGCCCCGGCCGGCGACGACGTACGCGACCTCCTCGGTCTCGTGCTTCACCGGTGTGAGTGCCGTTCCAGGCGTGAAGACCGAATACCCGAGCGAAGCCCGGTTACCCGTCACCTGCTTGTCGGTGACGAGCATCCTGCTCCAGCTTCCTTGCGGAAGGTCGATCGGATCGACCGTCTCGAGCGGGACGCGCGCTACAGAGCCCACTGCCCGTCCTTGAGGATCCACGTTCCGTCGTCGACGATCTGCAGGCTCGCGTCGAGGATCACACCGTCGAGGTGGAGAATGCTGACGTTCTGCCCGCCCGGATAGGCGTTGTGGTTGTCGCCGAGCGCGAAATGAACCGTGCCCAACCGGCCCTTCTCGGACGGCGACCCGAAAGGTGAGCGCTCGCTCGTGCCGAACGCGAACTCCCCGACCACGTCGGCGCCGTCGACGCCGTCGATCACCTCGCGCAGGCGGTCGGCTTCGGCACCGCCCTCGATCTTCACGCAACGGCCACGCTCGAGCGTCCAGGTGATCGGCTCATCCACCTGGCCGGGCAGGCCGATCCCGAGCATCACGCCGTCGACGACGATCGTGCCGGCCGTCTGATCCTCCACCGCCGCGAACGCGACCTCGGCCCACAGGGGTACCGGGCCCATCATCTGCCCGCGCCGCTTCATCGGGGTCACCTCGAGCGAGGGACGACCCTCGATCGAGACGGTCACGTCCGTGCCGTTCGCGGCCGTGACGCGGCAGAGCTTCTTGCCCTCGAGCGCCGCCATCGCATCCCGCGCCCGGCGCGTCGCATCCTCGATCATCTCACGGCTCAGGTCCCAGGAGCCCATGCCCTCCTCGACCGAGGCGATCTTGCCGTTCGCGCCGCAGGTCTCCTTCACGGCGTCGACGTGGGCGAAGCGGTTCGCCCACTCGAGGTTCGTCACGATGATCACCTCGTCGGAGGCCACCATCGCCTGGTGGAGGTTCCTCGGCGGGGCCATCGGGAAGCGCGTGTCGGCACGCCCCCGACGCACCTGCTGCTCGTTGTTCATGACCACGGGCCAGGCCCCTCGCTCGACGCAGACCTCCGCGATCGCGGCTGCCTGTTCGGCGTGCTCGTCGTCGCAGATGATCGTGACGACGTCGTCGCGCTCGACCGACATACAGACGTCGACGACGAGCGCCGCGTCTTCCTTCGTCGTGGTTTCGATTGTTGTCGCCATGCTGGTCACCTCACTCGCTCGGCGGTGAATGCTGGAAGAACTTCCTTGGCGAAGCGCTCGACCTGCCCGAACTGATCGATCGCTCCGAAACGACAGATGAAGTGGTCGACGCCGCGGGCGGCGAACTCGCGCAGCCAGTCGACGATCTGGTCCGGGGTCCCGACGGGGCCCCAGTTCGAGAGGTCCATCGCCTGGGAGAGCTCCGGGTAGTACTTGGAGATGTAGTCGCCGAAGGCGCGCCTTGCTTCCTCCTCCGACTCGCCGATGTTCATCGTCACCTGGTAGGAGACCGTGTATCGGTCGAGCGTGGTCTCGTAACGCTCGGCCGCCTCGCCGAGATACCCGAGCTGCTCGGTCAACTCGTCGGGGTGCTGTGCGCGGCAGCATGTCATCCAGCCGTCGCCGTACTGGATCACACGACGGCACGCGGTCTCCATGCGCCGCCGCATCTCCTCGCTGGGCGCGTCCCCGACGAGCCTCGGGTTCGAGACGACCCAGATCGGAGGGGGCGACTGCTTCGGCCCGAGCGGGCTCATCTCGGTGCCGGAGAAGAACGAGACGTCGTCGTAGTCGAAGTAGGTTCCGTGGAACGTGACCGAGCCCCGGGTCCAGAGCTCGCGGAGAACGTGAAGGCCCTCCTCCCACACTGCTCCGCGCTTCCCGAAGGGGAGCCCGAGGGCGTCGAACTCACGTCGTACCCCGACCTCCGGATTCCCCTTGCAGGCGCCGAGGATGGTGCGCCCACCCGAGATCTGGTCGAGCGTCGCCCACTCGAGGGCGAGGTAGAGCGGATTCCTCGTCGAGGTGACGAGGCAAGCGGTTCCGAGCCGCACCCGCTTCGTGCGTTGCGAGATCGCCGAGAGCAGCGACAACGGCTCGTAGCGAGGCTTCGAGAAGAGGCTGTCCCCCACCCAGACCGAGTCGAAGCCGAGTTGCTCGACGGTCTCCGAGAGGTCGAGCAGCGCGTGGAGATCGTAGTCGGGAGCGATCAGGGGCTCCCGGTTGTTGAGGTTGACGCCGAACTCGAGCTTCGTCTGGCTCATTGGCTTACCTTCCTCTCACGTCGGTCAGGTCACCGTAACGCTAGGACGCGGGGCGCGTCGGAGTCGAGACCATGACAGGCGGGCCGAGAATAACCCGGAGCTCATCGTCGCCGAGCTCTATCAGCCGGAGCTGCGGAACCCTGATGTGGGCCGACATGAGTCGCACCGCTTCTTCGGCGTTGCCGTTCACGACAGCCTCCAGCACGGCACGGTGTTCGAACACCGATTGCTGGAGACTCCCCCGCAGGGCGACCGAACGCGTGCGGTAACGACCCATCTGCCCGAGGAGCTGTGTGTACATCTCTCGCAGCTTCCGGTTTCCCGCGGCAACGAAGATCGCCTCGTGAAAGTCGGCGTTCGCCTGGAAGAACTCATCGATCCGATCATCGCGCGCATAGTGCGCCATCGCGTCGGTCAACTCGCTCAGCCGGGCAATTCCGTCCACACCCAAGTTGGGCACGGCAAGCCGGATCGCCGCCGCCTCGAGCGCTTCCCGCACCTGGTACAGCTCGAGGAACTCGGACGGCGAGAGCGACCGGACGACGGCTCCGCGTCGCGGGCGAACCGTCACGAGACCCTCGGCCGCGAGCCTTCCGATCGCCTCGCGGACCGGGCCGCGGCTCACGCCGAGCTCCCGCGAGAGGGCGACTTCCTGGAGTTCGGTGCCCGCAGAGAGCCGTTCCGCATAGATCTCTTCGCGGAGGTACGCATACACCCGCTCCCAGAGCGTCAGGTTCTCGAGCGCCCTGCCGCGATCCTCGGGCTCTCCCTCTTCGAACCCTAGTCCCACCATGCGCGTTCAGCTCTCAACTCGATTTGAACCCCGTCTGCTTGCCAGTGGTCGGGTGTCAACAGTTCGCACGCTACCACGTCCTCCTTGCACTTCCTAGCCGGTCTCGGTTAGGCTCGTGGCGATTTGTTGACAATCTGCAGCCAACTGCCGACGGAAGTGGAGCAAGGGTGGCAATTCCCGGCGCCGAGCCTGCCGTGCGCCTCTCGAGCGTGACCAAGCGGTACGAGGCGGTCACAGCCGTCGAAGACGTATCCCTGGATGTGCTGCCCGGCGAGTTCGTTGCGATCCTCGGGCCGAGTGGAAGCGGCAAGACCACAACGATGCGAATCATCGGAGGGTTCGTGGCGCCGGACGAGGGCCGGATCGAGATCCTGGGTCGCGACGTCACGCACCTGCCGCCCGACCGCAGAGATGTGAACACGGTCTTCCAGAGTTACGGGCTCTTCCCTCACATGACCGTAGAGCAGAACGTCGCCTACGGTCTGAGGATACGCCGGGTACCACGGGCAGAACGACGCAGGCGGGTTACCGAGGTGCTCGAACGCGTCCGGCTCGACAACGTGCTGGCGTTGCGACCTCACCAGCTGTCGGGTGGGATGCAGCAACGCGTCGCACTGGCAAGGGCCATCGTCAACAAGCCCGCCGTCCTCCTCCTCGATGAGCCGCTCGGGGCGCTTGACCGAAGCCTGCGAGAGCACATGCAGGTCGAGCTTCGCCAGCTCCAGACCGCGCTCGGCATCACGTTCATCTACGTGACCCACGACCAGGACGAGGCGCTCGGCATGTCCGATCGGCTCGTCGTGATGCGCGATGGGCGGATCGTGCAGGTCGGCCCGCCCGAGCGCGTCTACGACGACCCCGCCAGTATCTGGGTGGCGAGGTTCGTCGGCGGTGCCAACGAGCTCAACGGAACCGTCAAGGCGCTGGGCTCGACGCTCGTCGTCGACACCGACGTAGCCGAGATCCTGGCCACCCACGTCCACGGGTCGCTCGCGATCGGCTCGCGCGCCGTGGTGATGTTCAGGCCGGAGCACGTCGACATTCGTGCCCCGCAATCCGGCGATCCCGCCAACACCGTCCGGGTTACCGTGCACGAGATCCTCAACATGGGCGATCGCATCAAGGTGGTCGGATCCACGCCGGGCGGCATCGAGTTGATCGCGCGTCGCCAGCGAGACGCCAGCGCCGAATCGAATCTCCATCCGGGACGGGAGGTCGATTTCGTCTTCCAGCCCGAGGTCACCCACGTTTATCCGTCCGAAGGCTCCGCGACGAGGGAGGTGAGCAACAACGGCGTTCGCGAAGAAGCAGGCCGCGGATCTTCCATGACGACCACCTAAAGGAGGCAATGCGATGACTACGGATGACGCTCGTCGAGAGCTCGACGACGGTATGACCCGGGCGCAGTTCGCGACGCGAGCAGCCGCGGCTCTTGCGACCGGTGCAGGTCTCGCAGCGTACGCCCGAAGCGAGACGGCCCGTGCAGCGATTTCGACCCTGCGGAGGAGGTCCGCGGCGATCGGGGGGACGTTGAACCTCTACACGTGGCCGAACTACTACGCCGCGAAGAACCTTGCTGACTTCAAGAAGAGCACCGGCATCACGATCCACACCTCCGCTCTCGACTCGAACGACACTCTCTTCGCAAAACTGAACTCGCCGGCCGGTGCCGACTACGATCTCGTCATCCCGAGCCAGTACTGGGTTGGCATCGAGGCGCAGAAGCATCTCCTGCTGAAGATCGACAAGAGTCGCGTCCCGATGCAGTACGTCGACAAGGCTCTACTCGCCAAGCTGTCTCCGACGGTCAACGACTACGCCATCCCGAAGGACTACGGAACAATCGGCGTCGTCTGGGATCCCACGGCGGTCGGTGGCGACATCAAGTCCTGGCAGGACTATCTCGACGCCGGAGCGAAGCCCGGAGTGAGCGGCAAGGTAGAGCTGAGCGACGTTCCCGACGAGACGCTTGGCATCGCCCTGTGGGCGGCGGGCAAGAGCTCGAACACGACCAACAAGGACGACCTCAAGAAGGCCGCCGACGTCATGACGGCATTTGCGAAGCACGTCAAGGCATTCAACGAGTTCGACACCGCCGGCCTCGCGAACGGGTCCGTCGTCATGGCCGTCGTCACGCAGGGAACCGCCCGCATCGCGATGCAGCAGAACAAGAAGCTCAAGTTCGTGATCCCTCAGCCTCAGAGCAAGCTCTGGGTCGACGAGTACGCACTCCC
>DATIYE010000101.1:0-6170 GCA_035517795.1 Gaiellaceae bacterium | reverse complement strand
CGGGTGCTCGGCGAGGACGCATTCGAGCCCGAGCTCGAGTCCCGGATCCGTGCGGCATCGGCCGGGAACCCGCTCTTCGTCGAGGAGATGGTGGCGATGGTGCGCGAATCGGGCGAGCGCCACGTGGTCGTCCCGCCGACGATCTGGGCGCTCCTCGCCGCGCGCCTCGACCAGTTGGACCCGGCCGAGCGCCAGGTCCTGGAGCGTGGCTCGGTCGAGGGTCAGCTCTTTCACAGCGCTGCGGTCGAGGCGCTCGCGACCCCGCCGGCCCCGGCTGAGCGCGAGCTCGTCGGGCTCGTGCGCAAGGAGCTCGTGCGGCCCGACCGCCCCCAGCTGCCGGTCGGAGACGCCTACCGCTTCCGTCATCTTCTGATTCGCGACGCCGCCTACGACGCCCTTCCCAAGGCGGTCCGAGCCGAGCTGCACGAGCGCTTCGCGGCGTGGCTGCAGGAGCGCGGCTCCGAGCTCGTCGAACACGACGAGATCATCGGCTACCACCTCGAGCAGGCATACCGCTACCGGATCGAGCTCGGCCCGGTCGACGGCGCAGCCGACGTGCTTGCCGCGCGAGCGGCTGCGCTGCTCATGAGCAGTGGACGGCGCGCCCGGTTCCGGGGCGACATGCCGGCCGCGGCGAGTCTGCTCACCCGTGCCGCCGAGCTCTCAGCCGCAGCTCGGCGCGCCGTCGTCACCGAGCTCGCAGCAGCCCTGATGGAGACCGGCGAGCTCGAACAGTCAGCGGCGCTGCTCGACCAGGCGCTGGCGGAGGCACGAGCTGCAGGCGACGAGCGTACGGCGGCGATCACAGCGCTCGCGAGGGCGAACCTCGCAGGCCATCGCGGTGAATCGGTGAGCATGGAGCGAGTGATCGAGCTCGCCGGGAAGGCAGAAGCCGTCCTCGAGCAAGACGGCGACGATGCGCAGCTCGCGGCGGTTCTCGTCATCGAGGGGCGGCACCGCTTCTTCAGCGGCCGCTCCCGCGAAGGCGTCGCGGTGCTCGAGCGCGCGTTCGACCTTGCACTCGGGGCCGGCGATCTTCCCTGCGCTCACGAAGCTCTGATCTGGATCTGGGTGGCGAAGACGTTCGGCTCGGCGTCGGTCAGCGAGTGCCGGGACTCGTTCACCCGGGCACCGGCTCAACTCTCCGAGACGCCTTCCAACCGACTCATGCTCACGATGCAGGCGGGGCTCGTCGACGGATTCGCCGGCGAGTTCGCAAGTGCGCGCGAGCAGCTCGCCGAGGCCAGGGCGCTCGCAGACGAGCTCGGGGCCCGGACGACAAGCGCCGCGCTCAGCATGTACGCCGGTTTCGTCGAGCTGCTCGCAGACGATCCGGCCGCGGCCGAACGTGAGCTTCGCGACGGATACGATCGCCTCGGGGCAATCGGCGAGAGCGGCTACCGCTCGACGGTCGCGACCATGCTCGCCGATGCCCTCGTCGAGCTCGGCGGCGAGACCGAGGCTGCAGAGGCGCTCGACACGGCAGAGTCCCTCGCCCAGCCCGACGACATCGACCCGCAGGTGCGCCTGCGCGCCGTCCGCGCCCGGCTCCTCGCAGCACGGGGAGAGCTGGCGGAGGCAGAACGCGTCGCACGTGAGGGAGTCGCAGTCGCCGCCGCAACCGACTACGTCGTTCAGCACGGGGATGCACTGCTCGCACTCGCCGTGGTGCTCGAGGCGAACGGCTCACATGATGAGGCCGCGGCAGCACTGCGCCAGGCGCTCGAGCTCTTCGAGCGCAAGGAAGTTGTCCCTCGGGTCGCGCGGGTTCGCGCTCTTCTTCGCACCGGGGACCCCTAGCTGTCGAGCTGTCTTCAGGATGCTCCGGTCGTAACGTGCGATCATCGTCCTCATGGATGCACAGACGATCGACCAGGAGTTCGAGAAGCTGCAAACGGAGTTCCAGGACGTCGCGGAAGCGGTCCGGGGTTTGGCGACGAAGATGCAGGCGGCGCAGAAGGCCGGCGACGCCAACGCGACAGAATGGTTAGGCGACCTCGAGGCGGTCGCCAAGGAGGTCGACGACGAGCAGACCCAGGCGAAGGTCCTGTTGCTCGCGCTGCACACCTTCATCACGGACGCGGCGCAGGCGCCGGCCGCGGCCCCGACTGACGACGACAAGACGCCACTGTTCGCCCCGGGCCACGATCCATTCCCCGAAGGAGAGCAGCAGCCGCAGCAACAGCAGCAGGGGTATCAGCGACACCACGGGATGTTCGGCGGGATGCTCGGCGGCATGGGCGGCGGCTACATGAGCGGCGGATTCGGGCAGGCGATGGAGATGGGCGTGGGCATGCAGCTCGGAGCTGATCTGGTGAGCAGCATCTTCCGTTAATGGGTCACGTCGTCGCGCCCGATCAGGCCGGCCCGACCGCGTGCAAGATATCCCCCGAGTGGCTGGCCCTCTCGGACTGGACTCAGAGCGAGGGTTCCGGCCAGCCTCGCCAGAGCTCACGGTCGTCGCGGCGGTAACGGAGCGCAGGGTCGCAGTGCTCGAGCCCTAGGCGGAAGATTGTGCAGGTGACTCGATCCACTCCCGAGACGCCTGGTGCTTCGACGAGACCAGAAACGACCCGCCTGCAACCAGCCGGAGCACGCGTTTGAACCTTCTGCGCCTCCTGTCTCTAGGGGCCGCCGCCAACCCCTCACCCGAGGTAGCCGTAGATCTGGTGCGCGACCGCGACGGCGCTGTTCACGGTCGCGTTCAGGAGCTTCGGGTTGTCGTTCGGCGCCTCGCTCTTAAGCTCCACGCCGTCCGGTCCGGCCTTGAACAGGATGTACGTGCCGACATAGCCGGTGCGAAAGACGAGGAGCGCGGCTCCGGTTCCCAGACCGCGCACGATCCGGGTTTCGGCATTGCCCTGGTACATGTCTTGCTCGATGGCCGTGGCGACCTTCGCGGGCGGGACCAGCGCAACCTGGACGGTGGCGTGGTGGGTGTTGTCAGTTGGCGTCACCGTGCAGACGCCTTGGGTTCCGGCCTGCTGCGAGGAGGAGATGCGCGCGCTCGTTCCAAGATCCTTCATGGCGGTCGACGGGGTCAAGCCGATCGCCGAGCACGCGTTGACGCTCCTGATTCCGGCAGAAACGACGGCCGCCGATGCGCATGCGAGAGCGGTCACGGCGGCGAGGACGAGCTGGCGGTGTGCGCGAGGGTTCATTGATTCCTCCTTGCGTCGGGAGATCAACCGGTGTGATCGAATCGCCGTGAGGAAACCGCTGCGGGATAAAGGAGCGGTTCGAACGACATAAGGGCGCGCCAAAACGGATCGGCGAGAGTGGTACGTTCGCGTGGTGGAGTTCGGGATCCTCGGTCCGCTGGTCGTGCGGATGGACGGCCGCGAGGTGTCGATCGGGTCGGCGAAGCAGCGAGCGGCGCTCGTGGTCCTGCTCCTCCGCCGAGGCGAGGTCGTCCCGGTCGAGACGCTCGTCGAGCTGCTCTGGAACGCGCGACCGCCGGCGAGGGCCGTTGACGCCCTGCGTGTCCATGTCTCGCAGCTTCGGAAGCTTCTCGACCCCGGCACGATCGAGACGAAGCAGGCGGGCTACCTTCTCCACGTCGCTCCCGAAGCGATCGACGCCGAGCAGTTCGAGCGTCTTGCTGCGCAGGCGCGGGTGCGCCTCGTCGGGGGTGAGCCGGATCAGGCGGTCTCCGAGGCGCGTCGGGCGCTCGAGCTCTGGCGCGGGCCGCCGCTGCTCGAGTTCCGTCATGAGGCGTTCGCCCGCGACGAGTCGGCCCGCCTCGAGGAGCTGAGGGTCGCTGCGCTCGAGTGCCTCCTCGAGGCCGAGCTCGTGCTCGGCCGTCACGTCGAGACTCTCCCGGAAGTCGAGGCGCTTGTCCGCGAGCACCCGCTCCGTGAGAACCTGCGCCGTCTGCAGATGCTCGCGCTCTACCGCGCCGGGCGGCAGGCCGATGCGCTCACCGCCTTCCAGGAAGCGCGCCGCCTCCTGACTGCCGAGCTCGGGCTGGAGCCGGGGGAGCCTCTGCGCCGGCTCGAGCGCGAGATCCTGCGCCACGAACCTACGCTCGAGGCAGCTCCCGTGCGGCCGGTCGAGAGCAGGGCCAACCCGAAGCGGCTCGGGCGAGGGGGCCGTCGAATCGCGCTCTTCGCCTGCCTGGCGGCGGCGGCAGTCGCGGGAGCCGTCACTCTTTTCATGCAGAGCGGCGGGTCGCCGAGGACGCTCGTGGTGTCGAACGCCGTCGCGATCATCCCGCCGAAGGCCCGCCGAACGAGCGAGACCATCCCTCTCGCGGTCGCGCCCGAGGCGATCACGGCCGGAGCAGGCTCGCTCTGGGTGGTCGGTACCGACAGCCGGACGGTGAGCCGGATCGACTCGGTGAAGGGGACCGTGATTCAGACCTTTCGTGTCGGGAACGGACCGACCGGGATCGTGTTCGCCGCCGGGCAGATCTGGGTCACGAACGGACTCGACGGCACTGTCACCCGCATCGACCCGGTGACGGACACGATCGTGCAGCGGGCGATACCGGTCGGGAACTCGCCGGCCGGGATCGCCTCGGGGTTCGGGCGCATCTGGGTCGCGAACAGCGCGGACGGAACGGTCACGCCGATCGACGAGGACACCGGCCGGCCGACACGCCCGATTCCCGTCGGGCAGGGAGCCGACGGCATCGCCACCGGCGCGGGCTCCGTCTGGGTCACGAGCAGCGCTTCCGGCGCCCTGACCCGCATCGACCCGCACAGTGGAGCGGCCTCGGGCTCGGTCACCACCGGTGCGGGCGCCGGCGCCGTCACGGTCGCCTACGGGTCCGTGTGGGTCGCCAACAGCCTCGACAGCACTGTCGCCCGCGTCGACCCGAACACCCTCGCGGCGCTCGCCGTCATTCCAACCGGGGACGGTCCCGAAGGGATCGTCGCCTCGGACGGCTTGATCTGGACGACCGACCAGTTCGCCGGCACGCTCACCCGAATCGACCCCGGCTCGGACGCGCCCGGTCACACGCTCGCGACAGGGGGCCGGCCGCAGGGCCTCGCTGCCGGCCCGCAAGGTCTCGCGGTCGCGATCCTCTCCTCGGGCGGCGGACATCGCGGCGGGACGCTCAGGGTGCTCGCAGCTCTCCACCGTTCGCTCTCGTTCGATCCGGCTCTAACAGGCGGGACGCTCGGCTCGGAGATCGCCACGCTCACCAACGACGGTCTCACCGCCTTTCGGAAAGTCGGCGGAAGCACGGGGAGCGAGCTCGTGCCCGACCTAGCGGTCTCGCTGCCCGAGCCGACCGACGGAGGACGGTCGTACAGCTTTCGCCTGCGGCCAGGCCTCCACTATTCGACCGGGGCGCCAGTACGGCCGGGCGACATTCGCCGCGCGATCGAACGATCGATCCAGCTGAACCAAGGAACATGGACCTCGCAGTACTACGCGGCGGACATCGTCGGGGCGAAGGCGTGTGTCGCCGCCCCGAAGAAGGCCTGCGACCTGAGTCGAGGAATTGTCACCGACCCGAGTACGGACACCGTCACGTTCCATCTCGTCGCGCCGGATCCGGATTTCCTCTTCAAGCTCGCGCTTCCGGCCGCCTACGCGGTCCCGGCCGGCACACCTCTTCATCCGCGTGGGTTCGTGCCCGCGACCGGGCCGTACCAGATCGCGTCGCTGTCACCGGGCCGTGAGGTCCGACTCGTTCGGAATCCGAGCTTCCGGGAGTGGTCGCCCGCGGCCCAGCCGGCCGGGTTTCCGGACGTGATCGACGTGCGCTCCTACAGCTCGGACCGGGTGGCGGCCTCTGCTGCGCTCGCCGGCCACGACGACCTCGCGTGGCTCTACTCGTCGCCGCCGTCGCTCCTCTCGACCCTTCTGACGCAGCATCCGGGCCAGCTCGCCGTCGATCCCTGGGACATCACTTTCTCGCTCGTCCTCAACACGCGGCTGCCGCCGTTCGACGACGTCCGCGTCAGGAAGGCGCTCAACTTCGCAGTCGACAGGAGAAAGCTCCGGAACCTCACTATCGGGCCCGGGCTCGGTCAGCTCGCCTGCCAGATCCTGCCGCCCGACTTCCCGGGCTACCAGCCTTACTGTCCGTACACCGCGCACCCGACCGCGGGGGGAGCGTGGAGCGCACCCGATCTGGCGCGCGCCAGGAGGCTCGTGCGCGCTTCGCGCACCGCCGGGGAGGCGATCACGGTCTGGATGCCGCCGTGGCTCTCGTT
>DATIYE010000100.1:0-3006 GCA_035517795.1 Gaiellaceae bacterium | reverse complement strand
CCTGCTGCTGATCGTGCTCGGGGCCTCGCTGGTTGCGGCCCTGGCCCTCGTCGTCCGCTTCACGACAGTCGGACTCACGATCCGAGCGGTGATGACGAACGAGCCGCTCGCCCGCAGCCATGGGATCAACACGGTTCGCGTGCGTCAGCTCACGTTCATCACGGGCGCCGCCCTCGCCGGATTCGCCGGGGCCGTGCTGGGGCCGATCCAGGGCGTCGACCCGAACTTCGGCGCCACCCTCGTCGCCACCGGCTTCCTCGCCGTGCTGCTCTCGGGGCGAACGCTCGTCGGGCTCGTTCTCTCGTGCGTCGTGCTCGCTACGACGCAGACCCTGTTCTCCCGCTATGAGAACGCCGTGTGGGCCAACGCCGTCGTGATCGGGCTCGCGGTCGTGATCCTGCGGTTCCGGCCGCAAGGCCTCTCGCTGCGTCGCACGTGAGCAGGGCCCGGCTCACGTGGGCGGCGGGCGGGGCCGCGCTCGTCGTCGTCGTGTTGGGAATGCCGCACCTGCTCGGCACGTACTACCTCAGCCTGCTCACCGAGTCGCTCCTGTACGGGATCGTGGCGCTGAGCCTCGACCTCGTCTGGGGCTACACCGGGATCCCCGATCTCGGGCACGCGCTGTGGTTCGGGACCGGCGCGCTGGCGGTCGGGATGATGACGACCGACGTCGATCCGACCGGCCTCGTGCTCGGGGTTCACGGTGGGCTCGGACGCCACATCGCCGGCGTCGCGATCGGAATGGGGGTCGCCGGGGCGGTCGCCCTGGGGGTCGGGCTGCTCTCGTTCTCGCAGGGCGAGTCGGACCCGTTCTACATCGCGATCGTCACGCTGGCGCTGACGGTTGTCGCGGGCACGCTGTACACCCAGGAGACGCGGTGGACGGGCGGCGACAACGGCCTCTTCGGGTTCGCCTACCACAAGTTCTCGGGGACGACGTGGTACTACATCTGCGCCGTCCTGCTCGTCGTCGTGGCTGCGGGCGCGCTCGCGCTCGTGCGCAGCGACTTCGGGCTCGTCATGCGGGCGATCCGCGACAACCAGCGGCGCGTCCGTTTCTTCGGAACGAACGTCGAGGCCGTCAAGATCGGGGTCTTCGTACTCGGCGCGATGCTCGCGGCGCTCGGGGGCGGGGTGTACGCGACGATCGTCGGCTTCGTGTCGGCGCCGCTCTTCGGGTTCCTCTTCTCGACCCAGATCCTGATCTGGGTCGCCGTCGGCGGCCGCGGGACGATCATCGGGCCGATCATCGGCGCCGTCGGCCTGAGCTTCGTCACCTCGAAGCTGAGCGAGTCCTATCCCACCGAGTGGTCGTTGTTCCTCGGTCTGCTCTTCGTGGCGGTCGTCGTGTTCATCCCGGACGGCGTCCTGCCCCCTGCCGTCCGGCAGGTGCGGAGGCTGCTTCATCGCCGCCGGCCGCCCGGTCTCAGCCGCGCGCTCGTCCCCTCGCCACGAGCGCGGCCGGAGCTCCGCCCGCGCGGCGAGCCGGTCACGGTTGTCTCGGAGGTGGAGTTCGCCTACGGCGCTCTCGAGGTGCTCCGCGGGGTCGACTTCGAGATGAGGGCTGGCGAGCTCCTCTGCATCGTCGGGCCGAACGGCGCCGGCAAGTCGACTCTCCTCAACGTCCTCACCGACGGCAAGCTGCCCGCCCGCGGTTCGATCTCCTACTTCTTCCACCGCGGTGAGGTCGTCCGGAAAGGGCAGCCCATCCATCGCATCGCGCGCGCCGGGGTCGCGCGTAAGTTCCAGATCCCGCACCTCTTCGACAGCCTCACGGTCGCCGAGACGATCCTCCTCGCCTCGCGCAAGGGCCGCATCCCGTCGCTGTGGCGCCGCACGACGGAGATCCCGGTCGCCAGGTCGGTGCTCGACATCGTCGGCGCGACCGGCCTCGACGGGCGCGAGGACACGCCCTCGCCGGCGCTCGCCCACGGGTTGAAGCAGGGCCTCGAGCTGGCGGCGGCCGTGTCCGTACGGCCGGAGCTGCTGCTGCTCGACGAGCCGACGGCGGGGCTCACGAGCAACGAGCGCCACGTGATCGGCGATGTCTTCCGACGGCTCGTCGACTCCGGGATGACGATCGTCCTGATCGAGCACGACCTCGACTTCGTCGCTCGGGTCGCCGACCGGGTGATCGTCCTGCACGGCGGCAAGGTGGTCGAGTCCGGTACGCCGGCGGAGGTCTCCGCCTCCAGCGTCGTGCGCGAGGCCTACGTGGGGACGGCGGTGACGTGAGGATCGACGTCGCGGGCCTTCGGGCCGGGTACGGCTCGGCTGTGATCCTCGACGGGATCGGGTTCAGCGTGGCGGAGCACGGCGCGTTCGCGGTCGTGGGCCGGAACGGGATGGGCAAGTCGACGCTGCTGAAGTCGCTGATCGGATACCTGAAGCCCACCCGGGGGACGGTCACGATCGACGGTCGGGACGTCACCGGCTGGCCCACCTACAAGGTCACGCGTCTCGGGGTCGCCTACGCGGCGCAGGAGCAGTCGCTCTTCGGGGAGCTCTCGGTCGACGAGAACCTGACGGTGGGCAAGGGGCGCCGCTGTCCCCCCGCCGTTCGCGACGAGGTGATCGAGTACTTCCCGGTGCTCGGGCAGCGGCTCCGCCAGCGGGCGGGCACGCTGAGCGGAGGCGAGCAGAAGATGCTGACGCTGGCGAAGGCGCTCGTCTCCGTTCCCGACCTGCTGGTGCTCGACGAGATCAGCGACGGGCTCGGGCCTGCCGTCATCTCGGCGGTCGGCGTCGCGCTCAGGAGCCTCCGCGAGCGACACGGCTGCACGATCCTGATGGTCGAGCAGAACCTGGATCTCAGCCTCGAGGTCGCCGACCGGGTCGCGGTGCTGAAGCTCGGTCAGGTGATCTTCGAGAAGGACTCGGGAGCGACGGGGCTGCGGGACGAGCTGGTCAGCCAGCTCGCCCCGTGAGCTGCGCGGGGCCACAATCAGGTAACCTGATTGTGGCGGAGCTGCTGCGTCCGCCTGTTTGACCCCTTGCGCCGGAGAC
>DATIYE010000099.1:0-5524 GCA_035517795.1 Gaiellaceae bacterium | reverse complement strand
ATGGTGCCGACGTTGACGTGCGGCTTCGTGCGCTCGAACTTCTGCTTGGCCATGGGTGGCTCCCTGGTCTCCTTTTTCTTCCTAGGTTCCTAATTCGACCCGGCGTCGACGATCTCGCTCGCGATCGACTGCGGCACTTCCTCGTAGCGATCGAACTGCATGGTGAAGTCGGCCCGACCCTGCGTCATCGAGCGCAGGTCGGTCGCGTAGCCGAACATCTCCGACAACGGGACGACGGCCTTGATCACCTGGGCGTTGCCGAGAGGGCTCATCGACTCGATGCGGCCGCGACGGCCGTTGAGGTTGCCCATCACGTCGCCGAGGTACTCCTCCGGCGTCGTCACCTCGACCGCCATCACGGGCTCGAGCAGCTTCGGCTTCGCCCGCTTCAGCCCTTCCTTGAAGGCCATCGAGCCGGCGATCTTGAACGCCCGCTCGCTCGAGTCGACGTCGTGGTACGAGCCGTCGATCAGCTCGACGCCCACGTCGACGACCGGGTACCCGGCGAGGACGCCGGCATCCATGGCCTCGCGGATTCCCGCGTCGACGGCCGGGATGTACTCCTTCGGGATCTTGCCCCCGACGATCTTGTCGGTGAACTCGTAACCCTTCCCGGGCTCCTGCGGGAAGACGTTGATGATGACGTCGCCGTACTGGCCCGAGCCGCCGGTCTGACGGACGAACCGGCCCTGGACCTTCTCGGCCGGCTTCGAGATCGTCTCGCGATACGCGACCTGCGGACGGCCGACGTTCGCGTCGACGTTGAACTCGCGCTTGAGGCGGTCGACGATGATCTCGAGGTGCAGCTCGCCCATGCCGGAGATGATCGTCTGGCCGGTCTCGTCGTCGGTCGCGACGCGGAAGGTGGGATCCTCCTCGGCGAGCCGGGCGAGGCCCGCGCCGAGCTTGTCCTGGTCCACCTTCGACTTCGGCTCGACCGCGACCGCGATCACCGGGTCCGGGAACGTCATCGACTCGAGCACGATCGGTGCATTCTCGACAGCGAGCGTGTCGCCCGTCGTCGTGTGCTTGAGGCCGACGCCGGCGGCGATCTCGCCCGCGGCGATCTCCTCGCGCTCCTCGCGGTGGTTCGCGTGCATCTGCAGGATCCGGCTGACGCGCTCGGTCTTCCCCGTCGTCGTGTTGTGGACGCGGTCTCCGGCCTTGAGCTTGCCGGAGTAGACGCGGAAGTACGTCAGCTTGCCGACGTAGGGGTCGGACATGACCTTGAAGGCGAGCGCCGAGAACGGCTCCTCGATCGACGCATGGCGCTCCACGTCGGCTCCGGTCTTCGGGTCGACCCCGATCATCGGCGGCACGTCGAGCGGGCTCGGCAGGTAGTCGATCACGGCGTCGAGGAGCGGCTGCACGCCCTTGTTCTTGAAGGCGGAGCCGAGCAGGACGGGCGTGATCTCGTCGGCGAGCGTGCCGGCACGGACTGCACGCCGGATCATCTCGGAGGTGACACTGGACTCATCCTCGATGTACGCCTCGAGCACCTCGTCGTCGAAGTGCGAGATCGCGTCGATCAGCTGGTGATGGTACTCCTGAGCCTGCTCCGCGAGCTCGGCCGGGATGTCGGTGACGTCGAACACCTGGCCGAGATCGTCCTTGTAGACGACCGCCTGCATGTCGACGAGATCGACGACGCCGTGGAAGTGGTCCTCCGCGCCGATCGGGATCTGCACCGGTACCGGGTTGGCGCCGAGCCGGTCGCGCATCGACTGCACGGCTGCGAAGAAGTTCGCGCCGGTGCGGTCCATCTTGTTGATGAACGCGATGCGCGGGACCTTGTACTTGTCGGCCTGCCGCCAGACCGTCTCGGACTGCGGCTGGACGCCGGCGACGGAGTCGAAGACGGCGATCGCGCCGTCGAGCACGCGCAGGCTCCGCTCCACCTCGACGGTGAAGTCCACGTGCCCGGGCGTATCGATGATGTTGATGCGATGCTCGCGCCAGAACGCCGTCGTCGCGGCCGACGTGATCGTGATGCCCCGCTCCTGCTCCTGGGCCATCCAGTCCATCGTCGCGGCGCCCTCGTGCACCTCGCCCATCTTGTGGGTGCGGCCGGTGTAGTAGAGGATCCGCTCGGTCGTCGTCGTCTTGCCCGCGTCGATGTGGGCCATGATCCCGATGTTGCGGACGCGGTCGAGTGCGACGCCCGTCTCTGACATCTTGGTGCTCAAATCTCCTCCGTGCCTACCAGCGGTAGTGAGCGAAGGCCTTGTTGGCCTGCGCCATCCGGTAGACGTCGTCCTTGCGCTTGAACGCGCCGCCCTGCTGGTTCAACGCGTCCAGGATCTCGTTGGCGAGCTTCGTGCCCATGCCCTTCTCGCGCCTGTCCCGCGCATACGTCACGAGCCAGCGCACGGCGAGCGTGCGGGCGCGGCGCTGGGGCACCTCGACGGGCACCTGGTAGTTCGCGCCGCCGACGCGGCGGCCGCGCACCTCGAGCACGGGCGTGACCGTCTTGACGGCCTGCTCGAGCACCTCGACCGGCGGGCGGCCGGTCTTCGTGCCCACCGTCTCGAGGGCCTCGTACACGATCTGCTCGGCGATCGACTTCTTGCCGTCGAGCATGACCTTGTTGATCACCTGCGTCACGAGCGGCGAGCCGTAGACGGAGTCCGGCTCCACGGAGCGGGCCTGCACCTCTGCACGGCGCGGCATTACGAGCCTCGCTTCGCGCCGTACTTCGAGCGCGCCTGCTTGCGGTCGGCGACGCCGCCCGCGTCGAGCGCCGCGCGGATGATCTTGTAGCGGAATCCGGGCAGGTCCTTGACGCGGCCGCCGCGGACGAGCACGACCGAGTGCTCCTGGAGGTTGTGACCCTCACCCGGGATATAGGCGCCGATCTCCATGCCGTTCGTGAGCCGCACGCGGGCCACCTTCCGGAGCGCCGAGTTCGGCTTCTTCGGGGTGGTCGTGTAGACGCGCGTGCAGACGCCGCGCTTCTGCGGCGAGCCGGCGAGCGCGGGCGTCTTCGTCTTCGCCAGCGGGGCCTTACGGCCACGGCGGACGAGCTGATTCACGGTCGGCATGAGTTCGCTTCTACTCCCTTTCACAAAGAGACGGTCGGCGGGGACGGAAGAGTCCCCTGCCAACCGGCCCGCGGCATGGTAGCCGAGGCCGGAGGGGGCGTCAAACCCGCATGGCGAGCCGAAACCGGACCGAAATATCTCGCCGCTCCGTAGCCTCGGCCGCCGGTCGCGTTTACAGTCTGTGGAAGTCCCGGTCGGCCCGGGGAAAATTGCGCTGCCCTTTGCAGTGAATCACCTGCTCATCGGCATATCTGCGGCACTCGGAGCCTGCCTCCTGGTCCTGCTCGGCGTGCTCGCGAGCGTCGTCCGCCGCTCCGACCGGCGCGCCGACCAGCGAGTCGGGTCGGTGATGCAGGCGCTCGAGAAGCGAATGGACGAGCTCGGACAGGAGCTCGCGGGGGCGGTCGCCCGAGCGGAGCAGGAGAGCCAGCGCAGCCGGTTCCTCGGCGAGATCGCCGGCTCGATCGACCTCGACGAGGTGCTCTCGCGCACGCTCGACGCCGCCGGCGGCCTCGCCGGCGTCGACGCCGCGGTCGTCCGGCTCGAGAGCCCCGAGGGTGCGCCGGTCGTCGCCGCGCTCGGCCTCGCGGCCGAGGACGCGGAACGGCACACGATCGCCGGGCCGCCGGACGGGCGCCCGATCCGCTCCGTCGAGGTGACGTACCGCTATCCCGAGGACGTCGAGGAGGCGGGCGAGCCGCTCGTCCGGGCCGGTCTCGCGGTGCCGCTCGCAGACCAGCACCGGGAGCTCGGCTACCTCAGCGTCTTCACGCGGGATCCGGACGGGCGCTTCCCCGGCGAGGAGGCGCACCAGCTCGAGGAGATCGCGGGCCGGGCCGGCCCGACGATGGAGAACGCGCGCCGCTTCCGTGAGGCGCTCCAGCTCGCCGACCTCGACGCGCTCAGCGGGCTCCACAACCGCCGCTACTTCCACGAGACGCTCTCGCGCGACGTCGCGCGCGCGCAGCGCTACGGCCGCCGGCTGGCGCTGATCGTGTTCGACCTCGACGACTTCAAGAGCGTGAACGACCGCATCGGGCACCTCGCCGGCGACGCCGTGATCGCCGAGGTGGCGGCACGGGTGCTCGACGTGATCCGAACCGCAGACATCGCCTGCCGCGTGGGCGGCGACGAGTTCGCCGTGATCATGCCGGAGTCGGGGCTCGAGCAGGCCGATCAGCTCTACGCCCGCCTCCAGGCCATCCTCTCCGACCGTCCGGTCGGAGCCGCCGGGCTCCTGCGCGTCTCGGCGGGCATCACCGAGCTCAAGGCCGAGGACGACTCGATCAGCCTCTTCGAGCGCGCCGACGAAGCCCTGTACCGCGCCAAGCAGGCCGGCAAGGGACAGTCCCGCGCAGCGAACGTCTAGGCGCCGACGCGCTCAGTGCGACCATCGGCTCGTCGAATACCCCTGATCGGAGGTGAACCGGCGGGCCGAATCCCCGTACGTAGAGGGGAACAATCTCGTAAGGGGTATGCGGATGCCTGCAGTGGACGAGATCGTCGAGACGGAGTTCGAGCGCGTGGCTCGGTGGCGCGCCGAGGAGCTCGTGCGGGCCGGGTACGACCCGGTCGCCGCCGGACAGCTCGCACTGCGGCCCG
This sequence comes from Gaiellaceae bacterium, assembly GCA_035517795.1. GTDB lineage: Bacteria > Actinomycetota > Thermoleophilia > Gaiellales > Gaiellaceae > PALSA-600. The sequence goes on along the minus strand of DATIYE010000099.1, from coordinate 881 downwards.
ACATCGACCTGCACAAGGCGATCGGGCTCCTCGCGCAGGGCTGCCCGGTCCAGCTCGCGTATCGCATCCTCTTCTAGCCCCGGCAGCACCGGCCGCGCCCACAGCGTGCATTCCGGGCGGGGCTAGTCTGACTCGAACGTGCGCGCTTCACGTACCCGCCGTCGAGGAGAGCTGCACTGATCGAGGTCGTTTGCGAAGCATGTGGCTGGCTGGCCATCACGAGCCAGCCGGCGCATCAGGTCTGGGCAGAGCATGCGGCGACATGTTCCGCCGTGGGCGGCGCGGTGCGGTACGTGCCCGAGCTGCCGCCGGTGCCCACGCTCCTCCCGGAGGTGCGTGCCTGCACCCACAGGCTCGTCCGGCGCCAGATCGCCGTCACTGCGGCCGGCGTCAAGCGGTATGCGGTGGTGTGCGAGCTGTGCGGCCGCCGGCTCGGCTCCGCCTAGAGCCGCGTGACCGTCTTCCGGCTTGAGCAGCGGCTTCTCGCGAGCGCATGTCACGAAACCAGGAAGCTCTGTGGGATGCTGTCCGGGCGCGAGAGCGACAGGCGAGAGCGCAAGGCTGCGGACGCCCACCCGACCTCTTCGTCTTGCGAATCCGCCTACTCAGAGAGGAGAGCGCAATGGGCACCGAACAGGACGCACCCGAGACGAAAGGTGTTGCGGTGAAGTTACTTGCTGCGATGGACCTTGGCCCTGAGATCGAGGGCATGGCGGGGCGCCAACTTCGAATGCGTATGGTGACCATCGAGCCTGGTGGGGTCTTCGGCCCGATTCACGACCACAAGAACAGACCAGGCACCGTCTACATTCTGCAAGGAACGATCACTGACCATCGAAATGGAGTCGCTACGGACTATGGGCCGGGAGTAGGCTGGCCCG
>DATIYE010000098.1:0-43511 GCA_035517795.1 Gaiellaceae bacterium | reverse complement strand
ACGTCACCGGGTCGGCGTAGTCCTTGCCCCAGCCCGGCCGCTCGGAGATCGGAACGTTCTTCGCGACCGTCTGCACCGTCGGGTAGGCGCCGTTGATGGTGCGCACCGTGAACGTGATACCGATCTTGGCGGCGTCCTGCTGGATCACACTCACCATGCCCGGATCGACCGCGCGGGCATCGGCGATCAGCAGGACGTTCTTGCAGACGCTCGCGGTGCACATGCCGGTCTTGTCGGCGTAGGGCGAACCCTTCATCGCGAGCCTCGCCTTCGTGACGCTGCCGTGGTCACCGGCCGTCTGGTAGGGCTTGTACTCCTGGAGCTTGAAGTTGAACAGGGTGTCCGGAACGATGTGGTTGGCGATGTCGCCGACGGTGGGACCGCCCCAGATCTGGCGCAGCGCCGCCTTGTCGATGATCCAGTTCATCGCCCGCCGGACGTGGACGTCATCGAAGGGCGGCTGCGTCATGTTCATCGTCAGGTACCACGTGCGGTCACCCGAGTTCTGGAAGAAATGCGACTTCAGCGACGGATCGGTCGCGTACTTCTTCAGCACCGTGTTCGGGATGGTCGACTCCGCCAGGTCGAACGTGCCGTTCTCGACCTTGTTGTAGATGTCGACGTCGCTCGCGTCGATCAGGAACCTCACCTCGTCGACGTAGTTCTTGCGCGTCGGGTCGGTGCTCTGCTTGTAGTTCGGGTTGCGCACGAGGATCATCTGCGTCTGGCCGTCATACCCCGATGCCGGCTTGAGCTTCGAGCAGGACGAGATGTCGACCTGGTCGATGCCCTGGTACATGTAGCCGGCGGTCGAGATCAGGTCGAGCGCGTATTTCCCGGCCTGACCCTCGAAGCACTTCGTCACCTCGGCCGGCTGCGGGCCGGTCGCGGGCATCGCCATCCGAAACAGGAAGTCGCCGGTCGGCTGGGTCAGGTTGAACACGACCGTCGAGGAGTTCGGACACGAGATCCCCGAGATCGACTTCGCCTTGCCGGCGGCGTAACTGTCCCAGCCCTTGATCACGGTGTAGTAGAAGGCGTACTGGCCCCCGTCCTTGGGGTTTGCCAGCCGCTGCATCGCGTTGACCTCGTCAGCGCAGGTGACCTGACGGCTGACCGGCGGGCTGAACATGACGCCCTGCTTGATGTGGAACGTATAGGTCTTGCCGCCGTTCGTCGGCTTCGGCACCGAGGTCGCGATGTCGGCGACGATCGTATTGCCGGCCGCGCCCGCGGTGTGGTTGTATCCGACCAGCGTGCGAACGAGCAGGTTGTCGGCGATGCCGAACCACTCGCCCAGGTACTCGCCCGTCGGGTCGCCGTTGTCGGTGAAGTTGAACGCCTGCTCCCAGCCGACGTTGAGCGTGCCACCGGACTTGATGGTGGACGACGCCGTCGTGTGAGCCGACGCGCCCATGGCCGAGGCGACGGCGAACGCCGCCGCGAGACCCACGAGCCACGTCAGCTTACGAATTGGGTTCTTCACGATTGGTTTCTCCTCCTTCTCCCGGACCGGACGGGGCCGGGAATCGCAGTGACCGATCGGTAAGACGAACGACTGCGGTCACCGTTAGTTGGCTCACCGGTCGGCCCTGACGTCGAGAGCGTCGCGAAGGCCGTCGCCGAGCAAGTTGAACGCGAGAGTCGTGATCACGAGCATGAGCCCCGGGAAGAGCATCAGCCACCAGGCGACGTCGTAGAACCGCTGCGCGTCGTTCAGGAGGCCGCCCCACGAGGCCGTCTGCGGTGGAACACCGAGGCCGAGATACGAGAGCGCGGCCTCGAAGAGGATGCTCTGCGGGATCAGCAGCGTCGTGAAGACGATCATCGGCCCGGCCAGGTTCGGGAGGATCTCGCGCGTGATGATCCGCAGGTCGCTCGCGCCGAGCGACCGGCTCGCCTCGACGAAATCCTTCTCACGCAGCGAGAGGGTGAACCCGCGCACGAGCCGGGCGATGTACGGCCAGGTGAAGAGCACGATGATGCCGATCACCAGGTTCTTGCCCGGCTGGATCGCAGGTCGCCACGGGAGCCAGTGCGGCCCGATGACGCAGCCCTTGACCGTCGAAGAGCACGCCGCGACGATCCCGATCGAGATCAGGAGGGATGGGATCGCGAGCATCACGTCCCCGAAGCGCGAGAACGCCGTGTCGATCCCGCCACGGAAGTACCCGGCGATCAGACCCACGATCAGGCCGATGATCACGGCGATCACCGACGCCGCCACGCCGACGATCAGCGACGTCCGGGTGCCGTTCATCGTGCGGACCAGGAGATCGCGGCCCTCGCCGTCGACGCCGAACCAGAACTTGCTGTTCGGCCCCTTCGGAACGCCGAACTCGTCGAGTGTCGTCGCCTGGTAGCTCACCGCGTTCGGGTGGCCCGTCAGCCACGAGGCGACGCCGCCGCCGTCGATCGCGATCAGGATCAGCAGGAAGATGACGATCGCCGCCACGAGGGCGGCCTTGTCCTCGCGGAACCGGCTCCAGAAGAGGCCGAAACCGCTCCGTGCCTTCGTCGGGACGACACCGTCGCGACCGTCGGAGCCGCTCTCGGGGGCCGTCGTCGCGCCGCCGGGACTGAGCAGGTCGGTGGTGGCGGTCATCTTCTGGTTATCCGCTGGGGCGCGGCCGCGCAAGGCACGGCTCGCAAGTATAGGACGTTACGAACGTTTCGTCGGTTAGACGGAAAATACTCCGGCCAGACGGAAAAATACCCCGTCTGCGGGTGAATTACTGCGTCAGTGCGTCGGCGCCTGCTACGACCTCGAGGATCTCCTGGGTGATCTCGGCCTGGCGGGCCCGGTTCATCGCCAGCGTCAGCGTGTCGATCAGCTCCCCGGCGGCCTTCGACGCGTTGCGCATCGCGGTCATCTGCGCACCGAAGAACGAGGCGGCCGACTCGAGTAGCGCGCGGTAGAGCTGCGTCTCGACGTAAACCGGCAGCAGTCGCTCGAGGATGTTGCGCGGCTCCGGCTCGAAGAAGAAGTCCATCGGGTGCGACGACTCATGGGCAGGCGGCGCAGCCGGCTCGCCCTCGCCTTCGCCGTCGCCCTGAGTCCCGAGCGCCTCTTCGGGAATCGGCAGCAGGTCGGTGACCGTGACACGCTGGACGAGCGGCGAGACGAACGCGTTGTAGACGAGCACCACCTGATCGACCTCCTCGTTCACGTACGCGTCGGCAATGGCATGGGCGATCGCCTGCGCGTCTGCATAACTCGGACGGTCGCTGAAGCCGGTCCACGAGTTGGCAAGCGGAAGACGGCGAAAGCGGACCGTCGAGGCCGCCTTCCTGCCGACCGTGAAGAACTTGACCTCCTTGCCCTCGGCCTGCGCCTCGCGCATCACCACGAACGAGCGCCGCAGCACCTGAGCGTTGAAGGCACCGGCGAGACCGCGGTCGCCGGTAACGGCGACGATGCCGACAGTGGCCACCGTCTCGCGGCGCTCGAGCAGCGGCAGCCGCACGGCGCCGGCCGCCTGGGCGGTGCCACTCATTAGCTCGATCATCCGGTCGGCGTACGGCCGCATCGCCTCGATCCGCTGCTGAGCCCGCCGAAGCCGCGCCGAGGCGACCAGCTCCATCGCGCGCGTCAGCTTGCGGGTGTTCGAGATCGAGCGGACGCGCCGCTTGAGATCCTGGGTCGAGGCCAACGGGGTCGGCTACCGGCTAGGCCGCGGCCTCGACGTTGAAGATGCCCTTGAACCTTTCGATCGCGGCGTTCAGCTTCTCGGACGTCTCGTCGGAGAGGTCGGCGGTCTCACGGATCGCCGTCAGCACCTCAGCGTCGGTGCGCAGCTGCTGGCGGAGCTCCTCCTGGAACCGGGCGACCTGGTCGGTGGGGATGTCGTCGAGGTAGCCGTTGATGCCGGCGTACAGGGCGGTGACCTGCTCCTCCATCGGCCACGGCGCGTACTGCGGCTGGTTCAGCGTCGCCACCATCTTCTCGCCGCGGTTCAGCGCCTGCTGGGTTGCCTGGTCGAGCTCCGACCCGAACTGCGCGAACGCCTCGAGCTCGCGGTACTGCGCCAGGTCGAGCCGCAGGCGGCCGGCGACCTTCTTCATCGCCTTCGTCTGCGCCGACGAGCCGACGCGCGAGACCGAGATGCCGACGTTCACGGCCGGGCGGACGCCCGAGAAGAAGAGGTCGGACTGCAGGAAGATCTGTCCGTCGGTGATCGAGATCACGTTCGTCGGGATGTATGCCGACACATCTCCCGCCTGCGTCTCGATGATCGGCAGCGCGGTGAGCGAGCCGCCGCCGAGCTCGTCGTTCAGCTTGCACGCCCGCTCGAGCAGCCGCGAGTGCAGGTAGAAGACGTCGCCCGGGAACGCCTCGCGCCCCGGCGGCCGGCGGAGCAGCAGCGAGAGCTGCCGGTACGCATCCGCCTGCTTGGTGAGGTCGTCGTAGATGACCAGGGCGTGCTCGCCCTTGTAGAGGAAGTACTCGCCCATCGCCGCCCCGGCGAACGGCGCCATCCACTTGATCGGCGCCGCCTCGTTCGCAGGCGCGGTCACGATCGTCGTGTAGGCCATCGCCCCCGCCTCGCGCAGCCGCTCGTAGACCTGGGCCACGGTCGACGCCTTCTGCCCGACCGCCACGTAGATGCACTTCACGTTCTGGTCGTGCTGGTTCAGGATCGTGTCGACGGCGATCGCGGTCTTGCCCGTCGAGCGGTCGCCGATGATCAGCTCGCGCTGGCCGCGGCCGACGTTCGTCATCGAGTCGATCGCTTTGATCCCGGTCTGGAGCGGCTCCTTGACGGGCTGGCGATCGATCACTCCCGGCGCCTTCCACTCGAGCGGGCGGCTCTCGGAAGCGTCGATCGGCCCCTGACCATCGAGCGGGTTCCCGAGCGGATCGACGACGCGCCCGAGCAGCGCCTCGCCCACGGGCACCGACGCGACCCGGCCGGTGCGGCGCACGGGGTCGCCTTCGCTGATCCTCTCCCATTCCCCGAAGAGCGCCACACCGACGTTGTCCTCCTCGAGGTTGAACGCCAGGCCGACCACGCCGTGGTCGAGCTCGAGCATCTCGAGGGCGACGCAGTTCTCGAGCCCGTGCACGCGGGCGATGCCGTCGCCGAGCTGGAGCACCGCGCCCACCTCGGCGAGGTTCGTCTCGACATCGAACTCCTCGATCCGCTTGCGCAGGATCGACGTGATCTCTTCCGGGCGAAGCTTCATTCGGGGCTAGCTCCTTGTGGTCGCGAGTTCTTGACGGAGTCGTTCGAGGCGGCCGCGCACGCTTGCGTCGAGGCGCATCGAGCCGGCCTGGAGGACGATGCCGCCGATCAGGTCGGGGTCGACCGTCCTCGTCGCCTGGACTGCACGGCCCGACCGTTTCTCGATGTCGGCGACGATGCGCCCGAAGTCGGCGTCGGAGAGCACGGACGCCGTGGTGAGCTCGACGTCCAGGACGCGAGCCTGGGCGGCGACCAGCGTCTCGAACTCGGCGCCGATCTCCCTGATCTCCCCCGCTCGCCCTTTCTCGACGACGATGAGGACGAAGTTGCGGACAAGCTCGTCGGCACCGCCGAGGATCTGCTCGAGCACCTCGGCCTTGACGCGCGACTCCGTCTCGGGATTCATGAGCAGAGCGGCGAGCTCGGGCACCTCGTCGACGGAGGCCGCGAGGTCCTCGAGCTGCTCGCGGACGACATCGAGCCGGTCCCGGTCCTGCGCGGCCTCGAAGAGGGCGCGAGCGTAGATGCGCTGCGCAGCGGCTATGAGCGGCTCACCTCCAGCTGCGTGAAGTCGATCTCTGCGAGCGCCTCGTCGATGAGCCGCTTCTGGTCGGCGTCGGTGAGCGACTTCCGGGTGATCTTCTCGGCCGCCTCGAGCGAGAGGGCCGCGACCGCCTGCTTCAGCTCGTTCAGCGCCTGAACCTTGGCCTGCTCGATCTGGCGCTCGGTCTCATCGAGCCTTCGCTTGCGGTCCTCCTCGGTCTCCTCGCGCATCCGCTCCTGCTGCGCATCCGCGAACCGGCGCGCCTCGGCGAGAATCGATTCCGCCTCCCCGCGTGCCTGACCGATCAGCTGCCGGTGCTCCTCGAGCAGGCTGCGCGCCTCCTCGCGAACGTGGTCGGCCTCCTCAACCGACTGGCGGATGCGCTCGCGTCGCTCGTCGATCAGCTTCTGGATCGGGCCGAAGGCGTATCGCTTGAGCACCCAGAAGGTGATCGCGAACGAGATCAGGGTCCAGATCATCAGACCCGGAATGACCTTGATCAGCGGGTTCGAATCGAACAGCATCGCGCCGGAGAGCGTCATGCCTAGACCAGCACGTAGCCGAGCAGGCCGCCGAGGAAGCCGTAGAAGACCACGGCCTCGGTGAGCGCGAACCCGAGCCACATCAGGCCCTGCAGCTCCCCGCGGAGCTCGGGCTGGCGGGCGACCGACGAGATCATCGAGCCGAAGATGAAACCGATGCCGGGGCCGGCGCCCGCCGCACCGAGGCCGATGCCGAGCGCGAGCGCGATCGCCTTGCCGGCGTGAACGACAGGCGTGTCCTTCACGGAGACGGCCAGAAGACTGAGCATGCGTGTTTTCTCCTTTGTGGTTAGTGCTCCGGCTCGATGGCCGTGCCGATGTAGATGGCGGACAGGGCGGCGAAGATGAACGCCTGGATCGTGACGACGATCACGACCTCGAAGATGTAGAAGAGGAACGCGGCCGGAAGCCCGAAGAACCGCCAGGGCGGGGTGTGGATGATGAACACCAGCCCGATCATGGTCAGGATCAGGATGTGGCCGGCGAGCATGTTGGCGTAGAGCCTGACCGAGAGGCTGATCAAGCGCATGAACTGCGAGAGCACCTCGATCGGGATGATCAGGATCAGGAGCACCTTCGGCACCTCGGGGATCCACGATTTGAAGTATCTGGCGAAGCCGTTGAAGCGGATCCCCTCGATGTGCTGGAAGAGCCAGGTCATCAGCGCAAGCGCGAGAGTGACCGAGAGCGACGAGGTCGCCGCATAGATGCCCCAGACCGGGATGCCGTGGTAGGTCTGGCCGGTGATCGGGAGCGGGATGAAGCCGAGCAGGTTGACGACGAAGATGAAGATCAGCAGGCTCGCCACGTACGGGAACCAGAGCGCGATTGCCTTCGTCGGCAGACCGGTCTCGGCTACCTGCGTCTGCGCGATGTCGTAGATCACCTCACCGAACGTCTGCCGCGTCCCGGCGACCACCGCCAGCCGCCACCGCATCAGTCCGAGCCCGAGGAGGATCGAGATCACCGACCCGAGCAGGAGGTAGACGACCGCCCGGTTGATGGAGAGGTCGATCGGACCGAGGTGGATCGGGACCCAGTCGGAGAGCTTGAACTCGTCGGACGGATCGAAGGTCGAGGCCGACGCCGAGGCAGGGGCCGCGAGCGCGAGGCCGATCAGCGCCGCGACGACTCGCTTTACCTTCACGTTCCTGCCTCCCCTCCGTAGTAAGACGCCAGCGAGGTCGCGAACTCCACCGTGAACGCGATTGCGTACACGGCGGCGGCCGAGATCCCGACGCTCTGGTTCATGACCGTCACGGCTATCAGCACCACCATCGCCGTGATCGTCCGCACCATCCTGCCGAGGGCGACCGCCCCTGAGCCGGCGAGATTATCCATCCCGAGCGGCACTCGCTGGAGAACCCTCGACACTGCCTGCCCCGCCACCCAGAGGATGGCCGCCAGGACCCACCCTGCGACCGGCCAACCGGCCACGAGGAACACCGGAAGCGCAGCGGCGACCACAATGCCGCCGGCGATCGAGGGGCCGTATCCGGGCGGCACCGGGTGGGAGGCGAGGACCGGCATCAGGCGAAGAAGTGGTGGTAGCGGACGTAGACCGCACCCACCCCGGCAGGGAGCCCGAGGACCGCGCCGACGATCAGACCGACCCTGGCCGCCCCCGCGAGCCAGCCGACCAGCGTGCCGAGCCCGAGCCCGAGAAGGGTGACGACGGCAAGGAGCGCACCCGCCTGGGCAGGGGGAAAGGCGCGGGGCTCGGGCGGCTCCATCGGCGGGGAGCATAGCGAACCGCTGCCGCAACGGGCGTGAGTTCGTGACAGCAAGAGCCCCGCTGCAGAGAGCAAATGGGCGAACTTTGTAGCTACGCGGTCTTGCGCGTTTCGCCCCGCCGCTCGGCTTCTTCGCGGCGGCGGATGAACGGGTTCGCGAGCTTGACGATCTCGAGCAGGTAGATCACGTAGATCGAGGCGCCGATCGCGAGCAGGCCGATCGCGACGTCGATCGCCACGCCGCCGACGTTCCAGTCGCCTCTCGGATGAGGATGGACGAAGCGGGTCGCGAGCGCTGCGACAGCGAGCGTCGCGCACCACGCGTACAGGTAGACGACCGAGCGGCGATGCGAGAAGCCGATGTTCTCGAAGCGGTGGTGGAGATGCGAGCGATCCGCGGCGTAGACAGGCTGGCCGTGCTTGATCCGCTTGGCCACGACAAACGACGTATCGATCAGCGGCACAGCCAGCACGAGCAGCGGGAACACCAGCGCGGTCAAGGCTGCAGTCTTCGACAGGCCTTGTACCGAGACGGCGGCGAGGGTGAATCCGAGCAGGAGCGCCCCGGAGTCGCCCATGAAGATCCGCGCGGGGTAGAAGTTGTGCCGCAGGAAGCCGAGGCAGGCGCCGAGCACGATCGCCGTGAGGATCGCGGCGTTGGCGTCGCCGCGCGAGAGGCCGATCACGCAGAACGAGAGCGCCGAGATCGCGCAGACTCCTGCTGCCAGGCCGTCGAGACCGTCGAGGAAGTTGACCATGTTCATGATCGCGACGATCCCGATCACGGTCAGCGTGATCCCGACACCCTTCGGGAGGGTCTGGACGCCGAGCAGCGGGAAGGTGAAGCGGTGCACCCAGACACCGAAGGAAACGACGATCGCCGCAGCCGCCGTCTGTCCGCCGAGCTTCTCCCACCAGCGCAGCCCCCTGAAGTCGTCGATCGCGCCGACGGTGGTCGCCACGGCCGCGCCGAGCAGGATCCCCCGCATCTGGTCGTCGAGGGTGAGGAACGCGAGCGCGGGAACCATGATCCCGAGGAAGAGCGCGATCCCGCCGAGCCTCGGCACACCGGGCCGGGCGCGGCGACGACCTTCCTCGTCGCGATCGACCACGCCGAGCAGCCTGGCCATCCCGCCGACGGCCGGCGTCAGCAGCACCACGACCGTGAGGGCGATCAGGGCGCCCCAGACGACCTCGAGGTGGCTCGTGAGCTCGTTCCAGACCATCGCGTCTAGCTACTTCGTGCCATAGAGGCGATCTCCCGCGTCGCCAAGCCCGGGCACGATATAGCCCTTGTCGTTGAGGTGGGAGTCGATCGAGGCGGTGAAGACGTCGACCTCGGGGTGAAGCTCCTCGATCCTCGCGATCCCCTCTGGGGCGGCAATCAGCGAGATGACGGAGATCTTGCTCGCGCCCGCCCGCTCGACGACGTCGATGGCGTGTGCGGTCGAGTTTCCGGTTGCGAGCATCGGGTCGAGGAGGAGCACGTCGCGCTCGGCGATGTCGGCGGGGAGCTTCACGTAGTACTCGACCGGCTCGAGCGTCTCCTCGTTTCGGTAGAGACCGATGAACCCGACACGGGCGACCGGGATCAGCGAGAGCACGCCGTCGAGCATGCCCATGCCGGCACGAAGAATCGGACAGACGGCGACCTTCTTCCCCGGGATCCGGTGGGCGGTCGTCCGCTCGAGCGGCGTCTCGACCTCGACCGCCTCGAGCCCCATCTCCTTCGTCGCCTCGTAGGTCAGGAGCAGCGTGAGCTCGTTGACGAGCCGGCGGAACATCTCGGTGTCGGTGTTGACGTCGCGGAGGAGCCCGAGCTTGTGCCGCACGAGCGGATGGGTGACCTCATGGGTCACGTGGCGTACGTCGTGTAGCCGCGGAAGCCCGGGTAGAGCGGGCGACGGTCGCAGAGAGCAGAGGACCGCGCCGCGAGGGCTGCGACGTCGGCGTCGTCCTGCAGGGCGTCGACGATGATCGAGGCCACCTCACGGAAGTCGCTCTCGTCGAAGCCGCGCATGGTGGCGGCCGGCGTGCCGATCCGCACCCCCGAGGCGACCATGGGGGGCCGCTCGTCGAACGGGACGGTGTTGCGGTTCGCGGTCAGGCGGCAGTCGTGGAGCCGGTCCTGCGCCGCGAGGCCCGTCCACTCGGTGGCGCGCAGGTCGAGCTGTACGAGGTGGGTGTCGGTGCCTCCCGTCAGCACGTCGAAACCGCCTTCGAGGAGGCCGGCCGCGAGCGTGTCCGCGTTCGTCCGCACCCGGCGCTGGTAGTCGCGGAACGCCTCCGTCCCAGCGATACGGAAGCAGACCGCCTTGGCGGCGATCGCGTGCATGAGCGGACCACCCTGCATCCCCGGGAAGAGCGCGCGGTCGAGCGCCTGGGCGTGCTCCTCGGTGCAGAGGACGAAGCCGGCCCGCGGCCCGGCGAGCGTCTTGTGGGTCGTCGAGGTGACGAAATGAGAGTGCGGAACCGGACTCGGATGGAGGCCGGCGGCGACAAGCCCGGCGAAGTGGGCCATGTCGGTCATCAGCAGTGCGCCCACCTCGTCGGCGATCTGGCGGAACCGCTCCGACTCGACCTTCCGCGGATAGGCGGAGCCACCGCAGACGATCAGCTTCGGCCGCACCTCCTTCGCCCGGGCGAGCACCTCGTCGTAGTCGACGGTCATCGTCTCGGGCGAGACGCCGTAGTGGTGGAACTCGTACAGCTTGCCCGAGAAATTCACCTTCAGGCCGTGGGTGAGGTGGCCGCCGTGGTCGAGCGAGAGACCGAGCACACGGTCGCCCGGCTCGAGAACGGCGAAGTAGACGGCCATGTTCGCCTGCGCGCCGGCGTGCGGCTGCACGTTGGCGTGCTCGGCCCCGAACAGCACCCTCGCACGCTCGCGCGCAAGCTCTTCCATCTCGTCGACTACCTCGCAGCCCCCGTAGTAGCGCCTGCCCGGATAACCCTCGGCGTACTTGTTGGTCGGGGTCGACCCGATCGCCTCGAGCACCGCCGGCCAGGTGAAGTTCTCCGAGGCGATCAGCTCGATCTGGCCGCGCTGCCGCTCGAGCTCGCGGCCGAGGGTGTCGGCGATCTCCGGATCGACCTCCGCCAGTCCCGAGGTCCGTAGGTGGTCGAATGTCTCGTGCTCGAAGGTCTCCTGCGCAATCGCCACGTCCGCTCCTTGGTCGAGGCCGTCTGCGCCCTATCGTAGTCGTGCGGCTGCGAGCGCCTGCGCGACCGGACCGGCTCCCTCGCGGACCACGATCGCCTCCTCGCCGGTGAAGTCGATCACGGTCGAAGGCTCACCCGACAGCGTGCCGGCGTCGATCTCGGCCGCGCAGGCGGACCTGATGCGTGGAGAGACCGCCTCGAGGGCGGCGGCGGGCGGCTCGCCGGGCTCGTTGGCGCTCGTCGCGGCGACCGCGCCGAGCTCGGCGAGCACACGCCGGGTACCGGCCGGGAGCTCGGCGACGCGGACGCCGATCGCCTCCGGGCTCGCACCGTTCAGCCACGGGTGACGCCGTGCGGGGTTCGGCAGGACAAGCGTGTAGGGGCCGGGGAGCAAGGCTCGGGCGATCGCCTCGGCGCGCCCGCGAAGCTCCGGAACGAAGTCGAGCAACTCCTCGATGCTCGCCGCGAGCACCGCGGTGGGCTGTGACGCTTCGCGCCCCTTCAACTCGTACAGGGCACGAACGGCATCCTCGCTGCGAGCATCGGCGCAGAGCCCGTAGACGCCGTCGGCCGGCAGCAGAACCGCCCCACCGGCACGGAGCGCCCCGACGGCACGGGCTACGGCGTCGACCGCCATCGTCCCTCGACCACCCGCTCGCGACCCGCGAGGTCCGGAGTCACCCGCACTTCCTCATAGCCGAGCTCCCTCAGCTGCAAGGCGAGGAGCCGCGCATGTTCCTCGTGGCTCTCGAGCACGATCGCACCCTCCGGCCCGATCACCTCGCGGGCGGCCGCGGCGAGAGGCACGGCGAGATCGCCGACCAGGGCGGCCCTCGGCTCCCAGTCGCGCACTTCGGGCTGGAGGCCCGGCAGCTCGGCCTCGGTCACGTAGGGCGGATTCGAGACGACGAGGTCGAACGGCCCTTCGACTCCCTCGAGCAGGTCGGCCACGACGAGCTCGATCTCGATCCCGAGGTGCTCGGCGTTCTCGCGCGTCAGCGACAGGGCGTCGCGAGACACGTCCGTCGCGAGCACGTGCGCGCCCGGGTGCTCATCGGCGATCGCGAGGGCGATCGCCCCGCTACCCGTCCCGACGTCGACCACCCGCGGCGCGTCGAGGCCCGCGATCGCGGCGAGCGCCCGCTCGACCACGATCTCGGTCTCGGGGCGCGGGACGAGCGCGCGAGCATCGGTTCGTAGCACCAGCCGTCGAAACCCCCAGTCGCCGAGGATGTAGGCCAGCGGCTCCCTCGCGCCGCGGCGTTCGACGAGCGGCCTCGCAGCCGCGCGCTCGGCCTCGGTGAGCGGACGGTCGAAGCTCGTGTACAGCTGGAGCCGCGACATGTCGAGCGCCCGCGCGAGGATCAGCTCCGCATCGAGACGGGGCGAGTCGATCCCTTTGCGCGAGAGGTAGTCGGTCGACGCGGCGAGCACCTCGCCGAGCGTCACCCGGATCCACTCTCGAGCGCCCGCCGCTGGGCGTCGGCAGTCAGCGCATCCGTGAAATCGTCGAGATCGCCGGCGAGGACGTCCTGCAGCCGAGCGCTCACCCCTACCCGGTGATCCGTGACCCGGTCCTGGGGGAAGTTGTAGGTGCGGATCTTCTCCGCGCGCTCTCCCGACCCGACCTGCGCCTTGCGGGCCGCCGCCTGCTCGGCCTGCTGACGCTCGCGCTCCGCCTCGTAGAGGCGCGCCCGGAGCACGCGCATCGCCTTGGCCTTGTTCTGGAGCTGCGAGCGCTCGTCTTGCATCGCGACGACGATCCCGGTCGGCCTGTGGGTGATACGAACCGCCGAGTCGGTCGTGTTCACCGACTGCCCCCCGGGGCCGGAGGAGCGGTAGACGTCGATCTCGAGGTCCTTCTCGTCGATCTCGACGTCCACGTCCTCGGCCTCGGGCATCACCGCGACGGTCGCGGTGGAGGTGTGGATTCTCCCCTGCGACTCGGTGTCGGGCACGCGCTGAACGCGGTGCGTGCCTCCTTCGAACTTGTAGACCGAATACGCGCCGTCTCCCTTGATCCCGTAGACCCCTTCCTTGATGCCCCCACCCTCGGTCGGGCTGACCTCGAGCGGCTCCCAGCGGAAGCCCCGCCGCTCGGCGTAGCGCTCGAGCATCCGCGCCAGGTCACCTGCCCAGAGCGCGGCCTCGTCGCCGCCGACTCCCTGCCTGACCTCGACGATCACGTCCTTCTCGTCAGCCGGATCGCTTTCGACCAGGGAGAGCTTGAGCTCCTCCTCGAGCCGCTCGACCTCCGCCTCGTAGTCCGGTGCCATCTCGGCGAGCTCGGGATCACTTCGCGCTGCGTCGAGGTCGGCTCGCGTCTGCCGCCATGATTGGGCAAGCCGGTACGGGCCCTCGAGCTTCTTCAGGCGCCGCCCGACCTCCTCCGCCTCACGGTGGTCGTTGTAGACGGCCGGATCCGACATGCGATCCTCCGCCTCCCGGTAGGAGCGCTCAAGCTCCTCGATCAACGATTCGAGAGTGGACATGCCCGCGACCTAGCGTAACCCCCGCGAGTCCGCGGGCCATTGTCCTACTCCTCTTCGTCGGCGGTCGCGGCGACCTGTTCGCCGGCGGAGTCGGCTGCGTCGCCCTCCTCCACGCCGATCCATTCGACCTCAGCCGTGCGTACGGTTGGCATCTACGCCATGACCTCCACCCGTCGTTCCGCCGGCGTCAGCCGGCCCTCCTGACTCAGCACCTCACGGAGCGCGTGGATCGAGACCTCGAGCTGGTCGAGCGTGGGCTCGCGAGTCGTCAGCCTCTGCAGCCAGAGTCCGGGCGCGAGCAGCGTCATCACGACGCGATTGTGCGAGTGCTTGCCCGCGAAGCGGATCAGCTCGTAGGCGATCCCCGCGATCAGCGGCAGCGCGACGATACGGCTGACGACGATCCACTGGATCGGCAACCGGCCAAACGGCGCGTAGACGAAGGCGCTCAGCACGACGACCCAGAAGAGAAACGACGTCCCGCAGCGCGGGTGGATCAGCGAGTAGCGCTGCGCCGTCTCGGGCGTCAGCTCCTCCCCCGCCTCGTATGCGTTGATCGCCTTGTGCTCGGCCGCGTGGTACTCGAACACGCGCTTGAGCGAGGGGATGAAGCTGAGCAGGGCCAGGTAGCCGACGAAGATCGAGATCCTGATGGCGGCCTCGACGACGACGAACCAGGTGCCGTTCGAGATCGGCAGCGAATCGGCGAGGAGGCCCGGCCCGACCTTGAAGACCGCGAGCGCGAAGCCGATCGCGATCACGAACGACGCGACGATCGTCCAGCGGCCGATCTCCGCCTGCTCGTGCGCCTCCTCCTCGCCCGGACCCTCGACGGCGGCGGCGTAGTTCGCCGAGATCGACAGCGCCCGGAAGCCGATCGCGAGCGACTCGCCGAGCGCGACGACGCCGCGGATGATCGGGAGACGCAGCACCCAGTGCCGCGCCATCGGCGAGTTGATCGGACAGGCGAGCTCGGCGATCTGACCGTCGGGCTTCCGCACCGCTACCGCCCAGTTGCGCGGTCCGCGCATCATGACGCCCTCGAGGACGGCCTGGCCGCCGATCGCCTGTGCCATGAGTTAGGACGAGCTCGAGGCCGTGCGGCCGGCCTTCTCGAGGCGCCGCTGGAAGCGCTCCACACGACCACCCGTGTCAACGAGCTTCTGCTTGCCCGTGTAGAACGGATGGCACTGCGAGCAGATCTCGACGTTCAGCTCGGGCGAGGTCGATCGCGTGACGAACGAGTTGCCGCATGAGCAGTGAACCGTCGCGAAAACGTACTCGGGATGGATGTCGGCCTTCATCGAGAACCCAGGATATCAGAGGCCGTACGGGCCGAGACGTTGCCTCCGCTGACGACGACCACCGGTCTGGAGGCATCGATCTTGCCGGCGAGGACCGCGGCCGCGGCGACGGCTCCCGCCGGCTCGCACGCGAGCTTGGCCCGCTCGTACAGAAAGCGGAAGGCGCGCTTGATCTCGTCCTCGGACACCCGCACCCGCTCCAGGTCCCGGCAGAGGGCAAGCGCCGGCCCTCCGATGATCGGGACGTTGAGCCCGTCGGCGATCGAGCTCGGCTCCACCTCGACCTGTCGGCCGGCCGCGATCGCCGCGTCGAGCGCAGGGCTCATCTCCGCCTCGACCGCGATCAGGCGCATTTTCCCGCCGCGCCCGAGTGCCGAGCCGATGCCCGCGATCAGGCCGCCCCCGCCCACCGGGACGACAAGGGCGTCGGCATCGGGCGCGTCCTCTTCGACTTCGAGCGCGATGGTTCCGGCGCCGGCGAGCACCTGGGGATCCTCGTGCGGGTGGATGAAGGAGCGGCCGGTGAGCTCGCGCAGCTCCGCGACCCTGGCGAACGCCTCGGCTGGAGACGTCGCCTCGAGGTCGATCGTCGCACCGTAGCTCCGGGTGGCCTCGATCTTCTGCTCGGACGCTCCCTGCCACATGACGATCAGCGCGTCGACGCCGTACTCGCCGGCAGCGAACGCGACGGCCTGCGCATGGTTCCCCGCCGACATGGTGATCACCCCGCGCCTCTTCTCCTCGTCGTCGAGCGATGCGAGCTTCACAACCGCGCCGCGCGGCTTGAACGAGCCGGTTCGCTGGAACAACTCGCACTTGAGACGAGCGCCGAGGGTGCGGGAGCCGATGGTCGGGGTACGGACGAGATGCCTCTCGACCACCGGGCGTGCACGAACGACGTCGGCGCGGTCAACCACGCTGGCGGACCGCCTCGAAGAGGATGAGCGCCGCCGCGGTTGCCGCATTGAGGCTGTCGACGGCGCCGGGCGCCAGCGGGATCGAGACCTGTAGATCGGCCGCCTCGAGCCAGGCAGCACCGAGCCCCACCGACTCTGCTCCGACGACGACCGCGACCGGCGAGGTGAGATCTGCCTCGGTGTATACGACCGGCGCGCCGACGACCGCGACGACGAGCCGCACCTCGAGCCGTCTCACCTCGTCAAGGGCAGTCTCGACGACGGGCAGCGTGAACACCGCCCCCGTCGAGGCGCGGATCGCGTTCGGGTTCCACGCGTCGACCCGGCCGTCGGCGACCGCGAGCGCGTCCGCGCCGGCCGCCTGCGCCGAGCGGGCCATCGCGCCGAGATTGCCCGGCTTTTCGACCCCGACGGCGACGAGGTAGAGGCTCCCGCCTCGCGGCAGCTCCCGTTGCGGCGCCTCCACGACGGCGATCACCCCCTCCGGCTCCGACCGGTAGGCCATCTTCGCCAGGACACGCTCGCTCACCGTCTTGCCGTCGCCCCAGTCGATCAGCGCCGGCGCGTAGTACGTCTCGACGATCCGGAGGCCGGCCGCACGGGCACGTTCGACCTCGCGCGGCCCCTCGGCGACGAAGAGACCGCTGCGCCGGCGCTCCCTTCCCGATCGGAGGCGCACGACGTCCTTCACGCGCGCGTTGTCCAGCGAGGTGATCACCGGACGAATCTAACTGTCGCGGTCAGGTGAGCGTGTACTCGGGCCCCGAGCCGCCCTCGGGAGGAGTGAGGCGCCCGCCCTTCGCCGTGATGGCGCCGCATTGCACGCAGTTCGAGGAACTCAGCTCGATCTCGACGAGACCGTCATCGCCGACGACACCGGTCTCGTACACCTGAGCCGGGCACATCCGTGACCAGAGCTCGGCCAGCTCGGCAGGGACCCGCGTCGCGAGCCGGATGTGATTCGGCTGGTCGTCTCGCGTGCGATTGCCCGACAGGTAGACCGACGAGAGCTTGTCGAAGGTGAGCCGGCCGTCGGGTGCGGGGTACGACGACGACCGCGCGCTCGTGAGCACCGATTGTTCCGCGTCGCGCTCGGTCGCCCGATCATCGCGCGGGAACCGTCCTTTCGTCACGGTCGCAAGCCCGGCGAGCGCCGATCCGCGCCAGAGGCCGCGCGCGAACGCCTGCCGCATGTTGCGAACCTGGCGCAGATCACTCCAGAGAAACGACTTCCGCAGCGCCCTGTCGAAGCCGTCCAGATCGTCGTCACGTGCGACCGAGGCCCATGCTGCCTCGGCTGCAAGCCGGCCCGACTCGACCGCGTAGTGGATGCCCTTGAGAGCCGGGACGTTCACGAAACCCGCCGCGTCGCCGGTGACGAGCAGGCCCGGGGCCGAGAACTTGCGGGGCAAGGCGACAAACCCGCCCTCCGGGATCGTCTTTGCTCCCCACGCGATGCGCTCGCCGCCGTCGAAGATCGACCGGATCCGGGGGTGGGTCTTGAGCTCCTGAAGCAGATCATGGACTGAAAGCTCGGCGTCGCGGTAATCGAGCCCGACGACCATCCCGATCGTCGCCATCTCGCCACCCATCGGGTAGATGAACGAGCCTCCGAACTCGCGGAACTTCGCTCCCGAGCGCAGGGGCCAGCCCAACGTATGGATCACCTGGCGCTGCGGGCGCGCCACCTTCCAGACCTCCTTCACGCCGAGAGCCCACGTCTGCGGATTCGAGCCCGCGAGCCCGAAGCGCCCGAGCGCGGCCGCGGTCAGATGCCCCTGCGTCCCCTCGGCGAGGATCGTCACCTGCGCACGGACGTCAGAGCCCGACTCGAACCGGCCGAGCTCCTCGCCTGCCCGGCCGCGACCCTTGTCCCCCGTGCGGACGCCCACGACGCGCCCCTCCTCGACGAGCAGCTTCTCCGCCGCCGTCTCGGCGAGGATCGCGACTCCGGCCTCCTCTGCGATCTCGGCCAGCCAGCGGCCGAGCCGCGATAGGGACACGACGAGGTTCCCGTTGTTCCGCATCGTCGGGGGAATGGGGAGCGGCACGGCCCGGCCCGCGGTCAGGAACAACACCGACTCCCCGGGAACCTCGCCGTAGGACGGCATGTCCCCGGGATCGCGCAGTCCCTCGAGCAGGCGCTGCAGCGGCCCGGGATCGATCACCGCACCCGACAGGAGGTGCGAGCCCGGCGCCTTGCCCTTCTCGAACACCGCCACCGGGACCTCGCCCAGCCGCGCAGCGCCTTTCGGGTCGGAAGCGGCCAGCTGCCCCAGGCGGATCGCAGCGGCGAGACCGGCAGGACCGGCGCCGACGACGAGGACACCGACCTCGATCGGCTCGCTGTCCGAGGGTGCGGCGATCGCGTCGCCGTCGCTCCACGGCGGCGGGAAGTCGGCCGGTTTCACCCGCTCTTGCGCCGGCCCACGAGCGATGTGAGCGCCGGCACGATCTCGTTGAGATCGCCTACGACGCCGAGGTCGGCGTAGTCGAAGATCGGGGCGTTCGGGTCCTTGTTGATTGCAACGATCGTGCCGGAGCCCTGCATCCCGACCTTGTGCTGGATCGCGCCCGAGATCCCAACCGCGACGTAAAGCTTCGGCGACACGGTCTTCCCGGTCTGCCCGACCTGGGCCGAGTACGGATACCAGCCGGCATCGACGACCGCGCGCGTTGCGGCGACGGCGCCACCGAGAGCATCGGCGAGGGCCTCGACCTGGGCGAACCCCTCGGGGCCGCCCAGCCCGCGGCCGCCCGCAACGACGACGTCGGCGTCCTCTATCGAAGGGCCGCTCTGCTCGGCTACGGCGGGCTCGACCAGTTGAGCGAGCAGCGAGTGCTCCTCGAGCACCACGTCGACCGTCCGGACCTCCGCCGATCCACCGCGCTCCACCGGCTCGAAGGCACCGGTGCGGAAGAGCGCGAGCCGCGGCGACGACGTCCACCCCACGTCCACCCAGACCGAGTCGGCCAGCGCCGGCCGCTTGCCGACGAGCACCTCATCGGTCTCGGCCACATCCACCAGATCCCAGTTGAGGCCGGCCCCGAGCCGCGCAGCGAGGCCCGCGGCGACGTCGGCGGCGAGCACGGACTGGGCGAAGAGCACGATGTCGAACCCCTCTTCGCGGATGAGCGCGGCCAGGACGTCGACCCTCGGCTGGGGCAGCGGCGCGGCCAGCCTCTCGTCGTCGGCGACGAAGACAGCGCCCGCGCCGAAGGGACCGGCGCTCTCGGCGAAACTCTCCACCCCCGAGCCGCAGACCACGCCGCACGTCTCGCCTCCGAGCGCTGCCGCCCGGGAGAGCACGCCGAGCGCGGGCTTCGTGATCCCGTCGCCGTGATGCTCGAGAAAGACGAGCGTTCTCAGATCAGCCGCCTTTCGACCAGGAAGTCGACGATCGCCTCCGGCGCCCCTGCCCCCTCGATGCGGCGACGCTCGCCGCGCGCCGGCGGCGGCGAGAGCGCGAGAACCGCCGTCCGGGCAGGTGAGACGCCGCCGACCTCGGCTGCGCCCAGCGTCTCCTGGGGCTTCGACTTCGCTCCCATGATCCCCTTCAGGGAGGGATACCGCGGCTCGTTGATCGCGTCCGAGACCGCCACAACAGCGGGCAGCGGCGACTGGATTCGCTCGTATCCGAGCTCGGTCTGCCTTCGACCGGTGACCGATCCGGCCTCGACGGCAAGCTCGGCGACCTGGGAGATGAACGGCCGGCGGAGGAGCTCGGCGACCGCGGCCCAGAGACACGCACCGTCGCCGTCAGCCGACTGCTGTCCGAAGAGGACGAGGTCGGCGCTCTCCCGGCCGAGCGCCCCCGCCAGCGCGGAGGCGGTCGTGACGAGGTCGGCACCGGCAAATGGGTCGTCGGTGACCAGCACCGACCGGTCGGCGCCCATGGCGAGCGCCTTGCGGATCGCATCGGCCGCTCGCGGCGGCCCGAGCGACACCACCACCACCTCACCCTCGCCGGCTGCATCCCGAAGGCGCAACGCCTCCTCGATCGGGTGCAGGTCGAAGTCGGAGAGCACGAGATCGCCCGCGCGGTCGAGCCTTCCGGTCGCGGGGTCGATCCGCCTTCCGGCAGCGGCATCGGGGACTGCCTTCACGCACACGGCGATCCTCATCGGAGGCGCACTCTACGCAGCACCGCCCGCCTGACGACGGCCGCTACGCCGCGAGGCGGTCGCGGAGGAACTCGACGATGTCGCCCGTCATCGCACCGGGTGTGAACACCTCTGCCACACCCTGACGTCGCAACTCGGCGATGTCGTCCGAGGGGATCGTCCCCCCGACCACGACCAGGACGTCGTCGGCGCCGCGCTCGCGGAGCAGATCGACCACACGCGGGACGAGCGTCATGTGCGCCCCGGAGAGGATCGAGATCCCGACGGCGTCGGCATCCTCCTGGATCACGGTCTCGACGATCTGCTCGGGCAACTGGTGCAGACCCGTGTAGATGACCTCCATGCCGGCGTCCCGGAGCGCCCGGGCGATCACCTTCGCCCCGCGATCATGTCCGTCGAGGCCGACCTTGGCGATCACGACCCTGATCGTCCGCCGCTGCTCCATGGGGCCATTCTAGGCTGCCTAGCGCTCGCCCCCCGGACGCCAGAGCGGCTCCTCGCTGCCCTGGTTCGCAGCCCGGGCGAGCACGAACAGGAGGTCGGAGAGCCGGTTCAGGTACGCGGCCGCCAGAGGATTGAGGGGCCGCTCGGCCGACGCGGCGACCACCGCGCGCTCGGCCCGCCGGCACACCGCGCGCGCCAGATGGAGACGCGCGGCCGTCTCGCTCCCGCCAGGGAGCACGAAGCTCCTCAGCTCGCCGAGCGGCGCGTTGGCCTCGTCGCACTCGGCCTCGAGTCGGTCGATGGAGGCCTGTTCTGCCCGCAGGCGATTGTCGCCTGGCTCGTAGGGCACGCAGAGGTCGGCGCCGAGGTCGAAGAGCTCGTTCTGGATCCGTCCGAGGCGCTCGTCGTGAGCGACGACCTGCGCCCAGCCGAGGACGGAGTTCAGCTCGTCGACCTCGCCGCAGGCGTGAATGAGCGGGTCGAGCTTCGAGATGCGCGACCCGTCCCCGAGCGAGGTCTCGCCGGCGTCGCCGCCGCGCGTGTAGATCCGGGTCAGCCGGACCGGCTGGTCGCGCCGTCGCGCCACTTGGCGACTATAGGCGGAGGCGCAACTTCAACCGAGCTACTTGGATTCGGGCTCGAGCTTGTAGCCGACGCCGAAGCGGGTGTGGATGAAGGTGTGCCGGGGCGCGATCCGATCGATCTTCTGCCGGAGGCGGCGAACGAAGACGTCGACCGTGCGGTCGCGGTGGGTCTCGCGACGGCCCCAGACCTTCTGCAGCAGCTCGTCCCTGGTGACGACCCTCCCCCGGTCGAGCGCCAGCGTGTACAGGAGCTTGAACTCGGTCGGGGTCAGTCCGGCGCTCTTGCCGTCGACGTAGGCCTGCACCTCGCGGGGGTCGATCTTGAGCTCCTCGATCTCGACCGCCTCGCCCCGGCGCTCCTCTGCCGGCCGAACGCCGCGGCGTGCAGCCGCGCCCACGCGCGCCACGAGCTCGCGCATCGAGAACGGCTTCACGAGGTAGTCGTCGGCGCCGATCTCCAGCGCATGCACGCGATCGTGCTCGGTCCCCCGGGCCGAGACGACCACGATGGGCGTACCGATACCCTCCGAGCGCGCCGTCTCGATCAGCTTCCAGCCGTCGAGCTCGGGCAGCATCAGGTCGAGCACGCAGACATCCGGATTCTCGAAGCGAAGGCGCGCGAGCCCGAGCTCCCCGCGCCCCACGACCACCGGGTCGAGACCCGCTGCCGAGAGGTGGCGGGCCATCCCGTCCGCGATCACGTTGTCGTCCTCGACGATCAGGATCTTTCCCACGCGCCTAACATAGTTCCAGGCCCGGTACGGAGCCGGTGTCAAAATGGTGACAATCTGGTGAAGACCCTGGTTTGAACAGGTTCTGGCGCAGGGAGAGCGACCCCGACCCGGTATCGAGACCGGAAGTGGTCCAATCCCCATCGACCCCGGACACGGCCACCGAGGACGTCTCGTTCGACGAGCTCAGGGCCGGCTTCACCGCCTCGGTCTCGCACGAGCTCCGCACCCCGCTGGCACGGATCCTCGCGCTGCTCGACTCCGCCGATCTGCCGGGCGCCGACATCCAGGCCCTCCTCGACCAGGCGCGGGCCGAGGTCCAGAACGCCGGCACGCTGATCGACGAGATCCTCTTTCTCTCGGAGCTCGAGAGCGGCACCGAGGTGGTCTCGCTCGGACTCACGAACGCGTTGCCCGTGCTCGAACAGGTCGTGGACGAGCTCTCCCCGAGCGCGGGGCGGGCCGGGCTCGTGCTGCGCGCCGAGGGCGACGGCGAGATAGACCTGCCGCTCCGCCCACGCATGCTGCGAATGATCGCCGAGAACCTGGCGGAGAACGCGATCCGCTACGCCGGCCACGGGGCGACGTTCACGCTGTCGATCGCCGGCGGAGCGGGAGAGAACATCCTGCTGGCCGCCGACGACGGGATCGGGGTCTGGGAGAGCGACATCCCCCGCCTCTTCGAGCGGTTCTGGCGTGCCGACGCCGCGCGCGCGACCCGGGGCACGGGTCTCGGTCTCGCGATCGTGAAGCACGTCGTCGTCGCCGCCGGCGGCACGGTCGAGGCGACCGGCTCGCGCGGACACGGCCTCCGGGTGCGCTGCGCCTTCCCGGCGGCCTAAGTATACGGATCAGCCGAGCACGCGCGGGGCGTGTGACGAGGAGTAGATGTCCTTGCGGGCGATCTTCCCGTCCCGGATCGGGAAGACGTCCACCCCGTCCCACTCGATCTGCACCCCGTCGGCTCGCGTGGCGGTGGCCGTCCATTCGCTGACCGCGAAATCGCCGGCTGCGTAGAAACGACGCCCCCGGAATCGGAGCGTCGGCCACCGCTCGAAGATGCCGCCGATGTGCGCCCGCACCGCCTCGGCCCCCTCGACCCGCTCGGCCGCCGTGTGGTTCTCGAACACGACGTCGTCGGTGTGGAAGGCACAGAGCCCGTCGAGGTCCTGCCGGTTCCAGGCCGCGTCGTAGGCCTCGATCAGCTCCCTGACCTTGTCGCTCACGCCCTCATCCTAGGCGGAAAAAGCGGAGGGGCGCCCGTCGGCGCCCCTCCGCTCTGTCACCCCCGGACGGGGAGCTTGTTCTGAAGCCGCGGTCCTACGAGCAGCCGCCCGCCGGACACTGGATCAGCTTGAGCGCCTTCTCGGCCGCTACGAGCACCTTGACCGGAAAGGTTGGCACGAAGATCAGCTTCGGGCCGTACTTCTTGTCGCCCACGGTGAGCGCCCAGAAGATGAGCTTCTTGAGCTCGGTCGCCTTGCTGGACTGCGCCGGGACGATGATGTAGGTGTAGGTCGAGATCGGGTAGGCGATCTTCCCGGCCGACTTCGGCGGTTGGACGATGTGCATCTCGACGCCGTTGGTCGTGGACGCCGGGTTGGGGAATGCCGCCGCCGCCGCCGCGATCCCGCGAAGGCCCGGAGTGGCGAAGCCGCCCGCGAGGTTCTTGACCGCCGCCACCTTGAGGTGGTTCGGAAGCGTGTAGGCGGCACTCAGGTAACCGATCGCGCCCGGCGTGCTGGAGACGACGCCCGCGATGCCGGAGTTCCCGCTGGCGGAGGTGCCGACGCCGCTCGGCCAGTTGACCGTCGTGTTGACTCCGACCTGGTTCGCGAACGTCGCGCTTACCTTCGAGAGGTAGTCGGCGAACGCATAGGTGTCACCCGAGCCGTCCGAGCGGTGCACCGGCGTGATCGGCAGGTTCGGGAACCCGATGTTCGGGTTGAGCTTCAGGAGCGCCGGGTCGTTCCAGTTCGTGATCGTGCCGAGGAAGATGCCGGCGATCGTCGGGCCGTCGAGGTGGATCTGGTTCGGGACACCCGGGATGTTGTACGAGAGCGTCGTCGCCGAGAGCGCCCACGGGATCTCGATGCAGCCGTTGCAGCCGGCGGCCTGGGTCGGGTTCAGAGGGGCGTCCGAGGCGCCGAAGTCGACCGTGCGCGCGCTGATGTCGGCGATGCCGGTGCCGGAGCCGACCGACGCGTAGCTGAGGGTGTAGCCGAACGCCTGCCCGACCGCCGGGACGAACTGCTGCACGAGCGGGTTGACGAGGCTGCTACCGGCGCCCGCGATCGGGATATCGGCCTGCTTCGCCGACGCGGCGCCCACCGTGAGCATGCCGACCGTGGTCCCGAGCGCGAGAAGGGCGACTGCCTTTCTCATCATGAGATGACTCCTTGTCCTGGGATGACCGTGCAAATCGTTGGACGCCTGCTTCATCGCTGTCAGCCTGCCCGGACTCCCCCGTTCGGGGTGCTGAAAGTGTGTGACGATCGGGTGACGAACTGGTGAAAAGCTCCTGCTAGAAGCTATTTCACCTGTCCGAGCTTCCGCTTGGAGCGGTCGAGGAAGTAGCGTGAGGTGAGGCTCGAGAGCAGCACGAGCACGATCAGCGTGAACGCCGCACCCCAGGCCTGCGCCTGGCCCCCGGCCTGGTCATAGTCGCTGAAGATCGTGAACGGGATCGAGCTCACCGCCTGCGAGGGATCCCAGACGATCGTCTGGGTCGTGGCGGCGCACACGAAGAGCAGCGGTGCGGTCTCGCCGGCGGCGCGGGCAACCGCGAGCGTCGTGCCGGTCATGATCCCGCCGGCTGCCGTGGGCAGGACGATGCTGAGCACGGTTCGCCATTTGGAGACGCCGAGCCCGTAGCTCGCCTCGCGAAGGCTGTTCGGGACGAGCGCGAGCACCTCCATGGTCGTGCGCGAGATGAGCGGGAGCATGACGATCGACAGCGCGAAGCCCCCGGCCCAGGCGCTCGGGTGGTGACCGAGCCCGAGGATCGGGATCTTGGAGGAGACCATCAGGCCGTACACGAAGATGCCGATCACGATCGAGGGGAAGCCGTTGAGGACGTCGAGGTAGAGCTTCACCTGGTCGGCGAGGTGCCTGGGCGCGAACTCGCTCACCCAGAGGGCGGTGAGGACGCCGAGCGGGATCGAGAACGCGGCCGCGATCAGGATCAGCATGAACGTGCCGACGATCGCCGGCGCGATCCCGCCGCTGAGGCGGCCGAACTCGTCGTACTTCGGTCCCTGCGTGAAGAAGTCGAAGCTCAGCGCCGGGAGCGCCCGCACGAAGACCGAGCCCACGAGGATGGCGAGAACGGCGAGCGCGAAGAGGGCGGCGACGATCGCAATCCCCTCGGCGAGATGGTTGACGAGCAGCCGTCGCCGCGAGTGACCGCTGGCCTGGAGCGAGAGCCCCTCGTTCATCGCAGCCGCTGCCGCTCGAAGCGATGGACGATCTGCTGGGCGATGAAGTTGGTCGTGAACGTGATCACGAGCAGGATCAGCCCGAGGTAGATGAGCGACGCCCGGTTGAGCGGCGACACGTTGCTCGAGTACGTGTTGGCGATCTGGCTCGCTAGCGAGGTGCCGGGCTGGAAGAGCGAGAGCTTGATCGGCCAGGAGCCCCCGATCACCTGGGTCACGGCGATCGCCTCACCCAGCGCGCGGCCGAGCCCGAGCACGATCCCCGCGACGACTCCCCCCCTCACCGACGGCAGGACGACGCCGCGCACCATCTCGAAGCGAGTGGCGCCGAGCCCGAACGCGGCCTCCTCGAGGTCGCTTGGAACGCTGATGAAGAGCTCGCGGCAGATCGACGAGATGATCGGCGTCGCCATGATCGCGAGCACGAGCATCGCCAGGAAGACGCTCTGGGCCGTCGGCGGCGGCTTCCCGAAGAAGGGGATGAAGCCGAGGACGTCGTTCAGCCATGGGACGAAGGTGCTGTGCGCGAACGGGCCGAGGACGAGGATGCCCCAGAGCCCGATCACGACGCTCGGCACGGCGGCGAGCATGTCGACGAGCGAGCCGATCGGGCCGCGGATGCTCGGCGGGGCCAGCTCGCTGAGGAAGAGACCGATCGCGATCGAGACTGGTGCGGCGATCAGGACGGCGCCGAACGAGGCAACGATGGTTCCGATCAGGAACTCGCGGGCACCGTAGAGCTCGCTGAGCGTCGGCGTCGCGACCCGCCAGGTCGACTCCCAGACGAAGCCGATGCCGTACTGCCTGATCGCGGGCCAGGCCTTCGCAACCAGCTGCCAGGCGATCCCGACGACGAGGAGGACGGCGAAGATCGCGGCCAGGGTGGTGACGAGGTAGAACGCCTTGTCGCCGATCCGGTCGGCCAGGCGGCGCGTCCGGCGCAGGCCGGGCGACGAGACAGCGGCGGCTTCCACGGGCCACAGGTTTCCAGCACGAGCAGGGGCGTGCGACCCATGTCACCACTCCGTCACACGACGTTCACATCCTGTGCACCCAGCACGGAGAGCCGGCCCGCGACACTCGTCCCGGTGAACGTCGTGGAGCCGCCCCAGCCGGACGCTCCCGCTGCGGGCGCCCCGGCTTCGACCTCTCAGGCCGCCAGGCTGGCGCCCCTAGGGATCGGACAGACGCCGAAACCCGAGCCTATCTACAAGGATACGGTGTTCGATGTCCGGGGCCTGTCGGTCTACTACGGCCAGGCGCTCGCCGTGAGCGATGTGTCGATGGAGGTGTACAAGAACGCGATCACGGCGCTGATCGGCCCTTCGGGCTGCGGCAAGTCGACCGTCCTGCGCTGCCTCAACCGCATGAACGACCTCGTACCGAGCGCGCGCGTCGAAGGACAGGCTCTGTATCACGGCACCGATCTCTACGGTCACGGCGTCGACCCGATCGAGGTCCGCCGCCGGATCGGGATGGTGTTCCAGCGGCCCAACCCGTTCCCGAAGTCGATCTACGACAACATCGCCTTCGGCCTGCGGATCCTCGGCATGAAGGACAACCTCGACGACCGGGTCGAGCAGGCGCTGAAGCGGGCGGCGATCTGGGACGAGGTGAAGAACCGGCTCAGGCGCTCGGCGCTGGGTCTATCAGGAGGACAACAGCAGAGACTCTGCATTGCCCGCGCGATCGCAGTCGAGCCCGATGTCGTCCTGCTGGACGAGCCCGCCTCGGCGCTCGATCCGATCTCGACCCAGGCGATCGAAGACCTGATGCACGAGCTGAAGCAGCAGTATACGCTCGTGATCGTCACTCACAACATGCAGCAGGCAGCGCGCGTCGCCGAGATGACCGCGTTCTTCAGCCTCCAGGTGGAGGAGGACGGGAGCCGGCACGGCATCCTCGTGGAGTACGACTCGACGGAGAAGATCTTCACCTCGCCGGCCGACGAGCGCACCGAGGGCTACGTCACGGGCCGGTTCGGGTGAGAGTCCTTTTCCACGAGGAGCTCGAGAAGCTCGAGGCCGCACTGCAGGAGGAGGGCGACCTGGTCCTCCGCGCATTGCGCTCGGCGCTCAATGCTCTGGCCCGCGGCGACGACGAGCTCGCCGACGAGGTGATCGGCTTCGACGACGAGATTGACCGGCGCTACCTCGCGATCGAGACCGGGGTGCAGTCGCTGCTTGCCCGGCAGACGCCGGTGGCGACCGACCTGCGGCTCGTGCTCGCGATCCTGCGGGTCAACCTGCATCTGGAGCGGATGGCCGACTACTGCGTCACCGTCGCCAAGCTGACCAGGCTGATGGGCGGTCTCGACGTCAGCGACGACCGGCTGCTCGACTCGCTCGAGGACATGGGCGCCCGGGCCGAGCAGATGATCCGGGTCGCGCTCGACGCATTCGCGAAGCGGGACGTCGAGATGGCGGAGTCGCTGAACGAGCTCGACGACCTGATCGACCGCGCGAACCGCCAGGCGGTCGACGACGTCCTCGCGCTGGGGGACTCCACCGAAGAGCGCGAGTACGGGCTGCGGATGCTCGTGATCTCCCGGTGCGTGGAGCGGATCGGCGACCACGCGGTCGACATCGGCGAGCAGGTCGCCTACCTCGTCACCGGTGAACTGCGCGAGCTCACCGACGCATCGCACCCGGTCGCGGACGCCTAGCATCCCGCGTCGTCTCAGCTGACCGCGAAGTAGATGCCGGTCGCGATGCCGACCCCGAGCGAGTAGAAGGCGAACGGCAGGAGCGTGCGCGTCTGGAAGAAGCGCATCAGGAACCGGATCGAGCAGTACGCGGTCACGGCGGCCGCGAGCGCCCCGGCGAGTGCGGGCCCCCTGACGCCGTTTCCCTGGCTCCCGACCAGCTCGGGGAGCTTCAGCAGCGCGGCGGCCCCGATGATCGGGGTCGCGAGCAGGAATGCGAACCGGGCCGAATCCTCGTTCGACAACCCGACGAGCAGCCCGCCGCTCATGGCCGCCCCGGACCTCGAGAAGCCCGGGATGAGCGCGAGGGCCTGGGCGGCTCCGACGCCGAGCGACTGGGCCCACCCCACCTGCCGTGCGATCCGGGCGTCGTCGTCGCTGTCGGTCTGGGGGGCGCGGCGTCGCAGCCGCTCGGCCAGCAGCAGCATCACGCCGTTGAGCGTCAGGAACACAGCGGCGGACGCGGGAGAGGCGAAGATCGACCGGAGCTTGTCCTGCAGAGCGAGGCCGAGGATCCCGGCCGGGATCGTCCCGACGACGAGCAGCCACCCGAGCTTCGCGTCCGTGTCGTCCGGACCGATGCCTCGATCCCGCAGCGACCGGCCGAGACCCTTGACGATCCGGACCCAGTCGCGCCAGAAGAACCCGAGGAGCACCAGAGCGGTGGCGAGATGCAGCGCGACCAGGAAGGTGAGGAAGTAGGGATCGTTCTGGTGGATGTCCCACCCGAGGAGCTTCGGGATGATCACCGCGTGCCCGAGGCTCGAGATCGGGAAGAGCTCCGAGACGCCCTGTATGGCTCCGAGGATGATCGCCCTCGGGTAGGAGATCAGCGAGGCGAGAAGGATCACGCGGTCGGTTCGGAGCTCTTCGACCGCTTTGGCCCGGTCCGGAACCACGCGAACGCGAAGCAGGCGATGCCAAGCAGGAAGGCGGCGATCCCGTGCTTCGCGTGGTGGTGGCTCGAGCCCGCCTGGTGGCCCGGGAAGAAGCTCGGCAGCGAACCGGCCGGCTCCGCCCAGTACACGACGGCGATCGCGATCAGCACGATGCCGAGGATCACGGCTATCACAGCGAGGAGCCGGTCGTTCGACATCGGGCGGAGCATAGTGACGAGGTCAGATGAGAGCGCAGTGAGACGGCCGCAACCCCTGATTCGGCCCAAAGTGCTCATTTCGACCTACAATTCACCTTCCGACCTACAATTCACCAAATCGACACCCCACAGACATCACCGCTCGGGGATGATGTCGCGCGCTTGGCGACGACCAACCGGGCGGCCACCGAGACCTCGAGCCAGACGCTTCTCAACCGGGAGCTTTCGTGGCTGGACCTGAACAACCGGGTCCTCGACCTTGCCGCCGACCCGTCGGAGCCGCTGCTCGAGCGGGTGAAATTCTGCGCCATCTTCTCGTCGAACCTGGACGAGTTCTTCATGGTCCGGGTCGCCGGTTTGCTCGACCAGGTGATCGCGAGAGTGAACGTGCGCTCGCCCGACGGCCGAACGCCGCTGCAGGCTTTGACGGACGTTCGCGAGCGGGTGTTCGAGCTCAGCGCGGCGCAGTCGAGACTCTGGAAGGAGGACCTCGTCCCGGCGCTGGCGGCCGAGGGGATCGTGATCGGCACGGTCGAGGATGCGACCGAGGAAGAGCACCGCGAGCTCGAATCCCGGTTCGCGCGCCAGATCTATCCCGTGCTGACGCCGCTCGCGGTCGGGCCGGGGCAGCCGTTCCCCTACATCTCCGGCCTCTCGCTGTCACTCGGCGTGACCGTCCGCGACCCCGACTCCGGCGAGGAGCGCTTCGCCCGGGTCAAGGTGCCCGAGACACTCCCGCGGTTCGTCTCGATCGGCGACCGCGGTCTCGCGATCCCCCTGGAGGGCGTGATCTCGCACTATCTCGGCTGGGTGTTCCCGGGCATGGACCTCGTCGAGCGCGCCGCGTTCCGGGTCACGCGGGACGGCGACACCGAGATCTCGGACGACGCAGCCGACCTGCTCGAGGCCGTCGAGACCGAGCTGCAGAAGCGCCGGTTCGGCGCCGTCGTTCGACTCGAGGTCTCGAGCTCGATCTCGCGCGCGATGTCCACCCGGCTCTCCGAGCGCCTCGCGGTCCGCCCCGATGCGGTGTACCCGATCCACGGGATCCTCGACCTCCGCGACGCGATGCAGCTCTACGACCTCGATCGCCCCGACCTCAAGTACGAGCCGTGGGTGCCTCAGACCCAGCGGCGCCTCGCCAAGCCCAAGGACGGCGACGTGCTCGCGGAGATCGCGGCCGGAGACATCGTCGTGCAGCACCCGTACGACTCGTTCGCGACGAGCGTCGAGGCGTTCGTCCGAGCAGCGGCGAAGGACCCCGCGGTCGCGACGCTGAAGACGACTGTCTACAGGACAAGCCACGACTCGGCACTCGCCCCGGCGCTGATCGAGGCGGCCGAGAACGGCAAGCAGAGCGTCTGCATCGTCGAGCTGAAGGCGCGCTTCGACGAGCGCCGCAACATC
This sequence comes from Gaiellaceae bacterium, assembly GCA_035517795.1. Lineage (GTDB taxonomy): Bacteria > Actinomycetota > Thermoleophilia > Gaiellales > Gaiellaceae > PALSA-600. Next base: position 13,103 of record DATIYE010000098.1, on the reverse strand, counting down.
GAGTGGGCGCGCTCACTCGAGCAGGCGGGCGTTCACGTCGTCTACGGCTTCCCCGACCTGAAGATCCATGCGAAGACGACGATGGTGATCCGGCGGGAGGGCGACGAGCTCAGGCGCTACGTCCACATCGGCACCGGCAACTACCACGCCACGACGGCGCGGATGTACGAGGACGTCGGCCTGTTCACGGCCGACCCCGAGATCTCGGCCGACATCGCGGACCTGTTCAACTTCGTCACCGGCTTCGGACGGCCACAGGCGTTCCGCAAGATCCTGGTCGCGCCGTTCAACCTCCGGCGCGAGCTCGTCGAGCGCATCCGGGCGGTCGCCGCCGCGGGTGCCGCCGGAGAGCACGCCCGCATCCGGATCAAGGTCAACAACCTGGTCGACCCGGGTATCGTCGAGGAGTTGTACCGCGCCTCGCAGGCGGGTGCAGAGATCGATCTGATCGTCCGTGCGATCTGCGTCCTGCGCCCCGGGGTCGAGGGGCTGAGCGAACGGATTCGCGTCCGCTCGATTCTCGGACGCTTCCTCGAGCACAGCCGGCTCTACTGCTTCGAGGCCGGCCAGGAACGATCGTACCTGCTTGGAAGCGCCGATCTGATGCAACGCAACCTCGACCACCGTATCGAGGTGATCGTCCCGGTCGAGGCACCGCACGTCCGCGCCGAGATCGAGACGATCTTCCGCAGGCTCCTGTCCGACAACTCCCAGGCCTGGTTGATGGCACCGGACGGCTCTTGGCAACGCGCCCAGCCCGATCCGGGCGACCGCCGCCGGGCCTCACAGCTCGTGGCGATGCGCGGCCGCATCCGTGCGCGCCGCCGGTCCGGTCCGGGTGCGGCCTAGATCGAGTGTCGGCCACCGCTGCTGACCTGTGGCCGGGGCATGATGGGTCGATGCCCGTGGGGATCATCGACGTGGGCTCGAACACCGTCCGCCTGCACGTGGCGCGCGGCGGCGAGGAGATCCACCGCGAGAAGGCGATGGTCCGCCTCGGCGATGCCATCGAGCGCTCGGGAGCGATCCCCGAGGAGAAGCTCGCCGAGACGGAGGCCTGGATCGAGCGCTTCGTCGCAGATGCCCGGCTTCACGGTGCCGAGCGGATCGAGGTGCTCGTCACGAGTCCGGGTCGCCAGGCCTCGAACGGCACCGACCTGCTCGACCGGATCTCGGCTGCCGCAGCAGGAGTTCCTGTGCGCCTGCTCTCGGCTCAGGAAGAGGGGCGCCTCGCGTTCCTCGGTGCGGCCGCGGGGCTTCGTGGGTCGTCGCGGCGACTGGTAGCGGTCTGCGACGTCGGCGGCGGCTCCTCGCAGGTCGCGGTCGGCACCCGGCAGGGAGGCCTGGCCTGGATCCGCTCGGTCGACATCGGGTCGATGCGGCTCGCGAGCCGGCTCCTCGACGACGATCCGCCCGGAGACGCGGCAGTCGCGCGCGCTCGCACGGAGGTGGACAGGCTCCTCGGCGGCTTCGTGCCGCCCCCTCCCGAGACGGCGCTCGCGGTCGGCGGAAGCGCCAGGGCCCTGCGCTCGATCGTGGGCGGCATCCTCGGTGCCGACGAGCTCGACGAGGTCGCCGGAATCCTGGCCCGGACCCCTGCGGATGACATCACCGCGCTCTACGGCATCGAGCCCGAGCGCGTCCGGACGCTGGCTGCGGGAGCAGTGATCCTCGGAGCGCTCCAGGAGCGGCTGCACGTTCCGCTGCGGGTCGCGCGAGGCGGTGTCCGTGAGGGCGCGGCACTCGAGCTCGAGACGCTCAAGGCGGCCTAGCTCAGAACGCGCGGGCGGCGCGCCGCTCGACTCGCCTCATCGCGTTCGGGAGCTTCGCCCTCGCCTCGCGGCGGATCCCGCGCTCGTGCTCGACGATGCGGCCCGCGGCCAGCCTGGACTCCTCGGTCGCGAGCTCGCGCACCCGCTCCTCGGCGACGACGGCGTCCTGATGCGCCCCGACCAGATCCTGGACATCCGACAGCGCGGCGGCGAGCTCCTCGAGGGGCCGGCCTGCAGCGGTCGCGGCGAGCTCAGCGGCATACCGGGCCTGCTTGGCACGGATCCGCAGCTCGTGAAGGTCCTCGTCGCTAGGGCTCGGTCCGAGATCGTCGTAGGCCGCCTGCAGCCGCTCGAGCTCCCTCCGTGCCAGTCTGGTCAGCGAGGCGTCGCCGTCGGAGGCTGACAGCGTCGGCACGGTCTCCCCGAACCGCGCGAGTAGGTCGCGATAGCGGGCCGTCTCGATCGCCGCCAGCAGCGTCTCCCGCTCGCGTAGTCGCTCGTGCTCGAGCGCGCCGACGATGGCCTCGGCACCTTCGCGGTCGGGCTCGAGCTCCTGAAGGAGGCCGCGGAGATGCTCGATCAGGACGTCGAGGTCACGGGCCGGGCCGGTGAGGCCGCCGAGCCAGCGAAGCTCGCGGTCGAGAGCGGCGAGCTGATCGCGAACGAGCGGACGAGAGGCACGAATGAGGGCCCGGGAGCGACGCGTCGCCACTCGAAACTGGTGCAGGGCCTCGGGGTCCGTGCCGTCGCGCACGCCCTGCTCCGAGCGTTCGATGGAACGACGCTGCCGGTCAAGCAGGTCCCGGAGACTGTCGATTGCAGGCACTTTCCGTCTGATCGTAAGGCACTACCGGCAAAGGTGGACTGGAGATCCATCTAGGAGTAAGCGAAGAAGCCCCGCCCCGACTTGCGGCCAAGACGCCCGGCGGCGACGTACTCGCGTAGCAGCGGACAGGGTGCGTACTTCGAGTCGCCGAGGCCCTGCTCGATCACGTCCATGATCGCGACACACGTATCGAGGCCGATCAGGTCGGCAAGGCCAAGCGGGCCGATCGGATGGCCGAAGCCGAGTTTGGCGACCGTGTCGATCGCCTCGGCGTCGGCGACGCCTGCGGCGACGGCGTATGCAGCCTCGTTGATGAACGGCATCAGGATCCTGTTGGCGACGAACCCCGCAACGTCGAGCGCTTCGACCGGCTCCTTCCCGAGCTCGCGGGCAAAGGCGACGACGGCGGCCGTGGTTGCGTCGGAGGTTCCCTCGGCGCGAATCACCTCGACGAGCTTCAGCATCGGCACCGGATTGAAGAAGTGCATGCCGATGACCCGATCGGGGCGACCGGTTGCGCGAGCGAGAGTCGCGATCGGGATCGAGCTCGTGTTCGAGGCGAGGATCGCGGTCGGAGGCAACGCCTCGTCCGCGGCGCTGAAGACGGCTTCCTTCGTTGCGGCATCCTCGATCACGGCCTCGATCATCAGATCGGCCGCCACGAACGAGTCCACGACCTCGATCCGGGCGAGCACTTCCCCGGGCTCGGGCCCTCCTTTCCCTGCAAGCCGCTCGAGGCTTCGGCCCATTGCCTCGAACGCCCGCCCCGTCGCTCCCGGAAACGGATCATGGAGCGAGACCCGGCGCCCGCTCGCCGCGACCACCTGGGCGATGCCCCCGCCCATCTGCCCGGCTCCCACCACCAGGACGTGCGGGAAGCGCGCCTCGTCCGTTGCCGCCTCCACCGGGCGAGCCTACCCTTTGCCGATGCGGATCCGCGACGCGACTCCGGAAGACGCCGAGGCGATCGAGCGCATCCGCGTCCGCGGCTGGCAGGCCGCGTACAGGGGGATCTTCCCGCGCGAGCTCCTCGACGCGATGCAGGTCGACTGGTCCCGGCGGTCGGCACGGATCGCCGAGCCCCCGCGCGGGTGTTCGACCCTCGTCGGCGAGAGCGGCGGGCGCGTCGCCGGGTTCGCCGCCACCGGCCCCGATCGCGACGACACCCTCGTCGGGGAGTTGTACGGACTGTACGTCGACCCGGACTCCTGGTCGGCAGGCGTCGGGCGTGCGCTGCTTTCGGCCGCGGAGGTACGACTCGGCGGGTACGCCGACGAGGCGACACTCTGGGTGCTCGAGGCGAACGGCCGGGCCCGGCGCTTCTACGAGCTCGGAGGATGGAGAGAGGAGGCGGTGAGGCGGATGTTCGTGCTCGGCGAGATGCGCGCGCCCGTCGTCCGCTACCGCAAGCTGCTGAGCACGTCGACGTCGCGCTCGTAGCTGAGTAGCCGATCCACCTCGGCGAGCGGCACCCACCGCACCTCGTCGACCTCGTTCTGAGCCGTCGGCTCGCCGTCGGGCTCCATCCTGAAGTAGCGGACCTCCTTCCAGCGGCTGCTCGAGTCCGTGTAGAACGAACGGGCCACCTCCTCGCCTGGCACGCAGCGAAGACCCGTCTCCTCCTCGACCTCGCGCGCCGCCGCGTCCTCCCAGCTCTCGTCAGGATCAAGCTTGCCCTTGGGCAGCGACCAGTCGTCGTAGCGGGGCCGGTGGACGAGCAGCACGCAGCCGTCGCGGAGCACCACCCCACCCGCGGCCCTGACCTCGGCTTCCCTCATCGACCCTCGTCGAGTCTACGGCTCATACCTCGATCAACAGGGCATCGCCCTGGCCGCCGCCGGAGCAGATCGCCGCGAGTCCGAGCCCGCCGCCCTCACGACGCAGCTCGTAGACGAGGGTGGCGAGAATCCGGGCGCCCGAGGCGCCGATCGGGTGTCCTAGCGCCACGGCACCGCCGTTGACGTTGACTGCCTCCTCGTCGACTCCGAGCAGGCGGGTCGAATGGGCGGCGACCGACGAGAACGCCTCGTTGATCTCGACCCGCTTGACGTCCGCGATCGTCTTGCCTGCGCGGGCCAGTGCAACCCCTGCCGCCTTCGCCGGCGTCCGTGCGAGATAGGCGAACTCGTCGGCAACGTAGCCCTGCGCCACCAGCGTCGCGAGCGGGTCGACTCCCCGCCGGCGCGCCCACTCCTCGCTCGCAACCACGACACAGGCAGCACCGTCGTTTACGCCCGGGGCGTTTCCCGCTGTGGTCGTGCCCTCGGGGTCGAACACCGGGGGGAGGGCAGCCAGCTTCTCGCGCGTCGTGTCCCGGCGCGGGCTCTCGTCGACCTCGAGCTCTCCCACGGCGACGATCTCGTCCACGAACCGGCCGGCGTCGGTCGCTTCGATCGCGCGCCGGTGCGACCGGTAGGCCCATTCGTCCTGCTCCTGGCGTGAGACGCCGAGCTCCCTGGAGACGAACGACGCCTGCTCGACCATGTGTCTGCCGTCGAAGCTCGAGACGAGGCCGTCGTGCGTCAGCAGATCGATCAGCGTCCCGTCGCCGAGGCGGTAGCCGAAGCGGGCCCGCTCGAGCGCGTAGGGGGCATTCGACATCGACTCCATCCCGCCCGTGACGACGAGCTCCGCGTCGCCGGCCCGGATCATCGCATCGGCGATCTCGACGGCCCGGACGCTCGAGGCACATACCTTGTTGATCGTGTCGGCCGGGGTCTCGATGGGGATCCCGGCTCCGATCGCCGCCTGCCGCGCGGGCGCCTGCCCGGCGCCGGCCTGAAGCACCTGGCCCATGATCACGTACTCGGGCTCGCCGGGCTCGATCCCGGCCCGCTCGAGCGCTGCGCGGATCGCGATCGCCCCCAGCTCGGTCGCCGGCCTGGAAGCCAGACCGCCGCCGATCCTCCCGAACGGCGTCCGCGCCGCACCGACGATCACGCTGCGGGCCACGGTTCGAGGCTAGCGCAGGAAGTCCGACTCGGGCGTGAGGCGAAGGGCGAACGCCGCGACCAGGCGGACCGTCGCCTCGAGGTCGTCGAGCGAGGCGAGCTCGGACGGAGAGTGCATGTACCGGACGGGGATCGAGACGATCCCCGTCGGGATGCCGCCGCGAGCGGCGTGCACGTCGTCCGCGTCGCTGTGGGTGTGGCCCGACCAGACCTCGATCTGGTAGGCGATCCCTTCCGACTCGGCCACCTCGACGAGAAGCTCGGTCACGCGCCGGTTGGCAACCGGGCCCCGTAGGACGACGGCGCCCGAGCCGAGATCGACCTTGCCGAGCTTCCTCGGGTCGCCGCCGGGGACGTCCGATGTGTACGTGACGTCGACGACCAGCGCAACGTCGGGTTCCAGCGCGAACGCTGCTGCGCGCGCACCGTCGTGACCGGTCTCCTCCTGGACCGAGGCGACCGCGACGACGTCGACTCGAGCGCCTCCCTGGCCGGCGATCCTCCGGGCGGCCTCGAGCGCCGCGTACGCACCGAGCCGATCGTCGAGCGCACGAGAGACGATCCTCGCGTTCGGCAATTCGATCGGGGCGCCCTGCCAGACCCCGGGGCTGCCGATCGAGACGAGTGCAAACGCCTCGTCGGCGTCGGCGGCGCCGATGTCGATATGCAAGTCGCCGTGGGAGACGGCGGTCCGGTCCCTGTCACGGCCCGAGCGCTGCCGTCCGGCGACCACGCCCTCGACCGGGCCCTCCCGCCCGGCGATCACCACGCGCTGCCCGGCGAGGATCTCGGCAGAGAACCCGCCCAGGGTGCTGTAGTCGAGCAGCCCGTCGGCGCGGATGTGCGTGATCGCGATCCCGACCTGGTCGATGTGGCCGATCACGGCGAGCGTGAAGCGCCCGCTCGACCCGACCCGCGCGTACGAGGTGCCGAGGGTGTCGCCGCCGACCTCGGCGAAAGCCGAGGCCGCCTCGCGCCAGACGCGCGCAGCGGGCTCCTCGTGGCCGGAAGGGCCGGCCGCGACCAGGAGATCGCGAAGAAGAACCGGGATCGGCACCGCTTGCGGATTCAACCAGGAGTCCCTATCGTGGTGACGTGACTCCTACCCCGCAGACGAGCTGGTGGTCCTGGCGCGCGAGCGGGGCGGGAGCGTGCGCGTAGGCGCGCACGACAGCCCTCCCCCGCTCGACCGAGAGACCCTGACCGGGTCTTTTTCTTGCGCTGATGACCGCCATGATCGACACCGACCTCCTCACCCCGCTCGGGGCATACCTCCGCCTGCGCACCGACGGAGCCGGGAGCTTCCTGCTCGAGTCGGTCGACCAGGGGCGCCTGGGTCGTTACTCGCTCGTCGGCTGTGGCTCCCGCCTCGTCGACATCCACGAGGCGGAACGCTGCGCCGAGCCGGTAGTCGGCCACGTGGGCTACGACTGGATCACCGAGCTCGAGCCGACGGTCCCGCTCCCCGAGACCGGCTCCGGCCTGCCGCCGAGCCGCTTCGTCGTCGCCGAGACACTGCTCCGCTTCGACCACGTGACCGGCCTCTCGGAGGTGCTCCGAGGCGACCCCGAGGCCGTAGCCGCCGTGCTCGGCGCCGCAGTAGCGGTGCCGTCCCCTCACTCCGGGTTTCCCGCCGGGCCGCTCACGCGCTTCCCCGACCAGGCAACACACGAGGCGGGCGTTCGCCGCTGCAAGGAATACATCCGGGCGGGCGATGCGTTCCAGATCGTGCTCTCCCAGCGAGCGGAGCGGCCGACGTCGGCAACCGCGCTCGAGATCTACCGCGCGCTGCGCCGGATCAACCCCTCGCCCTACCTCTTCCTGCTCGAGCTCGACGGATACGCGCTGATCGGATCGTCGCCGGAGACGCACGTGAAACTCGAAGGTACGCGCGCCAGCCTGAATCCAATCGCCGGCACCACTGCGGCGGGCGACGGCGACGCCGAGCGCCTGCTCGCCTCGGAAAAGGACCGCGCCGAGCACGTCATGCTCGTCGACCTCGGCCGGAACGACCTCTCGCGGGTCTGCCGTCCTGGCTCGGTGCACGTCGAGCGGTTCCTCCAGGTTGAGCGATTCTCGCACGTGACTCACCTCGTCTCGGAGGTTGCCGGCGAGATCCGGGACGGCGTCGGGCCCTGGGACGTGCTGCGGGCCACCTTCCCGGCCGGCACCGTCTCCGGCGCGCCCAAGGTCCGCGCGATGCAGATCATCTCGGAGCTCGAGGGGTACCGGCGCGGTTTCTACGCCGGCGTCGTCGGCTACCACATCCCCGGCGGCCCGTTCGACACGTGCATCGCGCTGCGAACGGTGCTGCTGCACGAGGGTGTGGCCCGCCTCCAGGCAGGCGGCGGACTCGTGGCCGACTCGGACCCGGCCGCCGAGCATCAGGAGTGCCTGAACAAGCTCGCCGCCGTCGAGCACGCGATCCAGCTGGCGGAGGCGCGCTGATGTTGCTTCTGATCGACAACTACGACTCGTTCACGTACAACCTGGCGCACCTGTTCGGCGAGCTCGGCACGGAGGTGGTGGTGCGGCGAAACGACGAGATCACGGTCGAAGAGGCGGCAGCGCTCCGGCCCTCGCACGTCGTCATCTCGCCTGGACCGGGCCGGCCGGAGAACGCCGGTGTCTCCGAGGCGATCGTCCGGGCGTTCGCCGGCACGGTGCCGTTGCTCGGCGTCTGCCTCGGTCACCAGGCGATCGTGTCGGCATTCGGAGGCGAGGTCGGTCAGGCCCGCGACCTCGTTCACGGCAAGGCCACGGCGGTCGGCCACGACGGGCGCGGCATCTTCGCCGGACTTCCGCCGGAGTTCCCCGCAGGCCGGTACCACTCGCTTGCGGCGACGTCGGTGCCCGCTACGCTCGAGGTCTCGGCGACGGCAGCCGACGGTGAGGTGATGGCCGTTCGCCATCGCGAACTGCGCGTCGACGGTGTCCAGTTCCATCCGGAGTCCGTGCTGACCCCCTCCGGCCCGGCGCTCGCGAGGAATTTCCTGGAGGAGACGTGATCCAGGGAGGTCTCGCCCGGCTGCTCGACGGCCACGACCTCTCGCGGGACGAGGCCCGGGGCGTGATGGACACGATCATGGCCGGAGAGGCCACGCCGGCCCAGATCGGCGGGTTCCTCGTGGCGCTCCGCCTGAAGGGCGAGACCGCCGACGAGATCGCGGGCTGCGCCGAGGCGATGCGTGCGCACGTGTTGCGCGTTCATCCGAAACGGAGCGATCTCGTCGACACCGCCGGCACCGGAGGCGACGGCGCCAACACATGGAACATCTCGACCGCGGCGGCGCTCGTCGCCGCGGCTGCGGGGGCAGGCGTGGCCAAGCACGGGAACCGGGCAGCCTCGTCGGCGACCGGCGCCGCCGACGTGCTCGAGGCGCTGGGGTTCGAGCTGGTGCTGCCGCCCGAGCGGCTGGAGCAGTCGATCGACGAACTCGGCTTCGCGTTCCTGTTCGCGCAGGCCCACCATCCCGCAATGAAGCACGCTGCGCCTGTCCGGCGCGAGCTCGCGGCCAGGACGGTGTTCAACGTCCTCGGGCCCTTGACGAACCCGGCCGGAGCCCGGGCGCAGGTCGTCGGCGTGTATGCGCCCGAGGTCGCCCGCACGATCGCCGAGGCACTCGTCCGTCTCGATGCCCGCCGGGCCTACGTCGTGCACGGCGCCGGCGGCATCGACGAGCTGTCACCGGCGGGCCCCAACCTGGTGTGCGAGGTCGAGGAGGGCCGCGTGCGCTCCTACCAACTCGACCCCGAGGAGCTCGGGTTGCCTCGCTGCGATCCGGCTGACCTACGCGGAGCCGATCCCGAGACGAACGCCCGAGCGCTGCGTGACGTCGTCGACGGCGACGAGGTGGGGACCGGCCACCATTCGGCGGTGCTCCTCAATGCCGCCGGAGCGATCGCAGCCGCGGGACACGCAGCCGACCTCCGCGAGGGGCTCGAGCTGGCGCGGGTCGCGGTTGCCTCGGGCATCGCCGGAACGCGGCTCGACGAGCTGATCCGCTTCTCCCGGGCGGCCGTGGCGCCATGAGGTTCAGAGAGGCCCTCGAGGCGCCCGGTTTCGGGGCGATCGCCGAGTTCAAGCGGCGCTCTCCGTCCGCGGGCGACCTCCGCCCCGCCGGCGACGTGGTGGAGGTTGCTCGAGGCTACGAGCGCGAGGGCGCCCGTGCGATGTCGGTGCTCGTGGACGAGGCGTTCGCCGGCTCGTGGGACGACCTGCGGGCCGCACGCGCGGCTGTCACCCTCCCACTCCTCGCCAAGGGCTTCTTCTCGACCTCCGACCACCTGCGCACGGCACGTGAGGCGGGCGCCGACGCCGCGCTCTTGATCCTGCGCGACCTCGACGACCGCCTGTGCCTGGAGCTGATGCGCGAGGCGGAGAAGCTCGGACTCGACACACTCGTCGAAGCCCACGATGCGGGTGAGCTGGATCGGGCCACTGTGCTCGGCGCCTCCGTGATCGGCGTCAACGCCCGCGACCTCTCGACCTTCACCATCGACCGCAGCGCCCAGCTCGAGCTGCTCGCCCGCTCCCCGCGCGACCGGATCGTCGTCGCCGAGTCGGCGATCGCGACCAGGGCCCAGGGCGCAGCCGCAGAGCTCGCCGGAGCGAAGGCGATGCTCGTAGGCTCCACGCTGATGCGCGCCGCCGATCCCGGCGAGAAGCTCCGGGAGCTGACCTCGCGCCCGCTCGTCAAGGTCTGCGGCCTCACGCGCCAGGAGGACGTCGACGTCGCGGTCGAGGCGGGCGCAGACCTCGTCGGCTTCATCCTGGCCGAGGAGAGCCCGCGTCGGACCGAAGCGCTGCTCGACGCGCCCGAGACGGTGCTCCGCGTGGCAGTGTTCGTCGGCGAAGAGCACGAAACTGACGCCGACCTGGTTCAGCTCTACGGACGCGAGGACGGCCACCGGTCGCGTGACGCCGTGCTGCGCCGCGGGAGCGAGCAGGTGGGAACCGTCGTCGACCTGCCCTGGCTCGAGGACGACCCGACGCATCTCGAGCGCGCCCACGCCCGGGCCGGGCGGGTGATGCTCGCGGGCGGGCTCGACGCCTCGAACGTTCGGGCGGCAGTCGAGGCGATCCGTCCCTGGGCGGTCGACTCGGCCCGTTCGACCGAGCTCGCGCCCGGGATCAAGGACCACGACGCCGTCCGGGCGTGGGTGAGCGCCGCGCGATGACGCAGACCTTCGGCATCTACGGCGGGCGCTATGTGCCCGAGACGCTGATCCCGGCGCTCGACGAGCTGACGGCAGGATGGGCCGCCGCCCGAGACGACGACGCCTACTGGCAGGAGCTGCAGGAGCTGCGCACGAGCTACGCCGGACGGCCGACGCCGCTGACGCGGGCAGACCGGTTCGATCCGTCGCGGCGGGTGTACCTCAAGCGCGAAGACCTCCTCCACACAGGCGCCCACAAGCTCAACAACGCCCTCGGCCAGGCCGTCCTCGCCCGACGGCTCGGCAAGCATCGCATCGTCGCCGAGACCGGAGCCGGCCAGCACGGTGTCGCCACCGCGACCGTCTGCGCGCGGTTCGGCCTCGAGTGCGTCGTCTACATGGGCTCCGAGGACATGCGCCGCCAGGCGCCCAACGTCGAGCGCATGCACCTGCTCGGCGCCGAGGTGCGGGCGGTCGAGTTCGGGACCCGCACCCTGAAGGAGGCGACGAGCGAGGCGATCCGGGACTGGATCACGAACGTCGAGACCACCCACTACCTGATCGGTTCGTGCGTCGGTCCCGCGCCCTACCCGGAGCTCGTCCGCGATCTCCAACGTGTGATCGGCGACGAGGCCCGCGAGCAGGTGCTCGCCGCCGAGGGCCGTCTTCCCGACGCCGTGATCGCATGCGTCGGCGGCGGCTCGAACGCGATCGGCATCTTCTACGGCTTCGTCGACGACGCCGGCGTCCGGCTGGTCGGAGTCGAGGCCGCCGGCGCGGCCAGCCTCGGCACCGGTCGCACCGCAGTCCTGCACGGTGCCCGCTCCTCGGTGCTCGCCGACGCCGACGGCCAGATCGCCGACGCTCACTCGATCTCGGCCGGCCTCGACTACCCCGGCGTCGGCCCCGAGCACGCAGCGCTGCGAGACTCCGGCCGGGCCGAGTATGTGCCCTGCACCGACGAGGAGGCTCTCGCCGCCTTCCACCGGCTGGCCGAGACCGAGGGCATCATCCCCGCGCTCGAGAGCTCGCACGCGCTCGCGCGCACGCTCGACCTCGACGCCGAGCTCGTCGTCGTCTGCCTCTCCGGTCGGGGCGACAAGGACCTCGCTGAGGTGCTCGCACACTCGTGACCGCTCTGGTCATCTACCTCGTCTGCGAGCCGGAGACGCCCGAGCTCGCCGAAGCGGCGGTCGAGGGCGGAGCCGACATCGTCGAGCTCGGCGTCCCGTTCTCGGACCCGCTGGCCGAGGGCCCGACCATCCAGCGGGCATCGGAGCGCGCCCTCGCCCGCGGGATGCGAACCGCCGAGTGCATCGAGTGCATCGCCGCGACCCGCTCCCGCGTCGAGGTGCCGCTCGTTCCGATGACCTACGCCGCCATCCTCGAGGCCTTCGGCTACGAGCGGTTCGTGGCCGAGACGAGAGCCGCCGGAGCGACGAGCGCGATCGTGGTCGACCTGCCCGTCGAGGAGCACCACGAGGTTCCCCGGATCCAGCTCGTCGCGCCGACCTCGACCGACCAGCGGATCGCCCTGTGCGCCGGACGCACCGACGGCTGGCTCTACCTCGTTTCCCTGACCGGGACGACGGGCGCCCGGGAAAAGATCTCCCCCGCCCTCGCGGGTCTGGTCGAACGGGCGCGGAAGGCAACCGACGTCCCCCTCTACGCAGGCTTCGGGATCTCGACGCCCGAGCACGCGGCCGCGGTTGCCCGGCTCGCCGACGGCGTCGTGGTGGGCTCGCGTGCAGTCCAGACCGCCGAGGAGGGCCCCGGCGCGCTCCGCGGCTATGTTCGGAGCCTGCGCGAGGCCATCGACGCGCGTTAGATTCGCGCCATGGAGGCACCCGTCAAGGTGGCGTGTATCCAGGCCGAGCCGGTCGTGTTCGATCGCGAAGCGACGATCGACAAGCTCGAGCGCGTCACGGCGGAGGCCGCGGCCGAGGGTGCGCAGCTCGTCGCCTTTCCGGAGACGTTCGTCTCGGCGTACCCGTCGTCGGTCTGGGCGAAAGCGCTCGCCGGCTGGGCCGAGCCGGGCGCCGCCGAGGCGTTCGCGCTGCTTGCCCACGAGGCGGTGGCGGTGCCCGGAGAGGCCGAGGCGAGAATCGGCGCGGCCGCGCGCGCGAACGGCGTCTGGATCGTCACCGGCGTCAACGAGCTCGACCCCGAGCGTCCCTCGACGATCTACAACACCCTTCTCTTCCACGCCCCCGACGGCACCCTCGCCGGGAAGCACAGAAAGCTCGTTCCGACCAACCACGAGCGGCTCGTCTGGGGGCAGGGCGACGGAAGCGGCCTTCGGGCGATCCCGACCGAGCTCGGGCGCCTCGGCGGGCTGATCTGCTGGGAGAACTACATGCCGCTTGCCCGGTTCGCGCTCTACGAGTCGGGCGT
>DATIYE010000097.1:0-22103 GCA_035517795.1 Gaiellaceae bacterium | reverse complement strand
GGCATCGGCTCTCGCGGCCGACAGCGAGCGCGCCGCTCGGTTGGGATACCAGCCGAGCTCCTTGGCGATCGCGAGGATCCGGTCGCGGGTCTCGTCCGAGACGCCGGGACGATCGTTCAGGGCGTAGGAAACCGCGCCCTTCGAGACTCCCGCACGCTGCGCGATATCGCTGATCGTGACCCTATGCCGTCTCCCGGAGCGTTCTGGCAACCCGTCACCTGACGGGCGATCATAGTTGCGTGTTGCGCCGATGCTGCGGTGACCTCCCTGCGCGGGCTCGTGCCTGTGTGTGCGCCGTCGTCTTCGTCGCCGCCGTGGCGGCGTGCGGTGGCCGCGCCTCGGGACCGTCGGGAGAGATCGTGTTCTCCGGCAGCACGTCGAGAGGCTCCACAGGCGTTTACGTCGTCGCCACGGACGGCGCGGGCCTCCGGCGGCTAACCGATACCGGGGAAGACGGCAGGCCCGCCTGGTCACCCACCGGTCGGGCCGTGGCGGTCGTCAGATGGAGCCTCGCAGGTTGCAAGCGCCCCCGCCGCGATTGCGCACGGATCTGGGCGGTCACGCTCGAAAGCGACGGTGCCCGTCCGTTGACGCCCACGACGCACCGGAGCGAGGATCCGGCCTGGTCCCCCGACGGAACTGAGATTGCCTTCGACCGCTGGCGTGACGACGCGAATCCCTACGCCGAGGGGACAGACATCTACGTGATGCTCTCGAACGGCTCCGGCGAGAAGCGCCTGACTCACCGCGCCGACAACACCGATCCCGAGTGGTCGCCCGATGGAAAGGAGATCGCGTTCACCAGCGACCTCGCCGGCAACTTCGACATCTATGTGATGGATGTCGACGGTCGGCACGTGCGGAGGCTGACGCGTTCGTCGCTCCCGGAGATGTCGCCTGCCTGGTCGCCCGACGGCCGCGAGATAGCCTACGAGGCGCCCGCCGGCGTCTTCGTGATGAAAGCGGACGGTACCCACGGTCGACTCGTGACCGGCGCGCTGCCGGGAGCAAGCGAGCCGTCGTGGTCTCCGGACGGCAAGCAGCTCGTCGTGACCACGAACACGGGAAGCGGCACACAGCTCTACCTCATCAGCGCGGACGGGAGAACGCCGGAGTGGCTCGACACGGGAAAGGTGAAGCAGCCCGGGAACCCGATCTGGGTTGGCGCACCGGCTTCATAGCCCGGCGAGCTCGATCTCCTCTGCGTCGTCGCGGGTGATCCGCCACGCCCGTAGCTCGCCGGAGGCGAGCCCGTAGATCAGGAACGGCTTTCCCGCCCACAGGCCCGAGAGCTCGCGGTCGGTGCGAGACGGCCTCGGTTCGGTCTCGGGGTGCGAGTGGAAGACCGCGAGCTCGTAGCCGTCGTCCTCGAGGAACCAGACGTCGGGATCGACCTCGAGCTCGTAGCGGTAGGGCGAGGCGAGCCGGTTGCGCCCGCGGAGGTACCGCTCGGCGACGCCGTCGCGGAAGACGAGCACGCCGCAGCACTCGTTCGGGGCCTCCTCGGCGGCGTGTGCGTGGAGCTCCTTGCGGATCGAGTCGGGAACTACCACCAGAGGGTGCTCTCCATCGATCGCTCGACGTCGTCGGCGCTCCAGAAGTCGCCAGACAGGTACTTCCAGCCGCCGTCCGCGAGGACGGCGACCACCACCGACCCCTCGGGCAGCTCAGCGGCGATCTTGCGGGCGACGTGCACGACTGCTCCAGCCGACACGCCCGCGAAGATCCCTTCGCGGTCGAGCAAGGCGTGCACGGCGGCGACCGACTCGGCGTTCGAGACGAGGATCTTACGGTCGAGCTTCGAGACGTCGAGGATCGGCGGCACGTAGCCGTCGTCGAGTGAGCGCAGGCCCATCACGGGATCGCCCGGGAGCGGCTCGGCCGCGGCGACGATCAGGTCGGGGAACGACTCGCGCAGGCGCGCACCCGTCCCCATCAGCGTCCCCCCGGTGCCCAGCCCGGCGACGAGGGCGTCCACCCGGGGCAGGTCGCGGACGATCTCGGCGCCGGTGCCCTCGTAGTGCGCCCGCGGGTTCCACTCGTTCGCGTACTGGAAGAGCATCGTGTAGCGCGGGTCGCCGGCCGCCATCTCCTGAGCCAGCCGAACGGCTCCGTTCGAGCCCCCGCTCGCCGACGAGTCGACGATCGTCGCGCCGAAGAGCTCGAGCACCAGCCGACGCTCGGGCGTCGCATTCGCGGGCATGACGCACGTGAGCTTCAGGCCGCGGAGCTTCGCAACCAGCGCCAGCGAGATTCCGGTGTTCCCGCTCGTCGGCTCGAGCAGCTGGGCCCCAGGCTCGAGCCCGGCGGCGTCGACCATGGCCAACGCGACCCGGTCCTTGATCGAGCCGGTCGGGTTCTGGGCCTCGAGCTTCGCGTAGATCGTGACGTTGGGTGGCGAGAGGTGCTCCAGCGCCACGAGCGGCGTGTTCCCGATCAGGTCGAGCAGGCTGCTAGCGACCATCCCCGCCCGCCATCGCGGGCAGGAGGACGACCGTCGCGTTGTCGCGCACCGGCGCGTCCAGCCCACCGCTCGTCCGGACGTCCTCGCCGTCCACGTACACGTTCACGTAGGGCCTGATCTCCGCGCCGTCGTAGACCTTCGCGCCGAGCTCGGGGACCCGAACCCGCAGATCCTCGAGCAGCTCGCGCACCGTGCCCCCCGAAGCCTCGACCTCGCGCGCGCCGCCCGCCTCCACGCGAAGGACCGGCGGAACCCTGACGACGCTCATCGCGTGCAGAACTCGACGTAGTCGATGTACTCGGTGACGGTCGGATGCTCGCCGCATACCGGGCAGTCCGGGTTGCGGTTGATGCGAACCTCGGTGAAGTCGGTGGCGAGCGCGTCGAAGAGGAGCAGCCGGCCGACCAACGGCTCGCCCGCGTCGAGCGCGAGCTTGAGCGCCTCGTTCGTCTGGAGCGTCCCGACGATGCCCGGCAGCACCCCGAGCACTCCGCCCTCGGCGCACGACGGGGCAAGCTCCGGCGGCGGCGGCGAGGGGTAGAGGCAGCGATAGCAGGGGCCGTCGCCCGGCTTGAACACGGTCACCTGCCCTTCGAAGCGGTAGATCGACCCGTGCACCACCGGAATGTCCCGCCACACCGACGCGTCGTTGACGAGATAGCGGGTCGGGAAGTTGTCGGCGCCGTCGACGATGACCTCCCAGCCGTCATCGAGGACCCGGTCGATGTTCTCGGAGGTGAGCCGCTCGCGGTACGTCGTGACCTCGACGTCCGGGTTCAGAGCCTCGATCGACCGCTTCGCGCTGTCGACCTTCGGAGTCCCGAGGGTGTTCAGCGAGTGCGCGATCTGGCGCTGCAGGTTCGACTCGTCGACGATGTCGGCGTCGATGATCCCTATGTGGCCGACGCCGGCGGCCGCCAGGTACAGCGAGGCCGGAGAGCCGAGCCCGCCGGCGCCGATCAGGAGGATCCTCGAGTCGAGCAGCTTGAGCTGGCCCGTCTCGCCAATCTCCGGGATCAGCAGGTGACGCGAGTAGCGCGCCCGCTTCTCGGGCGAGAGCTGCTGCGGGATGACGATGTCGTATCCATTGCGCTTCCAGTCGGTGTACCCGCCGGCCAGCGACGCCGCCCGCTCGTACCCGAGCGCATTGAGGCTCTCGGCGGCGAACGCCGAGCGGGCGCCCGAGGCGCAGTAGATGACGATCGGCTGCGACCGGTCGGGCACGATGCCCTCGATGCGCGACTCGAGGTTCCCGCGAGGGATGTGCACCGCGCCGAGAATATGCCCCTCGTCCCACTCGTCCTGTTCACGGACGTCGACCCACGCTGCATTCTCGAGCTCGCGCGCCTGGCGCGCGTCGAGCTCGACGATGCGCCCCTTGACCTGCTTTAGAAGTTCCCCGTAGGACGGCATTCCTTCAAAAACGATAGTAGCCGCCCCGCGCATTCCCGGTACCCTTTTCTGCAAGGAACGTGCAGTCCCGTCACGCCCTCTACCTGAACGTCGCGATCGCAGCTGTCGCGACGGCCGGCATTGTCGTGGGCCTCACGCTCGACACGCGGACGACGCCTCACCAGCCGAAGGCCATGGCCGGGAAGCCGCCGGTCCCCAAGAACCTGCCCGCCCCGGTTCGCTCGCAGATCGTGTCCGCTTTCCGTGACTGGCCGCACGGAAGTATCGACGACATGCAGCGGCTCGGCCTCGAGTACGCGGGCGGCGCGACGCCGAAGGAGCGCTACACGAGCGCCGTCGTGCAGTACTTCCGTGGGGTCGCGTTGCTCTGGGCCGGCTACCCGAGCGACGCCGAGCAGGCGCTCGAGAAGGCGAAGTCCCTCGGGAAGAACACGATGATCCACAACCAGGCCGACTCGTTCCTGCACTCGAACTACCTGCAAACCGGGCCGCCGTTCTATCCGGTCTTCCAGCCGATCCAGCCGAGCACGCTGCTCGAGCAGGGCGCGCGGCTCCAGGTTCAGGGCCATCAGGTCTCCGCCGAGCGTCTCTATCAGAGGGCGGCGCGCCTTCACCCGGACGACGCCGAAGCGCAGGTCGCGGCGGCCGTCGGGCTCTTCGACGAGGACAACCTGACACCCGCGTTCTCGCACCTCGGGCCGCTCGTGCAGCGGTTCCCGAAGAGCCAGTCCGTCCACTACTACCTCGGGCTGCTGCTCGCCTGGACAGGACAGGGGTCGCAGGCGATCGGGCAGTTCGAAAAAGCGGTCAAGCTCGGCTCGACCACCCCGATCGGCAAGCAGGCGGCGAAGATCCTCGAGGGTATCGCCGGCGCCAGCGACAAGGCCGCCGCCGGCTGATCAGCTCTCCGTCCGGCGCGGCTGGTAACAGTTCCGGGTCGCTGTCGAGGGTTGACACAAGGAGCTGCGTGCGCGAGGACGAGGCGGGCACCGCCTATCTCGAAGACGAGCTGGAGGAATCGGAGCTCGAGGACACCGAACCTCCGGCGCGGTTCGATGACGCCGAGCTCGAGGAGTCCCTCGAAGTCGAGATCACCACCGACTCGCTCCAGCTCTTCCTGAAGGACGTGGGGCGGGTCGACCTGCTCACAGCGGCGCAGGAGGTGGAGCTGGCCAAGAGGATCGAGCGCGGCGATCACCGCGCCAAGCAGGAGATGGTCGAGGCGAACCTCCGCCTCGTCGTCTCGATCGCCAAGCGCTACCGCAACCAGGGCCTTCCGTTCCTCGACCTGATCCAGGAGGGGACGATCGGCCTCGTTCGTGCGGCCGAGAAGTTCGACCACCGGCGCGGTTTCAAGTTCTCCACGTACGCCACGTGGTGGATCCGGCAGGCGGTGGCTCGCGCTCTCGCCGACAAGGGGCGAACGATCCGGATGCCGGTGCACGTGGTCGAGAAGCTCAACCGGATCCTCCGAGCCGAGCGCAAGCTCAGGGCCGATCTCGCGCGCGAGCCGACGATCTCCGAGATCGCGCACGAGGTGGAGATGCCGATAGAGGAGGTCGAGCAGATCCGGCGGACCTCACAGGCCCCCGTCTCGCTCGAGAAGCCCGTCGGGGACGAGGACGAATCCGAGTTCGGCCACTTCATCGAGGACGACTCCGAGCCACTCCCCGACGATCTGGCGGGTCTCACCCTTCGTAACGAGGCGCTGGCGGAGGCCCTCGCCAGGCTCAACGAGCGGGAGCGGAGGGTGCTCGAGCTCCGGTTCGGGCTCAACGGCGAGGCGCCGTGCACGCTCGACGAGGTCGGACGGGCCTTCAACGTCACCCGTGAGCGCGTCCGCCAGATCGAGAACCACTCGCTGAAGAAGCTGCGCATGATCGCGGACGGCGGCCGGCTCCGCGACGTGGCCTGACTACACTCGGTCCCGTGAGGGACGCGCTGCCGGGAGAGCTGGTCGAGTTCCTGCGCATCCCGTCGGTGAGCGCCGACCCTGCGCACGGCGCCGATGTCGCGCGCGCCGCGGGTTGGGTGTGCGAGTTCGTCGGGAGCATGGGTGGCGAGGCGGAGCTCGTCGACTGGGAGGGCCATCCGCTGGCATGCGGCGAAGTGCGGGCCTCGGTGGGCGGCGAGGCGCCGACCGTTCTCTGTTACGGCCACTTCGACGTGCAGCCTCCGGCGCCGCTCGAGCTCTGGGCGAGCGACCCGTTCGAGCCCGAGATCCGCGACGAGTACATCTACGGCCGGGGGGTCGTCGACGACAAAGGGCAGCTCTTCATGCTGCTCAGCGCTGC
Organism: Gaiellaceae bacterium; assembly: GCA_035517795.1. Taxonomy (GTDB): domain Bacteria; phylum Actinomycetota; class Thermoleophilia; order Gaiellales; family Gaiellaceae; genus PALSA-600. Next base: position 15,932 of record DATIYE010000097.1, on the reverse strand, counting down.
GCGGGACCTCGCCCGAGGCGGCGAGCTGCCGGTGCACCTCCGCTTCTGCTGCGACGGCGAGGAGGAGATCGGCGGCCATTCGATCGTCGATTTCCTGGCCGCCGACGCGCGCGGCGCGGACGCGGCGGTCATCTTCGACACCGACATGATCGCGCCCGGTCTGCCCGCGTTCACGGTTTCGACCCGCGGGCTCATCTACTTCCACGTCACCGTCCGGACGGGCGATCGCGACCTCCACTCGGGGCTCTACGGCGGAGCGGCGCTGAACGCCGCTCACGTCCTCGCGCGGAGCATCACCGGCCTCGTCGCGCGGGACGGGCGCCTGGCGGAGCCGTTGCGAAAGGGGCTGGCCGGTGCGACCGAAGACGAGCTCGCCGGCTGGGCGAAGCTGCCGACAGGCGCAACGGAGCTCGAGAGCCAGGGCGCACGGCCGGCGGATCCGCGCGCGGCCGAGGAGTTCTACCTCCGCACCTTCGCCGAGCCCGCGCTCGACGTGAACGGGATCGCCTGCGGGTCGCCGCAGCTGCAGAAGACGGTGCTGCCGGTGGAGGCGGTGGCCAACCTCTCGATCCGGCTGGCGCCGGGGCAGAAGGTGGGGGACATCGCGCCGGAGGTCGAGCGGCTGCTCGTCGAGTCGATACCCGCGGGGGCGACGATCGAGGTCGAGCTGCTGTCGTCGTCGCCTCCCGGCCGGGTTCCGGCGGACGCCCGGGCGATCGCGCTCGGGCTCGACGCGTTCGAGCGTGCCGTCGGCGCCCGGCCGGCGCTGATCGGCTCCGGCGGCACGCTGCCGATCGTGCCGGCGCTCATCGACCGAGGCATCCCGACGATCCTCACCGGGTTCGGCCTGTCGGACTCGAACATCCACTCGCCCAACGAGCGACTTCGGGCCGACCATCTGCCGCTCGGGATCTCGGCGGCGCGTGAGCTCTTTCTCGAGCTCGGCGCTCTCTGACGGCGATTCAATCCCAGGGTGGTGCGTTGTGCACCCAGCGGCCGGCGACCATCGTCGCGACTACTCGGGCCTCGAGGTCGTCCCACGGGTCGCGGTCGAGCACGACGAGATCGGCTGCGTAGCCCGGGAGCAGCTTCCCGCGTGACCGCTCGTCACCGCAGAGCCAGGCGGGAGTCACCGTCGTGGCCTCGAACGCCTGTTGTACCGACACCGCCTGCTCCTGGTGCCAGGCGGGCCGCTCGTCGATCGTTCTCCGCACGCCCGCACGGATTCCTGCCAGCGGGTCGAGCTCCTCGATCGGCGCGTCCGACCCGTTCGCGACCACAGCGCCCGACTCCCAGAGCGAGCGGTACGCATACGCCCCGCCGGTCTTCCCGGCCCAGAAGCGGTCGGCGAGATCCCGGTCGGACGGCGCATGGGAGAACTGCACCGAGCAGGCGATGCCGAGCGCCGCGAACCTCGGGAGGTCATCGGCTGCGAGCAGCTGGGCGTGCTCGACTCGGTGCCTGAGCCCCAGCGGCGCCCAGGCCTCCCGCGTCCGCTCGAACGCGTCGAGCGCCTCCCGGTTCGCACCGTCCCCGATCGCGTGTACGGCCACCGGGAACCGCGCAGCCGCCGCGGCCAGGACGATCTCGGCGAGCTCCTCGCCGCTCGTGATCCGGACGCCTGATCCGTCGAGCATCAGCGCGGTCCCGGAGCCAAGGGTACCGTCCATGAACGCCTTCAGGTAGCCGATGCGAAGCAGGGGGCCTCCGAGCCCGGAGGAGATCCCGACCTCCTGCAGCTCTCCGACCCTGTCGGCTGGAAGCGACTGCCAGACCCGAAGCGTCAGCGATCCGCTCTGCTCGAGTCGCTGCCAGAGCCGAACCGCGCCCAGCCAGCCGTCCTTGTCGTGTACCGAGGTCACCCCCCGCGCGGCGGCGATGCGCAGGCCGGCCCGCATTGCTGCGAGGTACGCGTCGTCGCGCGCCGCGAGGTGGCGCTCCTTGAACCGCCAGGCAGCCTCCTCACGGAGAACCCCGGTGGGCTCGCCGGCGGCATCGCGCTCGACCACGCCGCCCTCGACCTCGAGGTCCCCGCGGGCTAGGGTGAGGGCGGCCGAGTTGAGCCAGAGCGAGTGGTAGTCCTTGGCGATCAGCGCCGCCGGCGTTTCGCCGGTCACTGCGTCGAGCCGGGTCGCGGTCGGCTCCTCGCCGTCCGGCCAGTCCCCGCTCCGCCAGCCGTAGCCGCGAATGATGCCGCCGGGCAGGCGCTCGGCGGCGTCGATTCGCGCCAGTGCCTCCGCGATCGAGGTGCAGCCGTCGAGTTTCACCTCGGTCTGCGCCAGAGCCCAGGTCGGGAAGTGCACGTGCGAGTCGGAGAAGCCCGGAAGCACGGTGCGGCCGCCCAGGTCGACGACCTCGGGCGAGGCGAGCGCAGTCTCGTGAACGCCGATCCCGCCTGCGATCCGCTCGCCTGCGATCGCCAGCGCGCGCTGGTTCGGGACCTGAGGGGCCATCGTCCGAATCAGGCCGTTCTCCAGGATCATGTCAAGTTTGGCTGTTCAGTCGGTGTACGGGATCTCGAGCGCGTCGACGAGAGCCTGGACCTTCGCCCGCGCCTCCTGGGCGCTCGGCGCGGTGACTGTCAGCTCGGCGATCACGGAGGGAAATCCGTCCGCGGCGGCGGTGACCGGCTCCCCCGCCTCGACGATGATCTCGTTCTGGATCACCGACGGGTCGGCCCCGAGATGATCGAGGAACCGCGTATGCGCCAGCCTCCCTGACCGCGAGGCGTGCAGGAAGATCGTCGCGCAGCCGGCCGCCGGCTGGGGGTGCGGCGTCGGAGCGGCAGGGAGGCCTAGCGCGAGCAGCAGTTGTTGTTCGATCAGGTCGACGCTCGTGACGAGACGGTGGATCTCGGTGATCACACCGCCGGCCAGCCGTCCGTTTAGCTCGAGGATTCGCGGGCCCAGGCTCGTGTACTTGGCCTCGGCATGGAGGACGCTGTTGGTGAAGCCGAGGGCGAGTGCGGTGGCGACGCACAGATCGGTCATCTCGCGGAGGCGCTGCTCCGGGTACGCAGACGGCGAGTGCATGCCGGTCTCGACGAAATACGGCTCCTCGGTCGGCGAGTTCTCGGAGACGGCCGAGAAGACGCACTTCCCGTCGGAGAGCAGGATGTCAACGTCGAATTCCCGCCCGTCGAGGTACTCCTCGAGCAGGAGATCTCGGCCCTGCTCGAAGATCGGGTTGAGCTCCGGCGTGATGAGCGCCGCGACCCGCTTGTACCCGGCTTCGAGGCTCCCGAGCTCATCGACACGGAGGCAGCCGAGCGCCTCCGCCCCGAACACCGGCTTGATCACAGCGGGAAAGCCGACGTGCTCGGCCGCCTCTGGGAGCATCGCCGCGTCGTCCAGGTGCACGAAGCGGGGGGTGGGGAGGCCGGCGTCGCGACTGGCCTGGAGGGTGCGGAGCTTGCTCCTTGCGCTGTCGGCCGAGTCCGGGGGCGCCCCGGGCAAGCCCAGGGCCGCCGCCGCGCGGGCCGTCGCCGGCACCGCGTCCTCCCAGAACGTGACGACGCCGTCGAGCAGCCCCGCCTGGTCGCCGAGGGCCGTGAGGATCGACGACGCGGCGCGGTCCGGGTTCCCCGACGTGACCGCCGGGAGGTAGCAAGCCGCCCCTCCCTCGTCGACAAGCCTCCTCGCCCAGCTTCCCTCGTTGCCCACGAACACGAGTTCCACGCCGAGCGCGCGGGCCCGGTCGTAGATGAAGCGCTTGCTCTCGTAGCCCGGCTCGACCACGGCGATCCGCGAGCCGGTGAGGAGCTCGCGCCGAAGCTCGTCTGCCTCTGGCCCGGAGCCTCGAAGCGTTTCGGAATCCGTACGTGCAAGACGTGTCCGGAACGTCTCGGTCAGGGTCATCTCCCGGCGGAACTCGGGGCGTGGGACGGCGATGGAGCCGCTGATCATCCCAGCGGAGAAGCCGTGCGTCAAACCAACTCGGCGCGCCTCGGACGCCCGCCGGGGTGAGATAGTTGCCGCCGTGGCAGGCGAGATCGGCACCCGCGCGGCGTTCGCCGCGAACATCCGTAATCCCGGCCTCCGGCGGGTCCAGCTCGCCTGGGCGGCATCCCATCTCGGCCAGGTCTCGATCGCCGTTGCGGTCGCGGTATACGCCTACAACGTCGGCGGAGCCTCGGCGGTCAGCCTCGTCTACGTGCTGCGCCTGGTCCCGGCGGCGATCGCGACACCCTTCGCCGCCGTGCTCGGCGACCGGTTCTCCCGGCCCCGGGTGATGCTGTGCTCGAATGCGAGCCGCTTCGCGCTCGCGACGGCGATTCCGGTGGCAATTCTTGGCGGCGTGAGCCACTGGATCGTCTACCTGCTGAGCGTCGGCGTCGCGGTCGCCGGAACGCCATTCCGGCCCGCTCAGGTGGCGATGCTGCCGTCGCTCGTCGACCGGCCCGAAGAGCTGACGGCGGCGAACGTCGTCTCGTCGACGATCGAGGGGCTCGGGTTCTTCGCGGGGCCTGCCCTGGCCGGCGTGCTGCTTGCCGTCTCGGGTACGACGGCGGTCTTCGTCTTCGTCGCCGTGGCGTTCGGGCTCTCGACCGTGGTTCTCGTCAGGCCGTTCACGTCGGGTCAGGTCGACCGCGAGCCGGGCGAGGAGGAGCCGGAGTCGCTCGGCACGGCCGTCCTGGCCGGTGCGAGGACGATCGGCCGCAACGCCGATCTGCGCGTGATCGTCGGGCTCTTCACGGCCCAGATGCTCGTGGCGGGTGCCCTGGCGGTACTCCTGGTCGTGACCGCGATCGAGCTGCTTCATACCGGCAACGCGGGTGTCGGGTGGCTCGATGCCGCGGTCGGGGTGGGCGGGGTGCTCGGGACGGTCGGCGCCGTTCGCATGGCCGGCCGGCGGCGACTGACGCCCCCGTTCCTCGTGGGAATCGTGCTCTGGGGGGCGCCGTTCCTGCTGATCGCTGCCTGGCCGAACCTCGGCTCGGCGATCCTGGCCTTCGTCGTGATCGGGGTGGGCAACATCCTGGTCGACGTCGCGGGGTACACGCTGCTCCAGCGCGCGGTCGACGACACAGTCCTGGCGCGAGTCTTCGGTGTCGTCGAGACGCTCTACTACGCGAGCGTGGCGGCGGGCGCGCTGGTGATCCCGCCTCTCGTCGACGCCGTCGGCACGCAGTGGGCGCTCGTCGTCACGGGCCTCTTCCTACCGGTGCTCGCCCTGGCGTCGGGCCCACGCCTGCTCGCGGTCGACAAAGCGGCGGTCGCGCCGGCGCGTGCCGTCGCTCTCCTCCGCGACCTGCCGCTGTTCGCGCCGCTGCCGGCGCTCTCGCTCGAGCGCCTGGCGCTGAACCTCCACCGGCTCGAGGTTCCGGCCGGCGCCGAGGTAATCACGCAGGGCGCAGGCGGCGACCGCTACTACATCCTGGCGAGCGGCGGCGCCGACGTGATCATCGACGGCGAGCTGGTCAACAGGGTCGCCGTCGGCGAGGGCTTCGGCGAGATCGCACTGCTGCGGGACGTCCCGCGCACCGCGACGGTCAGGACCACCGAGCCGTGCGAGCTGTTCGCGCTCGACCGCGAGACGTTCCTCGACGCGGTGAGCTCCAACCGGCGCTCGTTCGCCGCAGCCGACGAGACCATCAGCCGGCGCCTCGGTGGGCTGCCCGGGACGGTCTAGCGGAATTAGACTGACGTCGTGCCGTACGACGGGCTGACGGCCGAGCAACGGGAGATCCGGGAGCTCGTGCGGACTCTGGCACGGGAGCGGATCGCGCCCCGGGCGGCCGAGATCGACAAGTCGGCCGAGTTCCCGTGGGACGTGGTCGAGCTCTTCCGGGAGAACGGGCTCTTCTCGTCGATCGCCGACGAGGAGTACGGCGGGATCGGCGCGAGCGCCCTGACGCTTCTCGTCTCGGTCGAGGAGATCTCGAAGGTCTGCGCGACGAGCGGCCTCATCCTTGCCGGCCAGGAGCTCGGCGCCCTCGGGTTCAAGCTGGCCGGCAACGTCGAGCAGAAGCGTCGCTTTCTGCCGAGGATCGTCTCGGGCGAGCTGCTTCCCGCCTACGCGCTCACCGAGCCCGGCTCTGGCTCCGATGCCGCGGCGATGCGGACGGAAGCCCGCCGCGAGGGCGGCGTTTACGTGCTCGACGGCTCGAAGCGGTTCATCACCAACGCCGGCGTTGCCGGGGTGTACGTCTGTTTCGCGAAGACGGATCCGGCTGCGGGCCATCACGGGATCTCGGCGTTCGCCGTCGAGGCCGGGACACCGGGCTTCGAGGTCGGCCGAATCGAGCCGAAGATGGGGATCAAGGGCTCGACGACCGGCGAGCTCTTCTTCGACGGCTGCCGGGTGCCGGTGGAAAACCGTCTGGGCGAGGAGGGTGAAGGCTTCCGCCTGGCGATGCGGATTCTCGACCGATCGCGTCCGGGAGTCGCTGCGCAGGCGCTCGGCATCGCCGAGGGAGCGACCGACTACGCGCTCGAGTACGCCCGAACGCGCGAGACGATGGGAACGCCGATCGCACGGCATCAGCTCGTTGCCGCGATGCTCGCCGACATGGAGACGAAGTGCGAGGCCGGCCGCAGCCTGCTCCTCCGTTGCGGTGCGCTCATCGACGAGGGTGTCGAGGGCGGCGAGCTGACGAAGCTGTCGGCGATCACGAAGCTCTTCTGCACGGACACCGCGATGTCGGTCACGACCGACGCCGTCCAGGTGCTCGGCGGCTACGGCTACATGTCCGAGTTCCCGGTCGAGCGGATGATGCGGGACGCGAAGATCACCCAGATCTACGAGGGTACGAACCAGATCCAGCGGCTCGTGATCGCCCGCGAGATGCTGCGCGAGCAGCGCGGCTCGCCGTTCGGCCCTTGAGCACCGTAGTCTCTTGAACAGCGTCTCGTCTTGAACACCAGGGTCACGCTGTCGAGCCGCGACCGCGTTCTGTTCCCGGAGGACGGGATCACGAAGGGCGACCTGTTCGACTACTACGCGGAGGTGGCGCCGGCGATCCTGCCGCATCTGCGCGACCGGCCGTTCACGATGAAGCGCTGGCGCGAGGGGCTGGAGGGCGGCAGCTTCTTCCAGAAGCAGGCGCCGAAGGGGATGCCCGGCTGGATCCCGACCCGTCAGTTCCGCACCTGGCCGCGCGAGGGAGGGACTCGGCTCGTCGACTTCCCGCTCGTCAACACCGCCGACGCGCTGCTCTGGATGGTGCAGATGCACTGCATCGACATGAACGCCTGGTACTCGCGCGTCGACCGTCCCGACCGGCCCGATTTCGTCCTCTTCGATCTCGATCCGCCCGACTCTCCGGACGGCTTCCCGACGGCCGTTCGGGTTGCCCACCTGATCAGGGCGGCGCTCGCGGAGCTCGAGCTGAGCTGCTACCCGAAGACGAGCGGCGCGGACGGCATCCACGTCGTCGTCCCGATCGCCCGCCGCTCCGGCTACGACGAGACCTATGAGTTCGCCGAGCTGCTCTCCCGCCGGCTCGAGGCCGAGCATCCCGGCGAGGTGACGACCGAATGGCTGAAGAAGAAGCGGTCGGGCGTGCTCGTCGACCACCGCCAGAACGGCTGGGGCAAGACGATCGCCTCGGTCTACTCGGTCCGGCCAAAACCGGGCGCGCCGGTCTCGACTCCGCTCGCCTGGGACGAGCTCACCGAAGAGATCCGGCCACGTGACTTCACGATGGCCGTCGCGCTCGAACGAGTAGGGCGGCTCGGCGATCTCTTCGAGCCGGTGCTCGGCGGCGGGCAGACGCTGGGACGGGCGCTGCGCGAGCTCCGGCGCCCGCCGGCCGGGTGAGCAGGGGTCAGAGCAGCTTGTCGGCGAGTGCCTCGACTTTCGCCGTGGCGGTCTTCGGCGAGGTGACGCCGACGCTCAGCGCATGGATCTTGATCTGCTCCTTGCCGTCGAAGATGTAGAGGTCGCCGGTGCCTGTGGTCCAGGCGGCGTCGCCACGCACCTTGACGTTCTTGACGGCGGCCCCGAGCAACTTGACGGTCGCCTGCTCGTCGGTCGCAAACTGGCTCGCGTCGTCTTTCTGGAACGTGATCGAGATCGAAGAGAGGCTGGTCGGTCCCGGGTAGGTGCAGGTCTTGCTGAAGGGCGTCGTGGTCGTCTTCGGCGCACCCACGTGCACCCCGAGCGTGCTGTTGACGATCGACGCCAGGGGACAGGTCCATGATTTCGGCGCCGTCGCCGCTGTCGCGGGCGAGGTGAGCGCGCCGGCTGCGAGAAAGACGCCGACGACGGCGCGTGGCTTCATGCCACGAGGATAGACCGGTCCTTTCGAATCGGCAACGGCAGCTAAAGAAACCGAGTCCCGAGGACGATGGAAGCAGTGATGGAGCCCCTCGAAGCGACTGTCCCCGACCCCTGGTCGTCGGCCACCGCGGCCGAGATCGCCGAGGCCGCCGGCGCGGACGATCTTTTCGTGTTCCGCCGTGTCGCCGAGGGGCGTTTCGCACATCTCGGCGGCTCGGGGCGCGGCGCCGGTTGGGCCGGGATCGTCGAGATCGGCGTCGACGAAGAGCCCCTCCTGGCGGCGATGCTGGCCGACGAGACGGTGCTGCGCCGCAGCCAGCGCGAGCCGTGGCACGTGCTCGGGCCGTACTACGCCCCGTCGGTCGCCGCGGTCTCGGTGAGCGCGGATGTCTTCGTCGTCTTCGGGGCGGGGACGGATGCCTTCTCGTCGCTTTCGGACGGGGAGCTGCTCGCCCTTGCGCGGCATGCCGGGGAGACCCTGTTCGAGGTCTCGCCGGCGAAGCGCCTGGCGGACGAGCTCGAGGCGATGAACGCCGTTCGAGACCTGCTGCAGACCTCGGCGGAGACGTTCGACGAGGCGCTGCGATGGCTCGTCGACCGGGCAAGCGTCTCGCTGTCGTGCGATCTCGGACTGGCCTACATTCACGAGGGCCGGCGTGTCCAGATCGCCGACCATCGCGGCGGGCCGAGGCTCGGAGAAGAGGAGGTGACCGACGCGCTTGCGTCGATCGGGCAGTGGTCGAGCTTCCCGGTCTGCGTCCAGCGCGCCTCGGCGGTCGAGCTGCCCGAGCCCTTCCGGGCTGAGGACGGCGTGATCGCGTACTACCTGCTCGAGATCGGGCAGCCGCTTCCCGGGTTCCTGCTCCTGCTGCATACACGGGCAGGAACGGCGCGCGGCTTCACCCAGCTCTGCCAGTCGCTCGGCCGGAAGCTCGTCGATGCCGGCGAACCGCTGCTCGCCACTGCGCTGCTCCGCGAGACGATGCGGGCCGAGTTGGAGAAGGCGGAGGTGGCGGCGCGGCGCGATCCGCTCACCGCGCTCCCGAACCGACTCGCCTGGACGGAGGCGATCGCCTCCGCCTCGGTCGGGCCCGAGACGCCTGTCAGCATCATCAAGCTCGACTGCCGCGGTCTCAAGCAGATCAACGACACCCACGGGCACGAGGCCGGTGACCGCGTCCTGTGCCGCGTCGCCGGGATCCTGATCGACAGCGTCCGGGCGACCGACGTCGCCGCCCGCCTCGGCGGTGACGAGTTCTCGATCCTCCTCGGCGGCGCCGACGCAGACCTGGCGGCGATCGTCGTCGGCCGGATCGAGCGTGCGCTCGAGAACGAGAGCTGGCCCGAAGGGCCTCGCATCGGTCTCGCGATCGGCTCGGCGACGACCTACGAGAACCTCGAGGCTGCGGAACGGCAGGCAGACGCGAGCATGCTCGAGTCGAAGCGCCTGAATCGTCGCTCGACGCAGGCTTCGGAAGCAGCCCGGCCGATCTAGGAACAGCCGTCGTTGTAGCCGCGCGCGATCGCCGTTGCGGCCTGCGTGACCGTGATCCCGGAGGCGTTGAGGCGAGCGAGGAGCTTCGAGTTGCCCTTCAGGGCCTGAGTCGCGGCCGGGGTCGGGTCGGGCCCGAGCAGCAGAGCCGCCTTGCAGGCGCCGATGTTCGAGTCGGCTCCCACCCAGCCGACCGTGTAGAGGTAGCGCAGTCCCGGCTTGTGGTACGGGGCGTGCCCGTAGGCGGCGTGGGCGTCGGTTCCCGATACGTGGTAGGTGCGGGCCGCGCTAGAGACGAGGGCCGCGGCGTTCGTGCTGTTCAGCGCGGCGGTCGTCGATCCGAGCACGAGGCTGAGCGAAGAGACGAGGCTGGCCAGGGCGGCGGTGACGGTGGCGTACTCGACCACGGTCTCATCGTGCGACGGCTCGCCGGTGCCGTCAAGCCGTGAGGGGTAACCTGGAAGCCGGAGTCTCGATCGAGGAGGGAGGACGTGGTGGACGGAGCGACAGAGAAGGCCATCCTCGCCGGCGGATGCTTCTGGGGGATGCAGGATCTGATCCGGAAGCGCCCAGGGGTTCTTTCGACCAGAGTGGGGTACACCGGCGGCGACGTCCCCAACGCGACCTACCGGAATCACGGCACGCACGCGGAGGCGATCGAGATCGTCTTCGATCCCACGCAGACGTCCTATCGTGAGCTGCTCGAGTTCTTCTTCCAGATCCACGATCCGACGACGCTCAACCGGCAGGGCAACGACGTCGGGACGAGCTACCGGTCGGCGATCTTCTACCTCGACGACGACCAGCGGCAGGTCGCCGAGGACACGATCGCCGACGTCGACGCCTCGGGCATCTGGCCCGGAAAGGTCGTCACCGAGGTGGCGCCGGCCGGGCCCTTCTGGGAGGCCGAGCCCGAGCACCAGGACTACCTCGATCGCTACCCGAACGGCTACACGTGCCACTTCCCGCGACCGAACTGGGTGCTGCCGAGGCGAGCCGAAGCGGCCGCTCGCTAGCGCGGTTGTCCGTAACGCTTTCGCAACCGCAGTGCGTTACGCTCGCGGCTCAATCCTCGGCGGTCTGATTCAGGAGGTCGATCGGAGATGCGGCTAGTGAGGGCAGCCCTCGGTTGCGCGATCGCATGAAGCGTCTTGCTTGGCGCGTCCGGTGGGTTCGCGGCGAACATGCCTGCCGGTGGCACGGTGAGGATCTTCGTTGTCCCCGGCAAGAGCCAGGGACAGGGAACGATCGTCCTCGCCGGGGCGATCGGTGACTACGGCAAGACGCACAAGGTCAACAAGAATGGCATCGGCGAGGCGGTGCTGCAGAAGGGCACCTTTCAGGTCAACCTCGCCGGCATCCAGAAGAAGCTGAACAACAGCAAACCGATCATCCTCGACAAGACGACCTGCTCGTACGTGTTCGGTGCAACCGCCCCGGTCACCCTCCTCAACGGCACCGGCGCCTACAAAGGCATCAGCGGCACCCTGATGCTCACCGAGACGTTTGCCGGGTACGGCCCGTTCTACAAGAGCGGGACGCACAAGGGGCAGTGCAACACGAGCAACAACGCGACGCCGCTCGCCCAGTACGGCTCGGTTCAAGGAGTCGGGACGGTCAAATTCGGCTAGACCGGCCGGGACTAGCGTTTTCCGCGCAGCCAGTTCGATAACCGGGTGGAGAGGGGCGCCTTGCCGGGAGTCCACTTGGTCTCCGGCGGCGGAGCCTGGAACGGCTCGAGCGTGCCGAGATCGGTAGACCCTATTTTCAGGGTCACCTGCCCGGGGAAGATCTGTCCGACTTCTTCGCCCGGGACGTAACGAGTCTGCGTCCCGGATTCGACTGCGATGCCGTCGAAGATGTCGTCGTTCTTGTCGCCTTCGATCTGGGCAACCTTGCCGACGAGGACGCCGTCGGATGTGACGACCTTCCAACCCTGCTCGATCTGAAGCCACGACACGGGGTCGCCGGAGCTACCGTCACCGCGGTCGGCTGAAGATGAGCCGCTACCCGGCGGAGAGGAGAACGTCCCGTTCACGCCTTACCACCGTACCAAGGTGAGGTGTGGCGAATCGGTAGACCGCAGCCGTCTCGGGAGGTACTCGCGCAGGATCGGCTCCTTGTCGACGTCGGGCACCTCAAGCGCCGAAAACGGCTCGCTCCGTCGCCCGAGAGCAGCAGGGTCCCCCGACCACTACGCGAATGGTTGCGAAGCCACTGCGTGTGCCCGCGAGGCGCGACGAGTAGGTGTAACGCGCTCAACGCCGATGCCGAGGCGTGGGTCATTCGCCTACACGAGCGCGGTCACGCCTGATGTGGCTAGGCGCTCTGAGCGGACCGCATAGCCGCCTTGTGGGCGCGCTTGGCGGCCTGGTAGTCGGCCAGCGCCCGGGGTGAGTCGACCTTGCCGAGGCAGGCGTGATCGGGCGCGAGCGGCCTCGCCGCGGCAACGTCCATCCGGTAGGCGAGTACCGAGGCGAGCGCTGTGATCTTCATCGGGCCAAAGCCCGGCAGTACGCCGAGTCGCCTCTTCAGGTCGGCTGAGTCCGCGGCTTCGCTCCAGATGCGGGAAGCGTCGCCGCCGTAATCCTCGGTGACGACGGCCGCGAGCTCACGCACGCGTCTGGCCATCGAGCCCGGGAAGCGGTGGATCGCCGGCTTCTCGCGGAAGGCCTCCTCGAGGTCGAGCGTCGCGAGCTTCCCGGGGTCGAGGGTGCCGAGGCGCTGCTTCAGCGCGAGCGGCCCGGCGAACGCCTTCTGAACGGGAACCTGCTGGTCGATCGCGAACCCCATCAGGAGCGCGAACGGATCCCTTCCGAGCAGCTCGCAAGCCGCCGGATCATCGGTGAAGTACAGCGCGGAGGGCACGCTGCGATCGTAGCGGACGAACACTTGTTCGCCAGGCTCGGGAGCGATACGCTGGGCCGATGGATCCGCTTGCAGCCTTTTCGCCCGCGACGCGGAGCTGGTTCGAGGGGGCGTTTGCCGAGGCGACCCCCGCCCAGCGTCTCGGCTGGCCGGCGATCGCGGCCGGTGGAGACGTCCTCATCCAGGCACCGACGGGCTCTGGCAAGACGCTCGCCGCCTTTCTCTATGCGATCGACCGGCTGAACCGGTCACCCGGCGAGGGGCTGCGTGTGCTCTACGTCTCACCGCTGAAGGCGCTCAACTACGACATCGAGCGGAACCTGCGGGGCCCGCTAGCAGGGCTCGACTCGAGTCTCCGGGTCGGCGTCCGCACCGGTGATACGCCGGCCAAGCAGCGCCGGGAGCTGGTGAAGGAGCCTCCGGACATCCTGATCACAACGCCCGAGTCGCTGTTCCTCATGCTCACCTCGGCGGCCCGCGAGACCCTTCGCGGTGTCGAGACCCTGATTGTCGACGAGGTGCACGCGGTCGCCGGCACCAAGCGCGGCGCGCATCTCGCCCTCTCGATAGAACGCCTCCAAGGCCTGCTGGACAAACCGATGCAACGCATCGGGTTGTCTGCCACCCAGCGGCCGCTGGAGGAGATCGGCCGCTTCGTCTCGGGCGGGCGCCCGATCGAGCTCGTCGACGCGGGGACGCGCAAGGAGCTCGATCTGCAGGTGATCGTTCCGGTCGACGATCTGCGCGAACTCGGCTCGGCCGCCGGCCTGTCCCATCCGGTCCTCTCCGAAGGGGAGGTGAGCGACGGCAGCACCGAGCATGCCGTCGCCTCGATCTGGCCCTCGATGTACCCGGAGCTGCTACAGCTCGTGGAGGCCCATCGCTCGACCATCGTCTTCGTCAACAACCGTCGCCTCGCCGAGCGGCTTGCTCTACGACTGAACGAGCTCGCCGAGCGCGAGATCGCGCGGGCGCATCACGGTAGCCTCGCCCGGGAGCAGCGGGTCGTGGTGGAGGAGGACCTGAAAGCCGGTCGCATCCCGTGCCTCGTGGCCACCTCCTCGCTCGAGCTCGGGATCGACATGGGTGCCGTAGACCTCGTGATCCAGGTCGAGTCGCCCAAGTCGGTCGCCCGGGGCCTCCAGCGGATCGGGCGTGCCGGTCACGAGCTCCACGCGGTCTCGAAGGGCCGGATCTTCCCCAAGTTTCGCGCCGACCTGCTCGAGTCCGCGGTCGTTGCCCGAGCGATGCGGAACGGCGAGATCGAGGAGACCAGGATCCCTCGCAACCCGCTCGACGTCCTTGCCCAGCAGATCGTCGCGATCGTCGCCGACGAGGAGATCTCGGTCGGCGACCTGCACGATCTCGTCCGCGGCGCCTACCCCTTCGCCGACCTGTCGCGCACACAGCTCGAAAACGTGCTCGACATGCTCGCCGGCCGCTATCCCTCGGACGAGTTCGCCGAGCTGCGCCCGCGGATCGTCTGGGACCGGACCGGCGGCACGATCCGGCCCAGGGATGGGGCCCGGCGGTTAGCAGTCACCAACGCCGGCACGATCCCCGACCGGGGGCTCTTCGGCGTCTTCCTCGTGGACGGCGGTGGGAGAGTCGGCGAGCTCGACGAGGAGATGGTCTACGAAGCCCGAGCCGGCCAGACATTCCTGCTCGGCGCCTCGACCTGGAGGATCGAGGAGATCACGCGCGACCGTGTGCTCGTCTCACCCGCGCCCGGGGTCCCGGGCGCAGTCCCGTTCTGGAAAGGCGAGGGGGTCGGCCGCCCCTATGAGCTCGGCGAGAAGATCGGCGCCGCCTCGCGCGAGCTCTCGGCGCTCGGTGACGACGCCGCCATCGAGCGGCTGCGCGACGAGTACCTGCTCGACGAGCGCGCCGCCGGCAACCTGCTCGCCTTCCTGCGCGACCAGGCCGATGCGACCGGCGCTGTTCCCTCGGATCGCACCGTCGTCGTCGAGCGCTTCCGGGACGAGATCGGAGACTGGCGGGTCTGCATCCTCACGCCGTTCGGCGGGCGCGTTCACGCACCCTGGGCGATGGCACTCACCGTGCGCCTGCGCGAGTCGCTGGGCCTCGACGCGCAGTCGATCTGGTCGGACGACGGGATCGCGATCCACTTCCCGGACGCCGACGTCCCGCCCGGTGCGGCCGACCTCGCGCTCGAGCCCGGCGAGGTCGAGGATCTCGTCATCAACGAGCTGGGCGAGACGGCGCTCTTCGGCGCGCGCTTCCGCGAGAACGCAGCCCGCGCGCTCCTGATCCCCAGGCGGCGGCCGGGCCAGCGCACGCCGCTCTGGCAGCAGCGGCTCAAGGCGCAGTCGCTGCTTCAGGTCGCCCGCCGCTTCGGCTCGTTCCCGGTCGTCCTCGAGACCTACCGCGAGTGCCTGCAGGACGTATTCGACCTGCCTGCACTGCGAACGCTGCTCACCGGCCTCCAGAGGCGCAGCCTTGACCTGGTCGAGGTCGAGACGGGCAGCGCCTCGCCCATGAGCTCGTCGCTGCTCTTCGACTACCTCGCCACGTACATGTACGAGGACGACACACCCCCGGCCGAGCGCCGGGCGCAGGCGCTGTCGCTCGACCGCGACTTGCTGCGCGAGCTCCTCGGGAGCGAGGAGCTCCGCGACTTGCTTGATGCCGACGCGGTCGAGGAGGTGGAGCGCCAGCTCCGGGGCGATCCTCGGACGCCCGACGAGCTTCACGACCAGCTGCGCGTGCGGGGCGACCGGCGGCCCGGGGAGTACGACCAGGCGCTGGCCGCTGCGCTCCTGGCCGAGCGGCGGGCCGTGCTCGTGAGGATCACCGGCGAAGAGCGGCTGATCGCCGCCGAGGATGCAGGCCGCTACCGGGACGCGCTCGGCGCCATGCCCCCAGGTGGGCTTCCGGAGGCGTTCCTCGAGGGGGGGCCCGACTCGTTGCGGCAGCTCGTCCTGCGCTACGCCAAGGGGCGAGGGCCATTCACCACCGCCGAGGCCGCCGGACGGTTCGGGCGGGACGTGGCGCACGTCCTGGCGGAGCTCGAGCGTGAAGAGCTTCTCGTGCGCGGTGAGCTTCGTCCCGGGGGAAGCGAGCGCGAGTGGTGCAACCCCGAGGTGCTCCGCCGTCTCCGCCGTGCCTCGCTCGCGGCGCTCCGCCGCGAGGTCGAGCCCGTCGAGCCCGCGGCGCTGGCACGGTTCCTGCCCTCGTGGCACGGGATCGATCGGCGCGCATCGCTACGCGAGGCGCTCGTGCCGTTGCAGGCGCTCGCGCTGCCGGTGGGGCTCTGGGAGAGCGAGCTGCTGCCGAGGCGCGTCCCCGGCTACCGATCCGAGCAGCTCGACTCGCTGTGTGCGAGCGG
>DATIYE010000096.1:0-3008 GCA_035517795.1 Gaiellaceae bacterium | reverse complement strand
ACTGTAACACGCCCCGCGGACGCTCCTCGAACCGCCGACCGACGAGAGCCGCGGCCACGAACAACACCGTCACCGCCCCGGTCGCCAGGAACGCGATTGAGCCCAGACGGCGCGAGACGCCGGTGAGCGACCAGACCGTCTCCGGCCAGGTCTCGAAGTCGAGCCTGTTCGCGACCGACCAGGTCAGCTCGTCGAACAGCCCGACCCCGACCGAGAGCGCCGAGAGCAGGAGCGTCGGCAGCGGCCAGCGGGCGAGAGCGAACGGTAGGCCGAGGAAGAGGAACGGCAGTGCCGCGGCTGCGAACCGCGGGCCCGGCGAGAGTCCGCCGTTCGGCAGGAAGTAGCCGGCGGTGGAGAAGAGGAATATGGCGACGATCGCGGCGGCCGTGACGGCTTCGAGCCGGCTCCGGCGCCAGTACGGGACGAGGCCTGCCGAGGCGGCGAGGATCACCGGGGAGACGAGCAGCAGGCCGTGGCCGTCCAGCAACAGCGTCCAGATCCCGTGGCCCGTCGGGAACCCGACGCCGAAGAGGTTCTGCTTCTGGTCGGGCGTGAAGACATTCGAGGTGTAGCGGTAGGACAACCGCCAGGGAGCACCGAAGGAGAGCCAGTCGTAGGCGCCGAGCACGAGAGCTGCGGGAACTCCGCCGGCGACGGTCGCGAGAGCGGCCCAGCGCCCACTCCGGGCAGCGGCGTAGGCGACCAGCACGAGCGCGGCGAGTCCGGCCGGATACTCGAAGAGAACGCCCGTTCCGGCGGCCAGCCCCACCCAGAGCCAGTCACGCGGCCTCCGGGCGCGGGTGCCCAGGATGAAGGCCCCGAAAAGCGCCAGAGCATCCTGGAGGTGCCCGAACACGGTCGGGCCGAGCGATCCGGCCATCGTGCCGAGGCCGAAGGTCACCGCCGCTGGCGCTCCTGCCCGGGCAACGAAACCCTCGGCCGTCCGACCGACGAGCAGGGTCAGACCGAGGAATGCGATTCCCCCGACGAGCGCACGGATCGTCCAGAGCGACCAGGCACGCGTCCAGACGGGAGAGGAATGCGGGTGCGGAAAGATCGCGTCGGCGACGCGAATACCTTCGACAACGGGGACTGCGAGCAGGGATACGGCCGGCGCCTTGTCCGAGTACCAGTGGCCGTTCGCGAACGCTCGGTCGATAGTGAGCTTCCAGTACGGGTCGATGTCGGTCTTGCCGCGGAGGACGATCGACTCGGTGAGGGCGAGCCGGCTCGTGTCCTGCGCACCGACCACGGTGACGATCGGCAGCGTGGTCAGCGCCACCAGCAGCAGCACGAGCCACTCCCGCGGGTACGCCTGCAGCCTCATCCGCAAGCGACGGCGAGCAGCCAGTCGAAGTGGTACTCGAACTGCTCGGGCAGCTCGACCTCCGCCCTTCGTAGACCATGGTCGTACTCTTCGGGCGCGAGGAGGTCGAAGGTCGAGAAGGCCTTCGACCTGATCACGTCGAGCGCCCGCTCGCGCGTCATCATGCGGCCCTGGCGCAGCCCCTCGATACGTACGAGCCCGAGTCCGGCGGCTGCGAACTCCTCGGTGAGCGCTTCGCGGCTCGGGAACCGGGCGCGCTCGATCTCGGGGACGGACGGGAAGAACCGCGCGAACCACACGTCGTCGAAGCTCGCAGGATCCTCGGTCGCAATCACCGCGCGGCCCTGGGGTCCGAGCACGCGCGCCGCCTGCTCGAGAGCGCGCGGCCGGTCGACGAGGTGAAGCACCATCCGCATCACGACGGCGTCGAACCATCCCGCCCTGAAGGGGAGCGCCTCGGCACGGGCGACGCGCGCATTCACACCGAGCTCCTTCGCCCGCTCGACCATCGCCGGTGAGACATCGACCGCCCACACCCGCGCGAGCTGAAGGTCCTCGAGCGCACGAGCGAGCCTGCCGGTTCCACAGCCGACCTCGAGCACGCGCTGTCCGCCCAGCTTGCCGAGGCGGACGATCGACTCGTATACCTCCCACCACTGGCCGTCGACCGGCCTGAGCTCGTCGTAGCGCGCCGCGAGGCCGTCGAACCCGGCGCTCACCTCGTCGCCGGGTCCTCTCCCCCCGGTCGCTCGGGTCGCGCTCCACCCTTGACGAGCTCCGGCTTCCCCCGCTCGCTGAACGGCACCTCGATGCAGTCGAAGTCGCGAGGCAGCACCGTCGCCGGGAAGACGTCGCGCGCCTCCTCGAGCAGCTCCGGGCCGTAGTAGCGAGGCGAGACGTGGGTCAGCGCCAGCAAGGCCACGCCGGCGTCGAGGGCGACTTCGGCCGCCTGCCTGGCCGTCGAGTGGCCGGTCTCGGCGGCGCGTTCGACGTCGTCGTCGCCGAAGGTCGCCTCGTGGATCAGCAGGTCGGCGCCGGCGAAGAGCAGGGCCACCGCCTCGGTCGGGCCGGTGTCGCCGGTGTAGGCGACGGTTCGACCGGGCCGCGCGGGACCGACGAGCTCGTCGGGGCCGACGACGCGCCCGTCGGCGAGCGTCACCGCCTGACCGTGCTGGAGCATCCCCCGCTCCGGCCCGAACGGGACGCCCAGCGCGTCGGCTGCGTCGCTGTCGAACCGGCCGGGACGCTCGGCCTCGACGAGCGCGTACCCGAGCGCTGGGACGCCGTGCGCAACGGGAAACGCGCAGACCTGGTACCCCTGGCGCGCGAGTGCGTCGCCCTGGCGCAGCTCGACGAGCTCGAGCCGGTAGGTCAGCTTCCCGATCACGCGCGCGATCGAGTCGAAGAGCTCACGAAGCCCCGAGGGCCCGTAGACCGTCAGCGGCGTCTCGCGCACCCGCAGCGAAAAGGTCTTGAGCATCCCCGGTAGCCCGAGGTAGTGATCGGCGTGGAGGTGGGTGAGGAACACCTCCTCGAGATCGACGAGGCCGACCGAGGAGCGCAGAAGCTGGCGCTGTGTGCCCTCCCCGCAGTCGAAGAGCAGGCGATCGCCGCCTCGCCGTACGAGAAGGGAGCTCGTGCCTCTGCGCGCCGTCGGCGCACTCGCGGAGGTGCCGAGGAA
>DATIYE010000095.1:0-10328 GCA_035517795.1 Gaiellaceae bacterium | reverse complement strand
GGTGGCCGAGACCGGAGACGCGCCGCTGGCAGTGGTCGCCTTCCGGGACGAGGAGCGCGGCTACGGCGGCAGCCGCGCTTTCGTCGCAGCCGGCCCGCTCCCACCTGCCTACCTCGAGCTGCACGTCGAGCAGGGCCCGATCCTCGAGCGGGCGAATGCTCCGCTCGGCATCGTCACCGCGATCAGCGGTCAGGCCTTTGGCGAGGTCGTCTTCGAAGGACGCGCCGACCACGCCGGCACGACGCCGATGGGTGAGCGGCGCGACGCTCTGGTCGAGGCGGCCGAGTTCGTGCTGCGCGTGAAGGCGGCGGCAGGCCCCGGCACAGTAGCCACGGTCGGCCGGCTGGAGGTCGAGCCGGGAGCGGGCAACGTCGTGCCCGGGCGGGTGAGGCTCTCGGTCGACGCCCGTGCCACGACTTCCGAGGAGCTCGATGCCCTCGTCTCGGCGATCGGGTTCGAGCCGGCGCGGAGGACGGAGCCGGTCGCCTTGGGCGGCGCCCCGCTCGAGGCGCTCCGTGCGGCCGCCCCGGGCGCACCCGAGCTCGTCTCCGGTGCCGGTCACGACGCCGCGATCCTGGCGGCAGCGGGAGTGCCGAGCGGGATGCTGTTCGTCCGCAGCCTCAACGGCGGCGTCAGTCACTCGCCGGACGAGCTCTCGAGCGAAGCCGACGTCGAGCTCGCGGTCGCGACCCTGGCGCTGGCGGTCGATAGGATCGCGGGCACGTGAGCCGGCGCGAAGTCATGTCGTGGGACGATCTCGGTGACGGCGCCCGCGAGCTCGCCGAGGCCGTGCACCGCGACGGCTACAGGCCCGACATCGTGCTCGCGATCGCCCGCGGCGGTCTGCTCGTGGCCGGCGCGCTCTCCTACGCGCTCGGAGTCAAGAACACGTTCACGATGAACGTCGAGTTCTACACCGGGATCGACGAGCGGCTCGAGATGCCCATGCTCCTCCCGCCGGTCCCGGACCTCGTCGATTTCTCGGAGACGAAGGTCCTGATCGCAGACGACGTCGCCGACACTGGAGCCACGCTCGCCCTCATCAAGAGCTTCCTCGACGGCAAGGTGGCCGAGACCCGCTGTGCGGTGCTCTACGAGAAGCCGCGCTCGAGCGTGCAGTGCGAGTACGTCTGGCGCCGGACCGAGCTCTGGATCGACTTCCCGTGGAGCGCGAGAGCACCCGTCGGCGAGGCGCTGCTCGAAAGCGTCTAGTCCCGCGTCGCCCGATTCCATATAGTCGGGCCTGTCTCTGTCGGATCGCGGACGGGAAGGAGCACGATGAGAAGGACGACTTTCGCGCGCGGCGCGGTTGCGCTCGGCGTGGTGGTGTTGGCGCTTGGTGTGGCGGGGGCTGGGGTGGCGGGCAAGGCGGCGTCGCCGTTCAAGGTGGCGTGGGTCTATGTGGGGCCGCATAACGATGGTGGCTGGTCGCAGGCGCATGATCAGGGTCGGTTGTTTGTGCAGAAGATGCTTGGGAGCAAGGTGCAGACGACCTATAAGGAGAATATTGCGGTGGGGTCGCAGTTCGATCAGACGGTCTCGGGTTTGGCTTCGCAGGGGTACAAGTTGATCTTTGCGACGTCGTATGGGTATGTGACGCCGCAGGTGGCGGCCAAGTACCCGGATGTGATGTTCGAGCAGGCGACGGGGACGTATGTGGGGAAGAACGTGTCGGAGTATTTCGGTGCTGCTGAGGACACGGTTTTCCTGTCGGGGATGGCTGCTGGTGCGGCTTCGAAGACGGGCAAGATCGGGTATGTGGTGGCGTATCCGATTCCGGAGGTGATCCGGCATGCGAACGCGTTTGCTCTGGGTGCGCAGTTGACGCATCCGGGGGCGACGGTGTCGTTGGTGTGGACGAACTCGTGGTATGACCCGGCGAAGGAGAAGAAGGCGGCCGAGAGTTTGGTGTCGGCGGGGGCTGATGTGTTGGGTCAGAACGTGGATTCGCCGGCGACGGGTCAGTTCGCGGAGTCGAAGGGGATTCCCTGGGTGGGGTATGACTCGGATTCGTCGTCGTTTGCTCCGAAGTCGTGGTTGACGGCGTCGGTGTACGACTGGGGGCCTTACTATCTGAAGCGGGTCGAGGCGGCGATGGCGGGTACCTGGAAGCCGGGTTTCTATTACGGTTCGATCAATGACGGCTTCACCGGCCTTGCCAAGTACGGGCCGGGTGTGAGCGCCAAGACCAAGGCGCTGATCGCCAGGTACAAGGCGATGATCCAGAGCGGCAAGTTCTACGAGTTCACGGGGCCTTTGTATGACCAGTCCGGCAAGCTCCGCGTCGCCAAGGGCGTGCGCATGCAGGTCCTGAAGGGCGGCACCAACAGCCTCTACGGCATGAACTGGCTGGTCAAAGGCGTGATCGGCAGCCCGAAGGGCTAGCCGTCTCGACTCCGGAAGCAACTGCTGCATCGGCCACGGCTTCCCCCGACGGGGTTGCCGTGGCGATGCGCGGGATCACGAAGCGCTTCCCGGGGGTGGTTGCCAACGACGGCGTCGATTTCGAGGCGGCGGTCGGAGAGGTGCATGCGCTGCTAGGTGAGAACGGGGCCGGCAAGAGCACGCTCTCGAACATCCTCACGGGGCTCTACCGGCCCGACGAGGGCGAGATCTTCCTCTACGGCAAGGCGGTCTCGTTCGAGACGCCGCGTGATGCCATCGAGGCGGGAATCGGGATGGTGCACCAGCACTTCCGCCTCGTCGAGCCGTTCACGGTGGCGGAGAACATCGTGCTCGGCGAGTCGGGCAAGGGGAAGCGTCTCATCGACCCGACCGCGATCGAGGCTCGCGTCGGGGCCATCGCCGACCGCTACGGGCTCGCGGTCGACCCGAAGGCGCGGATCTGGCAGCTCTAGGTCGGCGAGCAGCAGCGGGTCGAGATCCTGAAGGTGCTCTATCGCCACGCTCGAATCCTGATCCTCGACGAGCCGACCGCTGTGCTCACCCCGCAAGAGGCCGAGCGGCTCTTCGTCACGCTCCGCCAGATGGCGGCCGACGGCCGGACGGTGATCTTCATCTCGCACAAGCTGAACGAAGTGAAGGCCGTCTCCGACCGGGTGACGGTCCTTCGAGCCGCCAGGTCGATTGCGACGATCGATACCGAGGAGGCGACGCCTCGCTCGCTGGCGACGCTGATGGTGGGACGGGAGCTCGGGGAGCGCGCGCGCGAGTCGCGGGGCCCCGCCGGATCACCGGTCCTCGAGCTGGAGAACGTCAGGGCGGAAGGGGGTCGCGGGGAGGCCGTCAAGGGCGTCTCGCTGGTGGTGAAGGCCGGCGAGATCGTCGCCGTCGCAGGGGTGGCCGGCAACGGCCAGCGCGAGCTGGCCGAGACGATCGCCGGCCTGCGGGTCCCCACCGCGGGCGCGATCCGGGTCGACGGCAAGCCGCTCCGCGGCGGCGATCCCAGGTCGGCGCTCGAGGCTGGAGTCGCCTTCGTCCCCGAGGATCGGATGAGGACGGGTTCCGCACCGGGCCTCAGCATCGCCACGAACCTCGCTCTTCGCTCGTATCGCGAGCCTCCGGTCTCGCGCGGCCCGTTCCTGATGCTCGAGCGGATCCGCGCGCGCGCGGTCGAGCTGATCCAGCGCTACCGGATCGCCGCGCCGGGCCCGTCGGTTCCAGCCCGGGTGCTCTCCGGCGGCAACCTTCAGAAGGTCGTGATCGCGCGCGAGTTCTCGGGCTCGCCGCGCGTCGTCATCGCCGCCTCCCCGACGCAGGGGCTCGACGTCGGAGCCACCGAGACGGTTCGCTCCTACCTCGTCGAAGCGGCCTCCGGAGGTGCGGCGGTGCTCGTCTTCAGCGAGGACCTCGACGAGATCCTGGAGCTCGCCGACCGGATCGCGGTGATCTACGAGGGCGCGATCGCGGGCGAGCTGCCGGCCGCGGGCGCGAGCGTCGACGAGATCGGCCTGCTGATGGCAGGCGGCGCGAAAGCTCCTACCGCTCCCTGAAGCTGATCGCCTGAGCGCCCTCCCAGAGGGTCAGCCGCCCGAGCTCGGCCAGGTTCTCGCCGCCCTCGACCACCGTGGCGAAGTGGTTGCCGGCCAGGGCGCCCGCCTTCGAGCCGAACGAGCAGTGTCCGTAGGGGAAGAGCAGCTCGGTCTCGCTGATCCCGCCGGGGTAGAGCAGGAGCTCTCCGGGCGCGGGATAGCAGGTGGCGTTCTCGGGTCCGATGCCGAGCCGCCGGTCACCCCACGGGATCCAGTTCGACTCGCCGCTCCAGCGGCAGTGGATGAGCCGGTCCTCGAAGGGAAGGATCGCCCGAAAGGCGGCGATGGTCGCCGGCGCTTCGGCCTCCTCGAACCGGGCGCGGAAGGTGAAGCCCGCTGCGGCGATCTCGAGCACGGCGCTGAAACTAGCGCGATGCGAGCCAGCGCGCGAGGCTGTCGCGCTCGGCCTGGGTCATCCCCGTCGCGTTTGCAAGCGGCATCGCGGTCGAGTCGACGGCGACCGTGCGGATGAGCGCGGCATCGGCCCTGATCTGGGCAGGCGTCTCGAGGACGATCCCGGCCGGCGGGGAGCTGTAGCCGGGTTGGGTCGGGTTCAGTGAGTGGCAGGGTGCGCAGCGGGTGGCGACGATCGCCTCCACCTCGGCGAAGCTCGGCGGCGGCCCCGACGAGCTCGAGGCGCTCGGTGTCGGCCTGATCGCGACCGCCAGTCCGACGATCCCGGCTGCGGCGAGCGCCAGGATCCACCAGGCGTCACGGCCGGAGTGCCGGAGGTTGAAGTAATGGCGCGTCAGCGCGCCGAGTGCCATCAGCACGACGAGGATCACCCAGGCGTGGGCATGCCCGTAGGTGAACGGGAAGTGGTTCGAGAGCATCGCGAACACAACCGGCAGGGTGAAGTAGTTGTTGTGCACCGACCGCTGCTTGCTCCGGGCGTTCCAGCTCGGGTCTGGCTCCTCGCCCGCCTCCTTCGCCCGAACGAGCTTCCAGTGCATCGGGATGATCACGAGGAAGACGTTCGCGGCCATGATCGTCCCGAGCATTGCCCCGACCTCGATGTAGGCCGCGCGCGGGGCGAAGAGCTGCGAGCAGCCCCAGGCCGCGAGGACGACGAAGGCAGCGACGCAGACGGCGAGTGCGAGCTCGTGGCGGTCGAGCAGCCGGCAGACCGTGTCGTAGACGATCCAGGCGAGAGCAAGTCCGCCGATCGCGAGGGCGACCGCCTCTGTCGTCGAGAGGTCGGCGACCGACTGGTCGACGAGGAACGTCGAGGCGTGGGCGAAGTAGACGACGCAGAGGAGCGCGAATCCCGAGAGCCAGGTCGTGTAGGCCTCCCACTTGAACCAGTAGAGCCTGTCCGGAAGCCTCTCCGGCGCGACCCGGAACTTCTCGACCCGGTAGAAGCCGCCGCCGTGGATCTCCCACACCTCGCCGCCGACGCCCCGGGCGGCGTCGGTCTCGGCCGGCGGCTCGAGGTGGTTGTCGAGGGCGATGAAGTAGAAGGACGATCCGATCCAGGCGATCCCGGCGATCACGTGGAGCCAGCGAAAGACCAGGTCGCCCCAGCTCCACCAGTAGTCGCCCGGAGCTAGGAGCGCTGCCACCGGTCCTCGGCGATCGAGACGAGCTCGTCGAGCGCGGTCGCGAGCTCATCGGCCCGCGTGCGCCCCAGCCGCTCGCGGATGATCGGCACGATCTCGCTCCTGCGCCGGCCGTTGACGAAGACAACAAAGCGGAACCCGAAGCGCTCCTCGTAGATGCGGTTGAGCTCGTCGAGCTCCGGCGCCTCGTCGTTTCCCTGCTCGGCCGCCGAGCGGGCCGAGAGCCTTCCCTTCGCCCCGATCGCCGGATGGGCATCGAGCACTTCCTTCTTCTCGGCGTCCGAGAGGCCGGAGGCGATCTCGCGGGCGTGCAGGAGCGGGTCGTCGATCCCGGCCAGCTTCTCGACGAAGCGGGTGCGGCCCTCGAACAGCTCCGCGAGCTCCTCGGCGCTCAGCTTCCGCGGTAGGTCGCGCACGCGTAGGACGAGACGAGCAGCGGGACGTGGTGGTGGCCGTCGCCGAGCTCGACCTCGAGCTCCACCCGGCGGAAGAACGGCGAGGGGGGCCGGAAGACGATCCTGTAGGTACCGGGCGCGCCCTCGGCGAGCTCGCGGATGCGCCCGTCGGCGTCGGTCTCTCCGGCCCCGACGAGCTCGTCGCCGCGCCAGAGCTCGACGCGGACGCCCTCGGCCGGGCGGCCGCGCTCGGTGTCGAGGACGTGGGTCGAGACGGTCACGGCTCGACTCTACGCTGCCGGGAGGCGGGCGGCCTGCCGGCGCTGCTCTCGGGCGATCTCCTCCTCGTCGGCGCGGACGAGGCGGCCGCCGGCAACCACCTCGACGCCCCCGACCAGCAGGCGGTCGACGCGGTGGGGGCCCGCGAAGACGAGGCCGGCGACGGGATCGGCGGCGCCGCCCAGCTCGAGCCCGTCGATGCGCCAGATCGCGAGGTCGGCGCGCTTTCCCGGCTCGATCGACCCGATGTCGGCTCTTCCCAGCACCCGAGCGCCACCTTGTGTTGCAAGGTGCAAGGCCTGGCGCGCCGTCATGGCCGCAGGCCCGCCGCGGCCGCGCGCCACGAGGAGCGCCTGCTTCACCTCGAAGAACAGGTCGCTGCGTTCGTTCGAGGCCGACCCGTCGACGCCGAGCCCGACGTCGACCCCTGCGTCGAGGAGCTCCCGTACCGGGGCGATGCCCGTTCCGAGCCGGAGGTTGGAGGTCGGGCAGTGCGCGACTCCGACCCCGCGCTCCCCGAAGCGCTCGATCTCGGACTGCGAGAGGTGGATGCAGTGGGCGCACCAGACATCGCCCTCGAGCCAGCCGACGCGCTCGAGGTACTCGACGGGCGTGCAGTCGTGGACCTTCCGGCAATACGCCTCCTCCTCGACCGTCTCTGCCAGGTGGGTATGAAGCCTGAGGCCGAGGCGTCGTGCAAGGGCGGCCGACTCCTCCATCAGCCTGGTCGTGACCGAGAACGGCGAGCACGGAGCGACGGCGATCTGCGCCGTCGCTCCGTCGACGAGCCCGGCGAGACGCTCGGTGTCGGCCAGCACCTCGTCGATGCTTTCCACGAGGTTGTCGGGCGGGAGGCCGCCGTCGGAGACGCCGAGGTCCATCGAGCCGCGGGAGGCGACGATCCGCACGCCCAGCGCGGCCGCCGCGCGCAGCTCGGCCTCGACGAGGCCCGAGACGCCGCGCGGGAAGACGTAGTGGTGGTCGAAGACGGTCGTGCAGCCCGAGAGCGCGAGTTCGGCGATGCCCGTGCGAGCGGCGGCGTAGAGCATCTCGGCGTCGATTTGCGCCCAGACCGGATAGAGGGTGCGAAGCCAGGTGAACAGGCCGGCGTCCTGGGCGCGGGCGCGGGTGAGCGTCTGGTAAAGGTGGTGATGGGTGTTGACCAGGCCCGGCGTCATCACGGCGCCGCGCAGGTCCTCCGCCGGGCCGGGCGGTTCGCCCGAGCCGACCTCGGCGACGACTCCGTCCTCGATCCGGACCCAGCCGTTTCCATGCTCGGTGCCGGCATCGTCCATCGTCACCAGGTGGGCGTGTGCGAGGGTCGTCATCGGCACGCGAACCGTACAGTTCCCCTCGTGGAAGTCCTCCGCCCACGCACCCTCGGCGAGGCGCTCGAGCTCAAGGCCGAGCATCCCGACGCGCTGCCGATCCAGGGGGGTACGGACGTGATGGTGGCGCTCAACTTCGACCGCTCGCGCCCGCGGGCGATTCTCAACCTGAACGAGGTGAAGGAGCTGCGCGGCTGGTCGCGCGAGGATGGCGAGGTTCGCCTCGGTGCCGGGCTGACCTACGCGGAGGCGATGGAGGGGGAGCTCCAGATGCTCCTGCCGGCGCTCGCCGAGGCCTCACGCACCGTCGGCTCGCCGCAGATCCGGAATCGCGGCACGATCGGAGGCAACCTCGCCACCGCTTCCCCTGCCGGTGATGCGCTGCCGCCGCTGCTGGTCGAGGGTGCCGAGATCGAATGCGTCTCGGTCCGCGCTGAGCGCCGCGTCGGTCTCGCCGAGTTCGTCACCGGCGTCAAGCAGACCGCTCTCGAGCCCGACGAGCTGATCGCCGCCGTGCGGTTGCGCCCCTCGCAGGCACCGCAGACGTTCATGAAGATCGGGCCTCGCAACGCGATGGTGATCGCGGTCTGCTCGCTCGCCCTCTCGGCGGGTCGGGAGCTGCGAGCGTCGTTCGGATCGGCGAGTCCGCGGCCCGTCCTCGTCACGGCCCCGCTTTCGGAGGCAGATACGTTCGCGGAGCAGGTCGCCGACGCGGCCTCCCCGATCGACGACGTACGAGGCAGCGCCGACTACCGGCGGCATGCCCTGCGGATCCTTACGACGAGGGCTCTCGCAAGGACGCTCGCGCGATGAGGGTCTCCCTCACCGTCAACGGCGTAGCGGCCGAGGCCGACTGCTGGGAGGGCGAGTCGCTCCTGTACGCCCTGCGGGAGAAGCTCGGCTATCCGGGATCGAAGAACGCCTGCGAGCAGGGGGAGTGCGGCTCGTGCTCGGTTCTCCTCGACGGCGTGCTCGTCTGCTCCTGCCTCGTGCTCGCGGCGCAGGCCGAAGGCCACGAGGTGACGACCGTGGAGGGTCTCGCCGACGGCGACTCGCTGCACCCGATCCAGGAGGCGTTCGTCCGCTGCGGGGCTGTCCAGTGCGGCTTCTGCACCCCGGGTCTCGTGGTCGCTGCGGCCGAGCTGCTTCGGGCCTCGCCCGAGCCGTCCGATGACGAGATCCGCGAGGCGCTCTCGGGCAACCTCTGCCGCTGCACCGGCTACGAGAAGATCTTCGATGCCGTCCGGGTCGCCGCCCGGGGCGGTTGGGAATGACCGTGACGACCACGGTTGCGCCGTCCCCACTCGAAGCGGGCCGCCTCGGCGAGCCGCTCGTCCGAGCGGACGGCATTCCGAAGGTCAAGGGCGAGTTCGCCTACTCGAGCGACCTGAACGCACCCGGAATGCTCTGGGGCCACACCGTCCGGAGTCCGCACGCACACGCCTGGATTCGCGAGATCGATCTCTCGGCGGCGGTGGGCATGCCCGGCGTCCACGCCGTGCTCACCCACGCGGACGTTCCCGGCGAGAAGCGCTACGGGCTCGAGTTCCGCGACCAGCCGGTGCTCGCGATCGACCGCGTCCGCTACTTCGGCGAGCCGGTCGCGCTGGTCGCCGCCGAGCATCCCGAGCAGGCGCGTCGCGCGGCCGAGTCGATCCGGGTCGACTACGAGCCGCTCGAACCGATCACCGACATGGAACGCGCGACCGAGCAGCCCGACCTCCATCCCGATCGACCGACGCAGGGGCACGGCTACCGCGACGACCCGCGGCCGAACGTCGTCAGGTCGATGGTGATCAGGCACGGCGACCCGGGCGCTCGGGGCGAGGTCTCGGTGGAGGGGCGCTACGAGACGGGCATCCAGGACCAGGCCTTCCTCGGGCCCGAGTCAGGGCTGGCCGTTCCAGACGGCGAGGGTGGAGTCGACATCCACGTCGCAACGCAGTGGCTGCATATCGATCGCGCCCAGATCGCGCCCTGTCTCGGCCTTCCGCTCGAGCGCGTCCGCGTCCACCTGGCCGGAGTCGGGGGTGCCTTCGGCGGCCGCGAGGACGTCTCGATGCAGATCCATGCTGCGCTGCTCGCCCTGCACTGTAACCGGGCCGTGAAGATCGTCTACAGCCGTGAGGAGTCGTTCACCGGGCACGTCCACCGGCATCCGTCCAGGATCTGGGCGCGGCATACGGCGAGAACCGACGGCAGGCTGGTCAGCGTCGAGATGCGGATCCTGCTCGACGGTGGCGCGTACGCGTCGAGCTCGACCGCCGTCTGCGCCAACGCAGCCGCGTTCGCCTGCGGGCCCTACGCCGTACCCAACGCCCTGCTCGAGGCGACCGCCGTGTATACGAACAACCCGCCGTGCGGCGCGATGCGCGGTTTCGGCGCCGTACAGACGTGCTTTGCGGCCGAGGCGCAGATGGACAAGCTCGCCGAGGCACTCGGGATCGACGCAGTCGAGCTCCGGCTTCTGAACGCGCTCGGGCCCGGTGACACGCTGCCGACAGGCCAGCGGATCGAGGGCTCGCTGCCGACGGCCGAGGTGATCCGCGCTGCGGCCTCGCTCGAGCCGCCCGCGCCGGAGCCGCTCCCGCGTGACCCGTTTCGCCTACCCGGCGGCGCCGGCAACACGACCCACGGCGAAGGGGTGCGGCGAGGGGTCGGCTTCGCCGTCGGCTTCAAGAACATCTGCTTCTCGGAGGGCTTCGACGACTACTGCTCCGCGCGCGTGAAGCTCTTCGCCGACGGCTCCGCCGAGGTGCATTGCGCCGCGGCCGA